>CAYJXJ010000068.1:0-21981 GCA_964374095.1 uncultured Elusimicrobia bacterium
CGTTCGCTTCGCTCACGCGCTCCTTCTCAACCCACAGTTCCGTGCCATGAGCCAAGAATAATGTAGACGAGTTCGTCGAGGGGATTCTTCCTATTTCCATGTAGCGGATTGCCGTACTGGGAAGACAGGGCTTGGCAGATCTTGCGAACTTGTTGGGAGCCTAGGGACAAGCCAGCCTTTGGAGGTCTAGGGCCTCTAAGCACCATGGCCGTGCGGTTAATCGAGGGAGGGAATAGTTCAGCCATACCCACTTTCCGACGGAGCGGTAGACGTGCTGGGTAGCCCGATAAGCGGACCGAGGGGACCACGGACGGTCAATGGCGCAATATAACGCACTTCGGACAGGGGGCCAACTATCCACGTGGATAGTAAGTCCTCGACGGTTAACCGGACGGCTATGCCTCTAAGCACCGTGATTGACACCGTTGTTCGATCTCACCTTGTTCGCCCCGATTCTACCAAATAGTGGTGTCTGCGGCAGGCGTACGAATTCTCAAAACCCTATCAAATCCGCCACAAGCTCCGCGATTGCGGGGCCGGCCGTCAGCCCCGGGGATTCGATCCCGACTAGGTTCACCCACCCCGGCAGGCCCCGGCCCGATTCCTCGGCCACGATGAAATCCCGGAAGCTTCCATCCGCGGCGAGCTTGGGCCGGATGCCCGAGGTGTCGGGGGCTAGGTCCTCCTCCCTGAGCCCCGGCAGGTAGCGGGACGCGGCCTTGAGAAAATCGGGAGCGTGGCCCCGGTCGATCTCGTAGTCCAGCCGGTCCACGGGGAAAGCGTTGGGTCCCAGCCGCAGGCCGCCCCGGGTGTCGATGGTCAGGTGGATTCCCAGACCGTGGGGCCCCGGCAGGGGGTAGATCAGCCGCCGCACGGGGAGGTCGCGCCGGATCCGCCAGTATTCGCCTTTGAAGTAGTGGAGCCGGTAGCCGGCCTGGTCGGGGTCGATGCCGGCCATGGCCGCCACGCGGTCGGCGGCCAGGCCCGCGGAGTTGACGACGGCCGCCGCCAAGATCGGTTCGTCCATCCCGTTGACCCAGAGGCGATAGTCCTGCGCTTCCCGCTCGACTCGCCGCAGTTCGGTTTTCCAAAGAAAGATGACGCCCTGGTCCTCGGCGCGCGCCCGGTAGAAGCGCATCACCGCCTCCGAGTCCATGATTCCGGTTTCCGGGACCAGCAGGGCAGCCCGCGCTCGAACCGCAGGTTCGAGCGCTGAAACCGTCCTTTGGTCCAGAATCTCAAGGCCGTCCACGCCGTTGGCCTGACCCCGCGCCCGTAATGCCTCAAGCTTTGGGATCTCATCTTCGTCGCAGGCCACGATCAGCTTGCCGGTCCGGCGGCAAAGCAGTTCGTGGCGCGAAGCCAGGTCGTAGAGCATGCGCCGTCCCTTCACGCAAAGCTTGGCCTTGAGGCTTCCCTCGGCGTAGTAGAGCCCCGAGTGCACCACCTCGCTGTTGCGGCTGGAAGTCTCGACGCCGTGGCGCTCGTGTCTCTCCAGCACGACCACCGTGCCGTTGGGGCGCCGGGAGAGCCGTTCGGCCACGGCCAGCCCCACGGCCCCGGCTCCGATGACGACGGCGTCGACTCGCTCGCTCATGGCGTCATTATCTCGCGTGATGGGAAGGCGCGGGAGAACCTTCATTGAGGTTCGATCCCGGCGAGCGCCGCACGAGGCGCGAGGCGCTCGCGCCGATGTCGAAGGCCTGTCCCCCTTTCACGGAGAAAACCCAGCGCGGCCCGGGCCCCGGATCCAGCGCGTAGGCGGCGTCGAAGCGCACGACGTGCCCCCCCCGCGATCGCATGGATCCCATCCGCAGCCCCGCGCCGATGTCCGACTTAAAGCGCTTCCAAGAAATGCCGGAGCCTTCCGGGGCCGCGGCCCCGCTATCGAAGAAGACGGCCGCTCCGACCCGGAACAGCCTCAGCAAATCGAACCCGGGGAAAAAGATCCGGTGCTCCAGGTTGACCAGGATGGCCTTCGAGCCGTTAAAGCTGAAATTCTTGTAGCCTCGAAGGCCGGTGTGGCCGCCGAGCGAGAGTTGGTTCTCGCGGTCCAGCGCCCTTCCCAAACTCGCCTCGACGTGGGCCGCCGAGGTTTGCAGCGTGGGGGCGTGGGACTGCCAATAGAGGTTGGCGCCGCCGAAGAGCAGTTGATTGTCGGAGCGGCTGTTGAGCGTCCGGCCCGAAGCCCCTAGGTGGGCGAGGAGAAATCTCCCCGATCCCAAGCGCAGTCCCTGCTGATCGGTCACGCTGTAAACGAACCGATCCCGGTCCGAGCCGAAGCTTTTCGTCATGGGTCCCCCCATCACCCGGAACTCGTTGCCGAGATTGATGTCTTCACAGCGCTCCATCTTGTTGATATAGGTTTCCTTGACGAAATTCGGCCGCATCCAGGTGTAGCCGGCCAGGGGCCCGGTGATCTTGCGGTTTTCCGGAAGGGTGCCCGCTTTGGTATCGGCGGTCGGGAAGAATTCGGTGCGGTCGTAGAACCACCCCGCCTCCGCGCGGTGCACCCCCGGCCCCAGGGGCACGCGGCGTGCCGCCGATAGGTGCCCCGCCCGCGCGCTGGAAGTGAAGCGCGTGTGCTCCGTGCCTTCCAGATAGAGGATGTCCTCCTGGATGGTGCGAAACCACCGGGAGCCCGCGGCCCAGGGCGTGTCGAGAGAGAAGAAGGGGCGCGCCAAGTCGATTCCGAAGGACTTGCCCCGGATCGTCGTGGCGAAGAGGCCGGAGAGCCGCGCCCGCGTTCCCAGGAAACGCGGGTCGTGGTAGCGGAAATCGTTGCGGATGCGCGGGCCGAACTGGGAATGGAGGTAGCCGATGGATTTTCCGTAGCCCAGGAGGTTGGCTTCGAAGGCCCCCAGCATGAAGAAATGATCGCCGCCTTCGGTGCCGACGCCGAAAACCGGGTTCAAGGTCCAGGCGTCCTGGGTTGTGACTTCGAGGTCCAGATCGCCGTCGGGACGCGGCACGGGCCTGACCTCGGCCTTCCGGAAGGACCCGTTGCCGCGCATGAGCCGCTCGGATTCGGCGGCCCCGAGCGGGTCGTAAGGGTCGCCGGGTCCCAATAGCAGTTCCCGCCGCGCCACGTGCTCCCGGGTCACGACATGGATGCGGTTGGCCAGGCGGTAGAGGCCGCGGTCCTCACCCGGGACCGACAGGTCAAAGACGTTGAGATTCTTGACCCGGACCTCGCGCACGACGGCGCCCGTGGATACCCCGACCGCGGCCGCCGCGGCCGCCCCGTCCTTGGGGCAGGCCTCCGCGCCGGCCGGGGCCTGAGCCCGGGCCCGCGGGACGAGCATGACCAGAAAAAGGAGGGTGGGAACTATCGAAACCTCGCGCGGGAGGACTCTAGCTAATTGCGAAGTCCCCCGCAAACGAGGCGGGGTCTAGGTATTTTCGAGGCGGCCCAGCCGCCGCTCGTGGTCGCGGAGCATCGCGCCCTGCCGGTCCATGACCTGGGGCCAGATGGCGGTTTCGCGCCGGAAGTCCTGCAGGTGGCCGGCGACCTTGTCCAGCATCGAGGCCATGGTGGACTTGAAGTCGGCGAATTCGCCCATGAAGCGCGCTTCGAATCGATCGATTCGGTCGTTGGTCTTGAGAATTTCGAGCCCCAGAACCTTTCGCGTTTCGGTGATTTCGGCTTTGAGTTCGGTGCGCACTCCGGAGATTTCGGCCTTGAGTTCGGTGCGCACTCCGGAGATTTCGGCCTTGAGTTCGGTGCGGAGGCCGGAGATCTCGGACTTCAACTCGGAGCGCATAAGCACGACGGCTTCCTTGAGGTCTCCCTTCGTGGCTGGTTCGTCCGGCTTGCCGATCATGAATTCCATTCTACACCTTCCTGGGTTCCGGGGTAAGGGCCGAAGGGCCCATAGCCCATATACGATCTAGGGGCGAAAAAGTTCCCGCTATTTTTGGGCGAAGGACTCGACGGCGGAGCGCAGGGTGGCGGGGTTGACGGCCGGGTAGCGGTAAAGCTGGGCCTCAACGGCCCCGTAGAGCCGCAGGAGCTCGTCTGGCTTGACTAGGTCCCGCCGCCGCATTTCGGAGACATCATCGAGGTCCTGCCGATGGCCCCGTTCCAGTTTGGAGAGGGCCTGGGAGTAGAAGTCGTAATGGTGGAAGGAAAGCCGCCCTTCGCGGACGATGCGGGGGCTGCGGTCCTCCCAGCCGGAGAGAGCCGGGACGAATTGTTCCGGCCAGGCTAGTTCCACGTTGATGCGCAGCTCCTCTTTCAGCCGCGGCAGGCAGCGCAGCACGTCGTCCGACTCGGGGACGATCCGCATATCGACGTCTATGGTCGTGGCGCGCCAGCCGATGAGCACGGCGGTGGCGCCGCCGGTGAGATAGACCCGCCCCTCCTCCGCGGCCTCCCGGCCCAGCGCCCGCATGAAGTCATGCAGGCGCGCCGCGTCCGTCAGCTCGCGCATGCCGCGGCCCGCTCGAAGCTCACCAACCGGCGCACCAGCGCGTTGTAGCGCGAGTGGGCGGAGTCGGCGCCGTCCCGGCTCAAGAGCTCGTAAAGGCGTTCATTGGGGCGAGCCAGGGGCTCCGGCACAGGGATGCCGGCGCGCCGCAGGCGCGGGGCTCCGATCGACACCAGCAGAGCGGGCATCGAAACCATTCCGCGCGAGAGGTCGGCGATTCCCCGGGCTACCAAGTCGGAGCCGGGCAGGTCGGGGGCAATCAGCGCGGTCCCAGCCCGAAGCCGGACGTGCAGTTCGAGCCCCAGCGACTCGACGATCCTTTGAAGGGTCTCCAGCGTCGGCCTGGTCCGCCCGCTTTCGATCATGGACAGGTGCTGTTGGCTGATCCCACAGCGGGCCGCCGCCTCCTTCTGCGTCAACTTCAAGGCTCTTCGCCTAGCGGTGATGTCGGCGTTGACCATATTGATAGTATAGTCGAAATCTATATAAAATCAATACATAATAAAATATGTTTTAACGTCAGCCGTCACCCGGCTCCGCGTCGGCGCGGGCCTCTTCCTAAAGAAAGCGCTCAGGGTCTTTATGAGAAGATATCGGAAAGCTTGAACTGAAAGCCCGGCAGGAGGGGGGTCTCGAGGGCATGGTCCGCTTCCCGGCACAACTCGGCCGCGCGGACATACCCGCGGTCGCTCATGCGGTAGATTTCCACGGTTTCCAATTCGGGGTCGACGATCCAATACTCGCGCACGCCGTGGCGCTCGTAGAGCTTGCGCTTGATGGTCTTATCGGTCTTGCGGGATGTTTCCGAGATGATTTCAACCACGAGGTCCGGAGCCCCCTGGATGTTTTTTTCGGTAACAATGGAGGCCCTGGCTGCGGACACAAACAGGAGGTCGGGTTCAACGACATCCTGCTCGGAGAGGACGACATCCGTGGGAGCATAGAAGACCTCACCCGCTTTCGTGCGTTGCAAGTGGGAATCCAGAAAACCGACAAGCTTGCGTGAGATTCTTTGATGCCGGGTGGAAGGAGCGGGTGTCATAAAATGTTCTCCGTCAATGAGCTCGTGCCGCCTCCCATCCTCCGGGAAGAGGAGGTAGTCTTCGTACGTCAATTTGACGTTATGCTGCGTTCGAGTTGACATAGCGCTCTCTGTCAGCCCGGCTCCCCTTGCTGTTTGCCGAGCCTTTCGGTTAGTTTAGCACCTGGGTCCGCCCCAATCAAGGGGGGAATTGTTCAGGAGTCGTTCAGATCGACGAGGGTTAAATCCCGACTCGAACACCGGGGTTTGCCCCATCGCTTAGAGTTCGCCGGCTCGGCCGTCCCGTCCACTACCGACGACGGGGACGGACCGCTACCGGGTCTTGATCGCCCGCAGCTCCTTGCGCAGGGCCTCGATCTCGGCCTGCTGCTCCTTGAGCGCCTCCACCAGCACCAAATTGATCCCGGTGGCGGTGATCTGCTTGAGGCCGTCCTTCCCCCTGGAAACCCACTCCGGGAAGACCTCCTCGACCTCCTGCGCGATGAAACCCATCTGCGCTTTTGTTTTCTTAGAGAGCGCCGGATCGAAAGCGCGCGTGAAGGCGTTTGGTCTCTTCCGTGGCGAAGCGGGAAATGAAGGCGTTGGCCTGGCGCAGCCAGCGGAGTTTGTCCCAAGTCGAGAGCTTCCGGTGTTCCTCGATGGCCTCGCTGGAGACCGCGTACTCAAAGCCTCCGTCAGTCTTCTCGTTTTTCATTCTGGATCTTGCGAAGCATCGCGATGTCGGACTTGTCCTGGAGGCGGTTGGCTCGCGCTTTCAATTGGATGAGGGATTCAATCGAGACCACGGCAATCGTCATGTCGCCGGCTTCCAACTGCCGTCTGTCCTTGTAAGCGGATTCGAAATCGATTGGATTTTCAAGAAAGATATCGACCTGCGTGAGGGGATCGCGGGGGTCATTGAGCGTGAACACGACGGCGTTCTTCTCGCGTCGCCAAGCCTCCCTTTTGTCGGCGTCCGCGAACTCCTCCAGGGCCACCGGAGCCCGAGGGCGATAACCGAGGTCCTTGACCGCGGACAGGAACAGCTTCAGATTGCCGGCGCTCAGGTCCAGCATAAGATCGAGATCTTTCGTCATGCGCGGCACGCCCAAGAGGTTGACCGCGACCCCGCCCACGATCAGGTAGCGGACTCCGTGCCGGTTGAGGGCCCGAAAGACATCCTCATAAAAGACGCGCTCCATATCCTAGAGTATATTCCATTTGTCCGTTTCCCGCCACACGGGGGGGAGCATCGAGCAGTTTAGGGACCTTCTATAAGTCCGCGCTTGCGGCAGCGCCGTCTCTCATCCCAAGACGCCGACGTGCGCCAGGATATTGGAGGCCTTCAAAGGCGTATCCTGGTACGAGTTCCAGCGAGGCGATGAGGTCGTCTGCTTTCCGTTGAAGCTCAGTGCGCTGCAGAAACGACTGCTTGAACTGCTGGAGGTTCCCCAGACGCTATACCAGTGACGGGTGGATCGGGACCTGTCGAGGTAATTCGGAAAAGTCATGTCCGGGATAAGCGGAATGTGGGCGGGCCGTCCAGACGCAAACGACAGGAGACTTGCTGATGGAAGTTCAGCCGTCGTCTTGGCTGTTGAACGACGTAGGGTGGGCCACTTGCAAGGGGCGACCCGAAGCGAGGTTGCAGAGCCGACAATGTGGGGCTTGGCCCCGCTACCCGAACCCGCAGGCCGTAAGCAGTGAACCCGTACACACTCCGAAATCCGCAGTGGTCAAACCGCCGACCGGAGACCTACAATGAGCTCGTGCCGCCTCCCATCCTCCGGGAAGCGGAGGTAGTCTTCGTACGTCAATTTGACGTTATGCCGCGTTCGAGTTGACATGGCGCTCTCCGTCGGCCCGGCTCCCCTTGCTGTTTGCCGAGCCTTTCGGTTAGTTTAGCACCTGGGTCCGCCCCAATCAAGGGGGGGAATTGTTCGTGCCGGCATTAGAAGCGCAAACGTAGGCGCTGACCGGGCCGTCATTGCGCGTGACGACCCGTCCGGCCTCGACTTCGACAAGTCTACTCTCCGACATAGCTCATCCAGGCTTGGGAACCCGGGTTGGTGGCGCTGGCCAGGATGTCCAAGTTGCCCCCGGATTGCTGGTGACCGATGATCTCGACATAGTCTCCGGCCGCCAGATCCACCAGCGTCGTGTGGGAGAAACCGTCGTGGAAACTGCCCCCCGCGGCGGGAGTCTGCGGCTCATTGCCGCCGTAGTAGGTGGTGCCGTTTTTTCGGACATGAACTCCCCGGCCTCCCGTTGTATTCTCCAAATAGACCAGAGTGGCGCCCACGAGGTACTTTCCGGCGACGGTCGCGGTGAGTCTGGAGTTGTTCGTCACGTTGTCATGGAGCGTGTCGGTATCGAACCCCTCCTCATCCCAGGTGACGGCCGTCAAGGTGTTGTTGGCAAGGGTTTGATTTGCCGACTTGGTGACCCGGACCATCGCCTGCAGCATCCGGAATCGATTCGCGCTCCCGGTTTGCGCCGTCGTTCCGACGCGGAAGCCTCCGGCAACCTCCAGTTTGGCCCCGGGATTCGTCGTCCCGATGCCGACGTTGCCGGCCTTGTCGACCACCGTGACGCCGGTCCCGTTCTGGCTGCTGATCCACATGGTAAAGTTGTTTTCCACCGCGGGCCTCACCTCGAGCCTTCCCTGAGCGGCGTTCGCGCCGATTCCCCAGTCGCCATCCTCTTGCACGATGCCCACATAGGTGCCGTTTCCCTTCTGCCAGTACATGATGTCATTGCCCGCAAGCCCGCCCTGGACCCGCATGCCTTGGAGGCTCTGGCCTTCCGCGGAGACGACGAGCTTGAAATCGGGGCTGGAAGTGCCGATTCCGACCCTGCCGGCCTTGTCGACCGCGAGGATGGGGGTGGTCCCGTTCTGGCTCGAGACCCGCAGGTGGAAATCATTCGCCTCGACCCCCTGGACCCAAAGTCGCGATGTGCCGGGGCTGGAGGTGCCGATGCCGAGGTTGCCGGTCGAGAAGTCGCCGAAAACGAGCGGTGGACCGAGGGAGTCGTTGTCGATGATGAGCTGGTTGGAGCCCGTGGTGTTGGTGTAGCCGGCCTGCGGTCCGATAAAGACGTTGCCGGCGCCCGTGGTGTTGGAGGCCCCGGCGGAGGCGCCCAGGAAGACGTTGGGGGCGCCCGAGGTGTTCTGGTAGCCGGCCTCCGAGCCCACGAAGGTGTTGGAGGAGGCGGTGTTCCTGAAGCCCGCGGCCCTCCCGATGAAGGTGTCGGCGTTGCCGGTGGCGTTGGTGAAACCCGCCCCCGACCCCACGAAAGTGTTGGAGGAGGCGGTGCCGCCGGCGGTTCCCGCCGAATCGCCCAGGTAGACGTTGCGGGCTCCGGAACCGATGCGCAGCGTGAGGTTGCCCGGAAGTCCCGCCGCCGTGGCCGCGGTGTAGACCTCGAGGTCCTTGGTCGTCGAGAGGCGGGCGGCGGGCTGGTTGTCGTCGAGGGCCGACATGAAGAGGAAGTGGGAGGCGCTCTCCGCCCCCCCGCCCGTGATCCCCTGAAGGAGGAGTCCCGGCGCGTAGGACCCGGGGTAGGCGCCCCAGCCGAACTGGCTGCCGCCGCTCTTGAACGTCACATGGCGATCCTGCGGCGACGCGCCGGAGGTGTCGATGAAGGCGTTGCCGCTCACGTGGAGGCGCGCCTGCGGCGCGCTCGTGCCGATTCCCACGGCGCCGGAGCTGGCGACGACCATGAGCTCGGTGCTCCCGTTGGCGGAGGAGACGCGCAGGTGGAAGTCGCTCGCTGAGGAGCCCTGGACCCGCAGGCGCGTGGCGCCGGGGCTCGTGGTCCCGATGCCGACGTTGCCAGCCGGATTGACCGTCATGACGGCCGCTCCCGCCTCGCGCAATTCGAATATATTCGACGTCGCAAGCGCGTTCTGAGCATTGAACACGAACGCCGATCGACTTGCTGCTTCCGCCGAATGGCCGGATTGGAAAACGAACTGATTGGAAGAATCGCTAAATTCGATATGGAAGCCGCCTCTATTAATCTGCGCGGGAAATCCCGAGGGAGATAGGCTGATCTCGGCGCCGTTGGAGACCAGGCCTCCCGGGCCCAACTGAAAGACGCCGTTGCTGCGCACCCCGAAGCTCTGCGTCGCCCCCAACTGGTGCCAATAGACGGGTTCGCCCGCAGACTGGGGATTTATGGTCAAGTCGTTCGCCCCTTGAGCTCGCGTCACCCTCAGGACGCCGTTGACCTCCAGTGGAGAGCTGGGATTGGTCGTCCCGATGCCGACATCCCCGTCCTCGTCGATCGTGAGCCTCTGCTGGAGGACCTGGCTGGTGTTGGCCACGTCGATGAAGAACTTGGAGGCGTTGTAGGCGGCGCCGACCTGGGAGTAGATGCGGGCGCTCTTCATGTTGCCGGCGGCGTTGAACCAGTCGATGGTATTGCGGCCGCTCGCCGTCGAGGAGGGGTTGGTCAGGCGGATGGTCTCGGTGAAGAAGGCGTCCGGGGCGGCCTTCTCGATGTCGAGGGGGGCGTCGGGGCTCGAGGTCCCGATGCCCGTCCTGCCCTGGACGACGGAGAAGCTCGATGTTCCCACCACGAACTCCCCGGCCGAGGTGAAGGTGACCGAGGAACCCGAGTTGTTATGCGAGATGAACCGGCCGTCGATGACCACGTTTCCGCTCACCAGCAGATCCGGGTCGGCGCTCAGGTCCCCCGAGGCGAAGGCGTGGCCGTGGGCCCCCACCCGGACGTCTCCCAGCTTGTCGACGCTTAAGATCTCAGCGCCGTTCTGGGAGCTCACGAAGAGGGAGTAGGCGTTGGCCGCGGCCGGGCGGACCTCGAGCCGGCCCTGCGGCGCGGTGTATCCGATGCCGGCGTTCCCGGCCTGGGTGATGGTCATGCGGTCGAGCGAATTGACCTCGTCGACGATGTGCCAATCGTCGTTGCTCGCCTCCAGTCCCCACCGCCACTTGTCGCCCGCCAGGCTCTTGACCCGGTAGACCGAGACGGCCGAGGCCACGGCACGGTCAACGCCGATGACGCCGCTGGAGGCGCCGCTCCCGGAGGCGAGAATTTGAGAGCCGCTGAGCAGGGTCGTTCCGGTCGGGTCGGACACCGCCAGCCTCGCCCCGGGGCTCGCCGTCCCGATTCCCACCAGCCCGCCGGCGACGACGAAAGTCGAGAGGCCGACCGACAGGGCGTTGCCGGTGATGGTGAGCGTCGAGCCGTAGAGGGTCAGGGAGCCGGTCATCGCGTCCCCCGAGCGCATGACGCGCGGGTTGACCGCGTCGGTGGCGTTGGAGTTAAAGATCGCGTAGGGCACCGAGTGGATCTCCTCGCGCGGGGTGAGCAGGGCCCCGTCCACGGTCACCTCGACATAGGGGCTGACGTTGGACCAGTCGATGCCGACGAACGCGGTCGCCTCGTTGGGCCCCGTCGCCGGATTGTCGACGCCCAGGGGATAGCGGAAAAGCCCCGCCGAAACGTAGGCAACGGTCGAGCCCGAGTTCCAATACTCGACCAGGCCGTCCGCGCTGGTGATGCGGAAAAGGAAGGTGGCGTTGCCCGTGTGCAGGGCTCCGGCGCGGCGCAGGGTGCCCTGGTAGAGTATGCGCTGGGGCACGACGGCGAAGGCCGGCTGGGCGGCCACGACGAGAGCCAGCGTCGTTATCGCCAGTTTCCGAAGTCGCGCGACGGCGTTCATTGCATTCATGGCGTCACCTCGTCACGGAGCCATCTATTTTCCTGGGAACTTTTCGGGGGGTAGATCGTATATAGGTTGTGGATCTGCGGGGTCGTCCAACGGTAGGACAGCCACCCGTCAAGTGGAGGATGCGGGTTCGATTCCCGTCCCCGCAGGTCCCGAGGAGGTCCTTGACGAAGTCGGCTGGCCCTGTTAAACTAGAATCACTTGACGGGTGGCTGCATTGGGACGACCCTAGGGCCCCGGGAAACCGGGGCCTTCGCATTTTCCGGGAACTTTTCAGGGGGGTAGATCGTATATGGGGTGGACCTGCGGGCTCGTCTAACCGGTAGGACATCCGGCCGTCAACCGGAAGATGCGGGTTCGAAGCCCGCTCCCGCAGCGTCCATCTTGGCTTTGGGCCTTGAAGAAATCGGCCGGAGGGGTTATACTGAAGCGGTTGACGGCCGGATGCGGGACGACTCCGCAAGGCCCCGGGAAACCGGGGCCTTCGCATTTTCGGCGGGGGAGTCTCGTTCATTTCTCCAAAAGCCTCAGAAGGCTTTGAATCCGCGTCAACAGCACTTCCGGCTCGATGGGCTTGGTCAAGTAGAGGTCGGCCCCCGATTCCTCGAGCCCGCGCAACTCCTCCTCGGGCAGGTTGCGCACGGTGAGCATCATCACCGGCATGTCCTTTAGGTCCGGGTCCCGGCGGATGCGGCGGCAGAGCTCGACCCCCGATTCGCCCGGCAGGTTCCAGTCGAGGATCGCCACCGAGGGGCGTCGGGAACGAAGTTTTTCCCAAGCCGCCTCGGCGGTCGCGGCCGTCTCCAACACGAGGCCGGCGGGACCGAGTATGCGCTCGGCGATGCGCAGGAAATCGGGTTCGTCGTCGACCATCAGCACCGTGCTCATTTGCGCGCCTCCGCCGCGACCCTCGCTTCGGCCAGCGGCAACGTGAAACAAAATGACGAGCCGCGCCCCGGTTCGCTCTCGGCCCAGATGCGGCCGCCGTGTCCTTCCACGATGGCCCGGCAAATGGCCAGCCCCAGGCCCGTGCCCTTGGGGCCGCGCGCGGCGCCGCGGGCTTCCTTGACCTGCTCGAACTTCTGGAATAGACGGGCGAGATCCTTGGCCGCGATGCCGATGCCGTTGTCCGACACGCGGATCGTCAGGACGGCGGCGGCCTCGGCGGTGAGGCTGACCCGCCCCCCCGCGGGCGTGAACTTAAGGGCGTTGGACACGAGGTTGGTGAGGACTTGGCGAACCCGCTCCGGGTCGGCGAGCACGCGGGGAAGTTCCCGGCTGAGTTCCGAGGCGTCCAAAGCCACGCGGTTGGATTCGGCCAAGGGCGACAGCAGACGCAGGACTTCGTCGGCCAAAGGCCGGAGTTCAACCGAGCCCTTCTGGAGGGTGAATGCCCCCTTCTCGATCTTGGCCAGGTCGAGAAGGTCGGTCACGAAGCGCGAGAGGCGGGCGGTGTGGCCGCGGATGAAGGAAATGTCTTCCACCCAGCGCGACACGTCGCGCGGGGCCTTGCTCTCGTGGAGTATGAGCGAGAGATAGGAGTCGATGGCGGCCAGCGGGCTCTTGAGCTCGTGGGTCACCGAGGAGACGAAATCGCGCTTCATCTCGTCGAGTTGTTCGAGCTTGGCGGCCATCTCGTTGAATTCGCGGGAAAGCTGGCCCAACTCGCCGGCTCCCGGGGCCGGTATGCGCGTGCCGAGCTTGCCCTGTCCAAGGGAGGACGCCGCGTCGGCCAGACGCGAGATCGGCCGGGTCAGAGAGACCGCGAGCAGCACCGACGCCGCCAGCCCCACCAGCGTCATGAGCATGGTCACGGCGAGTATGCGTTGGCGCGTGCGGCCCAGCGCCCGCCCGACCGAGTCCATGGCCCGGGCTTCGGAGAAGCCGGCCACGGCTTCTCCGATGGGTTGGCCGCGCGCGTCGATGGCACGGCGGACCACGCGCACTCCCCCCTCCGGCCTAGGCAGCCCCGCGGCCGGCGTGCCGGAGAGATCCCGCCGGGTGTGGGCCAGAACAAGGTCTCCCTTGCCGCCGGGGGCGGCGACGTAGGCGAAGGCGAGCTCCGGGCTGCGTTGGGGCAGGGCCGCGGTGAAATTGATCAGCATGAGGTCGTCCTGGCTGAGGTGGCTCTCCACGGCCACCTGGGCGAGGGAGTGGACGATTTCCTCTTCATGCTCCTGCACCTCGGAGAGCAGGAAGCCGCGCTCCGTCCAATAGAGAATGCCGGTCGTGGCCGAGACCACAAATAGCACCAGGCCCGAGATCACCAGCGAGAAGCGGGTCTTGAGGCTCATGGCTTCTCCCGCTTGGCCCGCTCCAGGGCCTTGCGCGCCTTGGGGTGTTCCGAATCCATTTCCAGGCAGGCGCTCCACAGCCGGATGGCCTCTTCCAGATTTCCGACCGAGTAGGACCGCAGGCCTTTCTGATAGAGCTCGTGCGCCCATTCCCGCGTGACCTCGGCTGAGGCGGCGACCGGCGCCGAACCCGCAGGAGAGGGTGGTTCCTTAACGCCATCGCCCTCGGGTTTCGACCCGGGGTCTGCTTCAGGTAGAACCGGGGCGGGAGGGGTTCGGGGCTTGGAGCGCCGGGCCGCCGCCGGGGGGGGGCGCGGCGAGGGCGCGGCGGCCGGGGGCGGGGAGGCCGGCTTGGAAGCGAGTTCCGCTCCCCGCTGTTTGGCCCGCTCGGCGTAGAATTTGGCCTCGGCGTTTTCGGGGTCGGCCTCCAGAATTGTGCGCCATTCCTTTTCGGACGCGGCGTAATCCCCCCGCCGCAGAAAGTTGAAGGCCCGGACGCTGCGCCAGAGCAGGTCCTCCCTGGCCTTCTCGGCCTCGCCCGTCTCCCGCGCCAGCGCCTTGAGCCTTTCTTGGTCGGGGGGCTTCCCGTCGTAAAGCCCCCCGGATTCGGCCCAACGCTTGGCGTTGTCCTGTTCGATGAGCAGATCCTCGCCAAGCGCGCCGGTGGAGAAGGAGCCGGGCCAGCGGCCCTTCCAGTTGGATTGGGGGGCCGCGGACGGAAAAGCCGCCAAGAGCTTGGACTGAAATGCTCCCTTGGCGCGGGCGAAAGTCTGCTGCGACCGGAATGAGACCGGGTAGCGGCGGACCGACTCGGCATGCTCCTTCAATGCCTCTTCGAGCCGATTCGGGTCGGCCGCCAGCTCCAGGGCCCGCTCGTGGGACCGTTTCCAGCGCATTAGCGATGGGGAGCCGGGCACATCATCCCCGCCGCCGGCCATGGCGCGGATCTCCTGCATGATCAGCCCGCGCTCCTTTGAGGCGGCATCGCGCTCGATCTTAACCAACTCACGGGCGGCCTCCCCCAGCCGCGCGCGCGCGCCGGGGTAGGCGGGCTCCTCAAGAAGGACGTCCATGAACCCTTCGAGAGCCTGTTGGAACTTGCCCGTCTTAAGGGCGGTCAGGCTGTCGTGGTAGGTCTTCTCAACGCGAAACGAGTAGGCCGCGGCGGGACGGGCGCTCAACAGCGCCGCGCCGGCCAGCAAGGCTGCCCACCGGGTCACGGTTCTCCTCCAGTATGATGAGGAGTCGAACCATTTCCTTCGGTCATCGCTTGCGCTCCATGGCGTCCCGGACCTCGCGCAGCAGGCGCAGGGCTTCCTTGTTGAGGGGGTCGAGCCCCAAGGCCTCGTTGAGGCGCTCCGCGGCCTCGACGTGGCGCCCGTCCTTGGAGAGCTCGCGGGCCTGCGCGATCCTCTGGCGGGCCTTCTCCTGTTCCGAGGTGACGGAAGGGGTGTATTCGATGGGCGCGCCCAGGCGCAGGGAGACTCCCATCAAGTGGGTGAAGCCCATCCGTCCGTAGTTCGCCAGGGCGTAGTCGATGTCGAGGTTCTTGATTCGAAAGCCCACCCCCGCGCGGTACCCAAAGCCCAAGCTCTGGTGCGAGGTCAGCCCCAGGCGCCAGGCCAAGACATGCGCGATCCTAAGTTCGAAGCCCGCGTGGTGGCGGACGGATTCGTAGCGGGGCTTCTTGACGTCGTAGGCCACGACCAGGGGGTCTCCGTAGACCGGCACGGCGTAGCTCACGCCCGCGCCGTAGACCGTCGGAGCCTTTTCCTTCTCGCGGTCGAACTGGAAGTTCTGGCCGAAGGAGAGCGCCGAGGCTCCGGCCGCGATGGCGCCGGGGCCCAGGGGCCATACCACGATCACGCCGGCGTCGCCCATGGCGGCCACCGCGCGCGCCGTGTCGAGCGAGGACCGGGCGTACTTGCCTCCGGCTCCGGCGAAGACCCCATAGCGCAGGTCGTCGGTTTGGCTCCAAACGCGGCGCGCGTAGGAGGCCTTGAAGGAGAAATCCTGGGCCGTGACCTCGCCGGCCTTGACCCCGGAGTTGTCGAAGCCTTGGAAGGACTGCACCCGCATGATCGAACCCCCGAGGCCGAAAGTCCCCCAGTCCCGGGTCGGGTGCGCGTAGGCGAAGTGTTGGAGGTTGATGCCCTCGTACCAGTGGTTGTAGCTGAAGGCCGCCTCCGGATAGGTCAGGCGCGCCATGCCGGCGGGGTTGAGGAAAAGCGCCGAGATGGCGTCGTTGGCCAAACCGGCGCCGGTCTCCCCCATCCCCATGGAGCGCGGGCTGGCGGCGACCTTGAGGAAATCGGCGCTGGAGCCGCCCGGCGCTGCCTCCGAGGTCGCCGGGCCGAGGAGGCAGAGCAGGCAGAGTAATAGAGCCTTGCTCATCGTATCACCGCAAGTTTCCCTGTCTTTCTGTTCTCGCCCGAGACGACCTCCCAGAGGTAAAGACCCGAGGACACGACCTCGCCGGCCGAGTTCTTGACGTCCCAACTCTGCGGGTTGGCGGAAATCTCAATTTCCCGGACCAACCGGCCCGAAGGGGTGAATATCCGGATCTGTCCCTTCTGGGGAAGATTGGTGAACCGGATGCCCTGCGCCCAGGTGCCGTAGCGCCCCGAGTTGTTGGCGTTGGGGCGGAAAGGGACCGGGAAGGCGTAGACGATGGAGGTGTCGGTATCGACCTCCCCGACCGCGGCCAGATGCGAGAAGTGGTTGGTGGGCAGGATGATGCGGCCGTTGCTGAGATCGAGCCGGGAAGCCGGTTCGCGGACCCAGAGCTTCTCGTCTTCGTTGAGGCGCCAGACCGCCAAGGACTTGCTCCGGACGGGCGGGTCGGTCCCGTCGACGCGTCCGTCGCCGTCGGCGTCCGTGAACGGCAGGTTGAGGCGGGCGTTGGCGGCGAGGTGAGAAGTCCAGGCCGCCCCGTCACCGGTGAAGGCTTCGACGAGAACGACCTTGAGCGGCCGGGTCCCCGGCCCCAGGGTCTTTTCAAGATTATCGTTGGCCTCCACGACCAAGGGGGTTTTCACGCCGGTGCTCATCAAGATGAAGTAGTCGGACGGGAAGGCCCCCCCCGGGACCTCGATGGTGGTGGAGGGATCCCCCGGCGCGGCCAAGGTATTGGCGGCCAGGTAGTCCCGGTTGACGGCGAAGGTCTGCGCCGTGGTCGTCGACAAGGGCGTGCCGTTGATGTCCTTGGCGGCGGTCGACATGGCGATGACGTAGGTCGTGCCCTTGGCCCAGCCGCCGGGGAGGTTGACGTAGGCGATTTGCTGGGTCGCCGAATAGGCGAGCGTGTAGGCCTGGGGCGCGGAGATCGCGTTGCCCAGGGGATCGAGGACGGCGGTCACCGTGATCGCCCCGGCCAGAGAGGTCGAAGACATCTCGTTATTGAAGGTCAGCAGCGTAGCGTTCTGCGGGTAGACTCCGTAGACCACCCCGCCGGAGGTGACCGTGGCCGAGGAACCCATGGCGCCGGTCATCACCGAACTGCCCGTCGAATTGGAGGGCACCTGGGAGAGGTACCCCGTGATCACCATGGTCGAGGCCGAGGCCGTCGGTCCGATCATGGAGGAGATGGCGATGAAGGGCTCTCCCATGGTATGCGTGACCGAGTAGTCGCCGCCGGTGAGAGTCCCCCCGATCTCGCCATGGAGGGACTTGATGAGTATCCAGGTGCCGCTGGAGGAGACGTAAGCCGCGGCGGGCTTAGGGTGCAGGGCTAGGGCTGAAAGAAGGGCGGTCGCAAGGACCCAGGCTCGGCGCACGTATATAAGGATAGCCTGGAATGAGGATTATTCAATAGTGTGTTAATGAATAACTTATGAATACTTTATGAATGCGGGCGCCGGCTGCGCTCACTCCAGCCGATAGCCCATCCCCCACACGGTCTTGATCCGCGCGCCAGCCCGGCCGAGCTTCTTGCGGATGTGGGAGATGAATTGGGCGATGGTCAGATTCGCCTGCTCCTGACCGGTCTGCCCCGCCCACAGCGCTCCGGCGAGGTCCTCCTTGGTGACGAGTTCGCCGGCGCGTCCGAGCAGGACGGTGAGGACGGAATACTCACGCGGCGAGAGGGCGATTTCGCGCGGATTTTCCCCCTCCCTCACGAGGAAGCGGTGAGCCTTGAGATCGAGTTGGAACGCGCCGTCGGCGGTGCGCAGCAAGCCGGAGGCGGCCGGGGCGCGGCGGCGGCGCTCCATGGCCGAGATGAGCGCGAGCACCCGCGCCGTCAACACGCGGGGATCGACCGGTTTGGCGAGGTATTCGACGGCTCCGGCGCGCAGCCCCGCGATGACGTTCGGGGGGCTCGTGTAATCCGCGGAGACCGCGACGATCGGGACGCGGAGGGCGGCGAGCGCCTCCCGCAGGCCGGCCACCGCGGGCCAGGGCGGCCGGGGCCCGCCGTCGAGGTCGGCGATGACGATCTGGGGAGGGGCGGCGCGGGAGGCGTCGGCCAGCGCGGCCAGGCCCGACACTTGGCGCAGGCGGATCCCCGCGGCCGCGAAGGGTTCGCGCAGCGATTGAGCCAGGGCCGCGTCTTCCGTGCCCAGAAGCGCCTCGGGCACGGGCTAGCCTCTCAGCCGCCGGAGGATTTCCGCGGTCGAGCGGGATTTGTTCAGGGTATAGAAGTGAATCCCCGGGGCACCGCCGTCGAGGAGATCGCGGCATTGGCGAACGGCGTAGTCGATGCCGTAACGGATCACGGCCTCGGGGTCGGCCGAGAGCCTCTCCAGTTCGGCGGCCATGCCCGCCGGGATCTTGGCGCCGCACATGGCGGTGAAACGCACGAGCTGGGGATAGCTCGTGACCGGCATGATGCCCGGGACGATGGGGACCTTTACGCCGGCTTCGCGGGCGCGCCGGGTGAAGGTGAAGTAGTCCGGGTTGTTGAAGAAGAGCTGGGTGATGAGCCATGCCGCGCCGGCGGACACCTTTTCAACCAGCCGGCGCAAATCTTCGTCCGCGGTAGGAGCCTCGGGGTGCTTTTCCGGGTACGCGGCCGCCGCGACCTGGAACCCCCCGCGTTTGTTGATAAACTCGACCAGGTCGCGGCCGTATGGCAGTTCGCGCTGCCCGGGAGGGAGTACGGCCACGTCTTTTGGCGGATCGCCGCGCAAGGCGACTATGTTCTCGATTCCTAGGGCCGCCAACTTATCAAGGGTGTCGCTTATCTCCGCCCTGGTATGCGTAATGCAGGTAAGATGACAAGCTGTCTCGATGCCGACCTCGCGCTTGACGCGTCCGGCGGTCTCGACGGTGAGGCTTCGCGCCGATCCTCCGGCGCCGTAGGTGAGGGTGACGAAGTCGGGCCCCAAGGCCTTCAATTCGCGTACGCCGGCCAGGAACCCGTCGCTATCAACGGGGGGCTTCGGCAAAAAGAACTCGAATGAGAAAACGGGCTTCCCGCGGCCGAAGAGCTCCGGGACCTTCACGAAGGCCCTTTTTCGGGCGGGACCGGCGCGGGAGCCTGGGCGGCGGCCCGGGCCTCGGATTCGTCGATGAGGCGGTTGTACTGCTCGGCGAGCTCGGGGTCGGTGTTGACCCGCGCCGCGGTGCGAAAGTCGGTGGCGGCGTTGGCGAAGAGCTTGAGGCGCGTCTGGCAAGACCCGCGGTTGCGGTAGAAGCTGTCGCGGTTGGGGTCGAGGGCGATCGCGCGGCTGAAGGCCTCCCGCGCCTCGGCGAAGCGCCTCAGGGAGAAGAGCCCCAGGCCGAGGGCGTTGTGGGTGTTGGGGTCCAAGGATTCCAGTTCCACCGCCTTCTGGAAATTTTCGAGGGCCTTGGGAAATTCTCGAAGGGAGTAATGGGCGTAGCCCGCGCGCAGCCAGCCCTCGGGCCGGCCGGGCGCCAGGCGCACGGCCTCCTTGGCCGCGGCGAGGGCCTTGCGGGCTTCCTTGCGCAGGGTCATGACGGCGGCGAGCCGGGCCCGGTGCGAGCCCTCGCGGGGTTCGAGCTCGACGGCGTGCTGGAGGTCCTGTTGGGCGGCGTCGAGAGCCCCTTGATCTTCGAGCGCCCACGCCCGCGCCACGTAGGCGTCGGCGACGGTCCCGTCGAGCTCCATGGCCTTGGTGTACTCATTGATGGCCCGGTCCAAGTGCCCGGCGTTATGCTGGGCGTCTCCCCGATAGAGAAACAGGTAGGGCTCGGGGGGGGCGGCCTCCAACTCCTCGGAGAGGGCCATCACGGACTCATAGAAGTCATCCGGCTTGCCCTGGACGGCCCCGAAGGCGACATCGGCGGAACGGACCCCGGGGTCCAGGCTGAGCGCGCGGCGGTAGAGGTTGTGGGCCTCGCGGAACTGTTTTGACCGGGCGTGGGCCAGCGACTGGGCGAGCATGGCCTCGGGGACCCAGAGGCCCAGTTCCGCCGTCCGGTGGAGGTCGGCGACGGCCTTGAGGGCTTGGCCCTGCGCGAGGTGGAGAAGGCCGCGATGGAGAAAGGCCGGGGCGAAGTCCTCATCGATGGCGATCGCGCGGTCGCAGGCGCGCAGGGCGTCGTCGTAGTCCTCCCGGAGGCGGCGGGCCCAGCACACGTGCGTCAAGGCTTCCTTGGAGTCGCGGTCGAGTTCCTCGGCGGCCTCGAAATCCCTCAAACCCTTCTTAAGCTCGCCCAAGGCCGCCTGAGCGGCGCCGCGGTGGACCAAGGCCGGCAGGTTCCGGGGGTCGAGCTCCACGGCCCTCGTCAAATCCTCAAGGGCGCCGGGGTGGTCGTGCAGGCGCAGCTTCATGTTCCCCAGAGTGTCGTAGACCGCGGGGCTTTCGGGTTCGCGATCGAAGGCGCCCCGGATGTCTTCGGCGCTCTTGACGTGATCCCCCAGCAGGGCCCGCGCCTCGGCGCGGTGCTGGAGTATGCGTCCCGCGGGCCCGCGCCGTTCGAGGGCGGCGTCCAACTCCGCGACGGCCTTGCCGAATTCCTTGGCCCGCAGCCGCATCAGGGCCAGGTTGAAGCGGAAGCCGGGATCCCCGGGACGGAGGGCCACGGCCTTGGAGATGTCTCGAGTCGCCGCGGCCAGGTCGGAGAGGGCGTTGGCGTAAAGCGCGCCCCGGCTATTGAGGGCGTCGGGCGAATCCGGCTCAAGCTCGAGAGCGGCGTTGAAGTCGGCCAGGGCGGCTTGGGGCTTGCGCAGCCGGGCCATGAGGCTTCCCCGCGCCACGAGGACATCGGGGTTCTTGGCGTCGAGGCGGTAGGCCCGGCTCAGGGCGGAGAGGGCCTGCCCCTCCGTGCCCATGCGCGCGGCCAGGTTGCCCTTGGCGACCCAGGCTTGGGGGTTGGCCGGGAACTCCTCCACGGCCTGCTCGAGGTCCTTGGCCGCGTTGACGCGATCGTTCAGGGATTCATAGGTCCGGGAGCGCCGGATCAAGGCGGCGGGGTCGCGGGAAAGGAGCCACGCCGCGGTATAGGCCTCCGCGGCGGCCCGCCAAATCCCGTTGGAGGCGAGCCGGTCCCCGAGGGCGAGCGCCGTCGCGCCGTCGGGAATGTCGCAGGCCAGCGACTCTTGGAAGGCCCGGATGGCCTCTTCCCGTTTGCCCAGTTTCCAGAAGGCCTCGGCCCGGTTGTAGGTCGCGGCGAAGTCCTTGGGATTGGCCTTCAAGGCCGCGTCGAAATCCTGGAACGCGGCCTCGGTCTGGCCCTGGGCCAGCCGGGCGGCCGCCCGGCCGACGTGGGGGTAGGCATAGCCCGGCTCGATTTCGACGGCCTTGCCGTAGGATTTCAGCGCCCTCGGAAAGTCCCCTTGCGCCGCGAAGACGGCGCCGAGGAGGCCGAAGGCCACGTGGAACTTGTTGTTGAGAAGAAGCGCCTGCTTGAGATCGGCGACGGCCTGCGGGTATTGCTTGAGATCGTAGTGGGCGTGGCCCCGGTTGAAGTGATAGAGAGCCGTGCGGGGGGCATGGGCCAAGGCCTCATCCATATCGGCAAGGGCCTTGGCCGGCTCGCCTCGGGCTCTCCAGACCCGGCTGCGCCCGGCCAGCGCCTCGGCGGATTTCGGGTCCCACTTGAGGGCGGTGTTGAAGCTCGCCAGGGCCTTGTCGGACTGGCCGAGGATCAAGTGGGCCGAGCCCTGGGCGATGAAATCCTCCGGCCTGCGGGAGGCGGGCATGAAATCGGCCAGCGCGCGCCGCGCCTCCGTCTGCATGCCCTCGACATCGCCGAAGACGTGCGCGACGCGGGCGCTCAGGGCCCGCGCCGGTAGGCTTCGCGGGAGGTTGTCGAGCGCTTCGGCCAGGGGTTTGAGGGCGCCTTTGAAATCCCCCTTGAGGTAGAGTTCCTGGGCTGCATCGAGGGCCTTGAGTCCGACCCCGCGGTCCGCGGCCGCGGGCCCCGGCGCGCAGAGCCACAGCAGCGCGAGAATGCCGAATCGCTTGGGGGCCTGGGGTCGCATCAGAGATAAAGCTTAAGGGAAAGTTATTAAGAAATCAAGTCAGGCGATTCTCCATGTTCCCGGACTTTCAAAGGCGGGCGCGCCCGCGGCGAGCACATCCCGCCGGTGCGTGTTCACTGCCGGCTCTCGGTGCCAGGCATGCGGAACTC
>CAYJXJ010000069.1:0-21501 GCA_964374095.1 uncultured Elusimicrobia bacterium
CGAAGGCTACAGGAGCCCTTCGCGGAATGGAACGAGTACCTTCCTTCCCGGGCCAACGTCAAGCTGGATGAGCGCATCATGGGCAAATTGCTACGATTGCGTAACGACATGGCAAGACTTTCTGTTGGTAGGGTCAAGGAAATCCTGCGGGAGCTCGGCTTCCCCGAGCGCTTCAACACCGAGCAGACCGCCCATTGCGTGCTGGCCATGGCCGACGCCCATCCGCGGGAGGGCTTGGTGCTGGGCCACAAGACCCTGCGTGAGGGCGCTCGCATCCACGACACGATCGCCTTCGCCCGGACGGAGCTTCGCAAGAAGTACGCCGAGAACACTCGCGAGTCCATCCGCAAGTCCTCCTGCAAGCAGCTCGTGGACCATGGCCTAGCCATCGCCAACCCCGACGACCCGGCCCGATCGACCAATTCAGGCAACTGGCACTACGTCCTGGCCCAGGACTTCCTGGAGATTCTCGACAACGCGGCGGTCCCGAAGCTGGCCAAGCTCGTGGCGGCTTGGTTGCGCAAGCACCCCGAGCGGCTGCGCGCGATCCTGGACATCGAGGCCGCGCACGTACAGAACGCGCCGCTTCCGGACGGCACCAAACTGACGCTCAGCCCGGGCAAGCACAACGCCCTGGTCAAGCTGATCGTGGAGGTCTTCGTCGCGCGTTTCGTGGAGGTCCCGGTGCCGCTCTATGTCGGCGACACCCGCGAGAAGATGCTCTACGTCAACGAGAAGGTTCTAAAGAGGCTCGGCATCGAGTTGGGCGTCCACGACAAGCTGCCGGATGTCCTCTTCTACTCGGAGGCCCGCCGGAGGGTATTCGCCATCGAGGCCGTGACCAGCGTCGGACCCATCACGGATTTGCGCCGGCGCGAGATTCAGCAGCTACTCGGCAGCAACGAGGCCGTGTTCGTGACAGCCTTCCCGACCCGCCAGGACTTCAAGAGGTTCGCCGACCAGCTCGCCTGGGGCACCGCGGTCTGGATCGCCGATGAGCCGGAACACGTCGTCCGGTTCAACGGCCATATTTCTTGAAGTAATCCTCAATGTGGGTGCGTTCGCGTCCGGAGAGGCCGAAGAGGTCGTAGACCTCCTCGTTGAGCTTCACTTCTAGGTCGGAAAGCTCCTCGACTGCGGCCTTCCCCATCTTCGCGGCCAACGCCCTGAACCTTGCGGGCAGCTCGAGCGGCAGCGGAAGGATGTTGAGCTCGGTCGCGGAGACCTGGGTGTTGCCGTTGAAGACGCGGAACACGAAGTCGAGCAGCTTCGAGTTGAGCAGCGCCGACAAGCAGAGCAGGTCGTAGGCGCAGCCGGGGTCCTTCTTGAAGATGAAGTTGAGGTGGTTCTCCAGGAAGTAGCCCTCGGCATGCGGACGCCACGAGGCGGGAACGAAGCAGGCCTCGATACGGCGCTTCTGCTCCTTGGCGCTGATGCGCTTGGTTAGGACCAAGTCCTCGGGGGCATTGATCCAGGAGCGCGTCTCGGGCGTCAGCTCGACGAACGCCGCCTTGTTCCGGCTGTGCGCGTCGGGGATAAAGCGGAACGCCCGGAGGTTGTGCATCCAATAGAGCGGAGCCCGGCTGGGGCCGCCTTTGTGGTGGAGGGCGTCCTTGAAGCGGTTCCAGACGAACTTGCCGGTCGAAGCTCGCAGCCCCAGGGCCTCGAGCGGCTTGGACTGGCGGCGCACCCGGCCTAGGATGTCGAGCGCCGTGCGGTTGGCGCTCGTGCAGAGCACATGCTCGAAGTCGCGGCCCAGATCGACCTCGGACAGGGGCACCTCGACTTGATCGGATGGGCTTGCCAGGCTCAGGTGGTCCTGCGCTTCCTTGAGCACCACCGTCGTCCTGTTCGTTCCCCGGCTACCCATCACGACGACCGTCTCCTGGAGAACGTTCGAGTGATGGAACACGTCCGTCCGGGAATTGAAGGTGAGCACCTCGTCGAGGCGAATGCGGTCGAGCATGAAGCGCCGCAGCCGCTTGAAGTACAGGCCCGAGGCAAAGCTCTTAGGCACGATGAAGCCGAGCTTGCCCTTGGCATTTAAGCGCTCTAGCGCGAACTGCATGAACATGCCGTACATGTTCGCGTGACCGTAGATAGTCTCCTTGAAGTTCTGCACCCTCTGGTCGGTCGAGGGCATCTTGCCGTAGGGCGGATTACCGACCACGAAATCGAAACCCTCGGCGTAGCGGCCACGCTGGAGCTTGATTTCCGATCCTCCGCCTTTGGCGCTCGGGAAGAGCTCCTCGCGGGGGGTGTCGAGCGTATCGGCCAAGTGGACGTTGAAGTCGGTGCCCGAGCTCAGTTTGTGACCCCCGCGCGCCAGGAGGAGGCCGAGTCCCACCTTCGTCAGGCACACCGCCGTCAGGTCGTTATCGAGGCCAGCGAGGTTCGCGGCCACGATATCGCGAGCCTCGGAGCCTTTGCCGGCAGCCTGGAGGATTCTGCGGCCGGCGTCCAGGATGAAGATGCCGCACCCCGCGGCTGGATCGAGCAAGCTGCCCGAGAGGGCGTGCTTATCGGAAAAGCCCAACTCGCCCAATATATAGGAGGCGATCTCGGTCGGTGTGTAGACCTTGCCGTACTCCCGGATGTCCTCGGGCACATTGAGGGCCGTATAGAGCCGCTGGAAGAGCTCCGGGTGCCAGGAGGCGACCGCCGACGCTGCGCCGCCGTTGGAGAGCCTGGCCAGCGGTGGCATCAGCTCGGCAAGCGGCCGCCAAGTGTCGGGCCAAAGCTGGTCCTCCAGGTGGGCGGCGTTCTCTTTGGCGGCCGCCTTGAGCATCGAAAACGCCAGGTGCGCCAGGACCGTATGCAGGCGGAACTTCGGGTCATCAGGGATGATGAGGCTCTCGACGGCGTCGCGCCACGACGCATAGCAGGTGCGGTAAAGGCGGTTCGATGAACTCTGCTCAAGCTGACGCATGGTCTGCGTAGCCCAGGCCAGATATTCGCCAAGGAGCGCCTGGTCGAGCTGCGAGGCCTCCACTGGGGCGGGAAGTTCAACGCCAACAGGACTTCCGGCCTCGTAGCTCTCAAGAGACTCGCCAATGAGCATCGAGGCATCCAGAGGCGACTTATGGATGGTGGGCCGCCACGCCGGAGGCACCCGGTCGGCCAAGAGCATCAATTCGGCCTCGTCATGGCGCAGCGCGCGGGCGAGCTTGCGGATGACATCCTCGGAGGGTTGGACCTGGCCGCTCTCGATGCGCGAGAGATACGCGACGTTGACGCCGACCTTCTTCCCGACGACCTTGATACCGAGGCCGCGGTCCTTACGGATTTCGCGCAGGCGCTGTCCGAATCTCACAGGGACAGCTTACCACAGGTTGACAAACTAATCAACCCGGGATGGCGCGTTAGTGATGTCAGGGGGCTGGATTTGGAGTGAGGGAAGCGTTGGGCTGAGAGTAGGCGGCGAGTGAAGGCGTTGCTGGACGGTTCTCCTGGCCGAGCCAGTCGCGTTCGAGTTCCTTCATGCTGGCCCACCGGCCGCCGCAGCTCTGCGGAAGAGCCTTGTCCAGGTAGGGTTCCAGAGAAAACCGGGGCTGCGATGCTATCGCCCTCAGAAGTTCCCGCATCCCGCTCATGCCACACCGGCGAATGAGGAACCACGTCACCGACGATGCCTGGTCGTGCCATCTGACATAGTCCTCGCGCTTCTTGCTAAGGCGGAGATCGCGGCCTGTCATCTGCTCGAAGGGTCGGGCGTCTGAACGAATTCCATACCAGGTATCGGGCGGGTCGGATGACTCCGGCAAAAGCTGCGTCGTAACAAGGGCGAGCACAGCGGCAAGTCCCTCGGAGAGCCAGGACAACTGGCCGAATGCCCGGCTCCGGAGGTTTTCGTTCATGATCAGGTGCACGATCTCATGAGCCAATGTCGAGTTCAGACCCGGGCCGGCGTAGACGTAGATGTGGTTCCACGCGGTCAAGCCCCCGGACCATCCCTCGACTTTCAGGCGTCGACGGTAATGCTTTTCGTTCCGGTGGACCTCGATCGGGTAAAGCCCATGGTCGGCTGGGACCTTGAAGCCCAGGAGGGGCAAGAATTCGGCATAGTGATGCTCCGCCAAGCGACAGACCTCGTCCGCATCGACTGCGAGGGTGGATGCCGCGTCGTGCTGGTTGTTCTTGAAGGCGTTGGCCGGTGTGGCAGCAAGCGTGGCCAAGAGCCAGAGCAGCCTGCCCCGGCCTACCAAGACCATCGCTGGCGAGGGTTTCTGGCTCATTGTGAGAATGACTTCAACGCTTCCTGCGCTTCCTCGCGCACCCAGGGAGCAGCATCGCTAGAGGCAGCTTCGCGAAGTGCCGCCTCTGCGGCTTGAACCCTTCGCATTTTCAACAGGTAGATCACAAAGGATCGATTTCCCGCGTCAGGGTCGTTCTTTAGAATGTCAAGCGCGACGGGTAGGAACTTCTCGTCCCACAGGCGGTCAAGCGCCCGGATTGCTGGTCCGCGAATTGCTTGATCCGGATTCCTCATCAAGTCCCTGAGGAGTGCCTCATCCGCAGCAGTAAGACTGCCCCCGAGGGTCCCAGCAGCTATCTCGACCACCTTGCGAAGTGGATGCTTGAGAAGTCCCACAAGCGTGGGAAGGTCTTCCCTAGGCACGTGCCGAGGCAATTGACCTGCTACTCGCCTCTTTTCTTCCTCCGTTACCTGAGGGTCATTAAGTTCTCTTATGACCCGAGATGTCCCTTTGCGCCCAAAGCCGTACAGGCTTACCATTGACTTCGGGCTCGCTTTAATCTCTCGGATGAACTCTTCGAGGTCTTCATCCTTGCCGATCCGGGCAATGGCGGTCTCGGCCATCTTGCCACCCTGGCCGCCTTTCTTCCTCATGGCGCGCAGAGCAGGCAAGGCATCCTCGTTCTTCCCCTTTCCTGCGGACTCCAAGATTGCCCGCAACCGCGCATATCGAGGCGTCTCTCGCATAAGTTCCACCTCGGACTTCACGGCGAAGGGCCCCCAATATCCATGGCCGAGACCGGCATTCTCCTTGTCAACCAACTCCTTAATGACTGCGCGATACTTCGGGTCCTGGCAAGAAGCCAGCACCTTGGAAAGGTGCTCCGAAACCCTAGTGAGCCGTCCGCTGTCCTTTGATTTGAGTTCCCTCTCCAACTGGTCAAACTCGCTGTAGACGGCCCGCACATCGTCGTTGTCGGTTACGGAACCCTCTTCGACGCCAAGGTAGGCTTTTACTTTCTGATCGCCATCCTTTGCCGCGCGGGCAGCGGCCAGCGCCTCTCGTGCTTTCTTGCGGTCTCCTGATGGCGCGGCGAATGATGGGGGCATTGGTACGGTCAAGACAAAGATGAGTAGCCCGACAAGATTTCGCATTATGCTTTCTCCTTCGCCCGCGCCTCGCGCTCGCGCTCCATCTGTATCCAGTCGGCGACGATGGCGACGTTGTTGTTGAGCTCCGCGAGATTGGAGGTGAGCCACGAAAGCTGCCGGAGAAGTTCGCGCTGAAACGGGTCCTGGGGCTTCGCGGCCTCCGTTTCCCGGCCCGGCTGTGCCGCGCTCACCTTTGTCCCTCCTTCGGCCGCAAGTCGTCCATTTTGTTTGAGATGATCGCGAGGTTCGTCCGGACCTCCCAAAGGTTCGCGTTGAGCCATTGCAGCTGCTGGATGAGCGCCCGTTGGAAGGGGTCCGGAAGTTCCTCCTTCGACCCCCACGGCGCTATGTGCGGGACCTTGTCGCGCGTTTCCTCGGCCATACCGATAGCGTAGACAACGATCTCCCTGGAATCTCCCTGAAAGTCCCGGAGGGCCCCGCAGTATGGAAAGACGGGAGCCAAAAAAGTGCGGTTCTAACGGAAGTTTTTGTGGGCGGCGCGGCGACGAGAAATGAAGACCCAGATGGCGTCTAGGTCTTGACACGCCCCCCGGCGACTGCCGGCGCAGGCGACGCCGATTGCCGGATCAGGCCGCGGTCCGCGACGGCTTCGGCGCAAGCCTCAGGTCGAGGGAGTATCCCATGCCCTTGTGGCTGACGAGACACGCCCCGCCCGGGCCTAGTTTCCGGCGCAGCGTGGAGACCTTGTTGCCGACGGCGTGCTCGGAGTCGGGACCCGCGCGGCCCCAAACCTTCTCATGCAGGTCCGTGGAGAAGTGGATGACGTTCGGCCGACGAACGAAGAGGGTCAGGAGCGCGAACTCCTTGGGCTCCAGGCGGACCGGCTCGCCGTCGACCGTGACCTGCTCGGCGCCGACATCCACCTTCAACCACCCGAGATCGCAAGCGGCGCGCGCGTCGAGGTCCTTCTCTTTCCGACGCACGATGCTCTCCAACCGCGCCAGAAGCTCCTCGTCGTGGAAGGGCTTGGGGAGGTAGTCGTCGGCTCCAGCCCGGAGGCCCGTGATCCGCTCATCCACCTTGGATTGGGCCGAGACTACGATCACCGGGATCAGGCTCAGCGTCGCATCCTTCTGCATGACCCGCAGCACGTCGAGGCCGCCCATTCCCGGGAGCCCCATGTCCAGAACCGCGATATCGACCGGCCTCCGGCGAAGCAGGCTCAGGGCCGTCTCGCCGTCGCCGGCCAAGAACCACTCGAACCTGCCCTCGTGTTCGAGCTCGAAGAAGGACTTGTAGCGGTCCTGCATGGAGGGATCGTCTTCAACGACCAACACGCGGGTTGGGGCCATGGCTCGGGGATACCGTGATGGATGCTACCAATCCCTCCCAAGGCGGTCAACGAAAAGGCCCGAAAACAACAGGCACGCCACCCTCGGGTTCTTGTTAGAAATAATTCGACGTAATCCCCCCATCCACCACGATGACGGCCCCATTGGTCCAGCTCGATTCCTCCGAAGCCAGATGCAGGGCGATGTTGACGATATCCTCGGCCTTTCCGAAGCGCCCCATCGGGATGCGGTTCATGCGCTTGGCCTTCTCCGCCGGCTCCTTGAGCAACCAGTCCATCAAGAGCGGGGTCTCGATGGGCCCCGGGCAGACGGCGTTGGAGCGCACCCCCTGAGGCCCGAACTGCACGGCCAAGGATTTCGTCATGGCGATGACGGCGCCCTTGGACGCGGTGTAGGCGTCCTGCGGCACGCTGCAGCCCACCAGGGCCACGAAGGAGGCGATGTTGATGATCGAGCCGCCCCCCGCGCGCAGCAGCTCGGGGATGCCGTGCTTGCAGACCAAATAAACACCCTTGACGTTGACGGCAAGGACCTTGTCCCAGACCCGCTCCTCGGTATCGACGACGGAATGGTCGTCGCTGGGGAATATCCCGGCGTTGTTGTAGAGGACGTCGAACCGGCCGAAGGCCTTGATTCCCGCTTCGATGACGCCGCGGACATCGCCTTCGCGGGAAATATCGGCGTGGCACCCGACCGCCCGGCCCCCGGCCTGCGCCACGCGCGCCTGCGTGCGCTTCAAGCCCTCGTCGCTGAGGTCGCAGAGGACCAGGCGCGCCCCTTCCCGGGCGAAGCGCTCGGCCGCGGCCTGGCCCATGCCCGAACCGGCGCCGGTGATCAGGCAGACCTTGTCCTTGAGGCGCATCAGCCGATGACGGCGTAGCCCGCCTTCTCCACGGCCTCGCGGAGCCGGGACTTCCGGAGATCGGTGCCGTCGCGCCCGCCGGGAGTCATCACCGTGAGCCGCCGCACGACGAGGCCCCGGCCCTGGAGGGATCCGACCAGGGCGGCGATGTCGCGGGCGGCGCCCCGCATATCCTTCACGCAGCCCCCCGCAAACCACCGGATCCGCCGGGTCCCCCGCTTGCGGCTGGGGAGGAGCTTGAGGGTAAGCTCCGTGTCCGTCACGAAAAGATCCCCCACCTCTTCGCTGCGCGCGTCGCTGGACATGCGGCCCTCCTGGATTCTCGGCGGAACTCGGGTTCAAGGCAAAATACCAAATCGCCCTCTCAGGGCGCAAACGCGGGCTGCACGAGCCACCCGCGCGCCTCGGCCTCGGCCCGCGACCCGGGCCTGCCCCGGTCGAGCCAGACCCGAAGCCCGGTCCCATAGCGCAGGAGCTCCCCATCGGACTCGTCGGCTCCAAAGACCACGGCGGGGACTTTTCCCGTCACTTCCGAGACGGCCGCGACCTTTCCAGCCCCCCAGGGGAAGGGGTCCAGCTCTCGCCCCCGCATCTTCGCCGTTGACGTGCTGATCTCCAACTTCGCGCCGACGGCCCGGCTCCGCGGTATGCCGACGGCTTGCGCGGCCTCGGCCACCAGGGCTTGGTAGTCGGAGGAAACCAACCAGGTCTCAAAGCCCGCCCGGTCAAGGAAGCCGATGAAATCCCGGAATTCCGGGACTACCCGGAGTCCCGACCGGATAGTCAGCGGCCTCGGATCCTGTTGGGAAATCTGCACGATCTCAGCTTCGGGAGGGCGCGCCAACTCAAGCGCCATGGTCTCCCGCGCGTAAACCGCCGCCTCCTCGACGGTAAATCCATGGAATAGCCTCGCGAGATAGCGTCGGCATTCCGCCGCTCCGGTGCGGACGCAAAGCTCCCGGTACGAGCTGATGAAACCCTTGCGCAATTGACGATAGGCGGGTTGGGACCTCCAGGCCGAGACCGGCGCCGCCAAGAGCTCTTCATACCGCGACCTTAGGGCCTGGCGGCCGAAAGCCGCGGGGACCACGCTCCAGAACGCCTCGTCGATCTTGAAGTCGATCCTCTCGGCCATGCGCTGGAACGCCGACTCCGCGATATCGTGATCGATCACGGCCGCGTCGACGGGAAGGACGGCGATCGGAGGCTCCGCCGGGTTGTATCGCGGACTCGCCGAGCCATTCTCAGCGGCGAAGGCCTCGATGGCGCGGCGCACCGCGGGGTCCCAGCGGCCCGGCGCCAAGGCGTCGGCTTTCGGCCCGGCCGCTTGGGCCGCCTGATCCCGGCGGGGATTGCGGCGCCGGCGGCGGGCCGTCGCGCCGTCCGCGACAACCGCGGCCAACAACAGGCTCGCCGCGAAAATATTTCCAATCGCCGCGTTACGGCAGCCAAAAAGTTTCACCGTGGATGGTAAATGTTATAGAATTATCCTCAACGAATGCTGTCGCCGAGGTGACCTGATGTCAAACAAGAATAAAACACTCCTCCTTAAAGATGTCGTCGAACATTTCGACATCACCAAACACGACACCGTTTCCATGGTTTCGGCGATGTCCAAGATGGCGTTCTCCGCCCGGGACCTCGCCCGCGCCAGCGACATCTACGACCGCATGCTGGCCGACAAAGACTGCTCCATCTTCCTCTGTCTGGCGGGATCGCTGTTCTCGGCGGGACTTAAAAAGGCGGTCTTCGACCTGGTCAACAACAACATGGTCGACGGCATCATTTCGACGGGAGCCAACATCATCGACCAGGATTTCTTCGAGGCGCTGGGCTTCAAGCACTACCAGGGCAGCAAGTGGGTCGACGACCACGCCCTGCGCCGCGCGCGCGTGGACCGCATCTATGACACCTTCATCGATGAGGACGAACTCGGCGCCTGCGACAAGACGATCTCCGATATCGCCGGCACCCTCAAGCCCCGGCCTTATTCCTCCCGGGAGTTCATCGAGGAGATGGGCAAGTTCCTCGCCGCCCCCAAGGCCTGCAAGGCCAAGGACTCCATCGTCCTGGCGGCTTTTCAGAAAGGCGTTCCCATCTTCGTTCCGGCCTTTTCGGACTGCTCGGCGGGATTCGGCCTGCTGCACCATCAATGGCACAACCCCGACGAGCACGTCACCCTCGACTCGGCCCGGGACTTTCGCGAGCTCGTCCGCATCAAGATCGGGGCCAAGCAGACGGGCTTGCTGATGCTGGGCGGCGGCGTGCCGAAGAACTTCGCCCAAGACATGACCGTGGGCCCCGAGATGCTGGGCTTTGAAACCACGATGCACAAGTACGCGGTCCAGATAACGGTGGCCGACGAGCGCGACGGCGCGCTCTCGGGCTCCACCCTGCGCGAGGCCTGCTCGTGGGGCAAGGTGGACACCGCCTACGAGCAGATGGTCTACTCCGAGGCGTCTTTGGCTTTCCCCATACTCGCCTCCTACGCCTATCACAAAGGGTCCTGGCGCGGGCGCAAGGCGCGAAATTGGGGCGCGTTCCTCAACGACGAGAAGACGCCCGTTCCCGCGGCCGAGCGCTGAGGATCGGTCGGTGAGAGCGCTCGCCCCCGCCGGGGAGATCGTCCCCGGCCAGTTCCTGGGCGTCGGCGCTCCGCTCCCGGAGGCCCGCTTCGCGGTGCTCCTGCTTCCCTACGAACGCTCCACCTCCTACAAGAAGGGCACCAAGCGCGGCCCTCAGGCCCTGCTCGAGGGCTCCCTGGGCCTTGAGCTCTGGGACGAGGAGATCGGCCGCCAAACTTATCGCGAGGGTATTCATACCCTCTCGTTGCCTCCCGGCCCTTCGCCCGCCGAACGCTATTTCCCGCGGGTCGGCGCCATGGTCGAAAGCCTCTTGTCCGCGGACCGGACTCTGTTTGCGATCGGAGGCGAGCACTCGCTGTCGCAGGCGGTCATTCCCCCTTACATCCGGCGATTTCAGCGCTTGGGGCGCCGCCTGTCGGTGTTCCACTTCGACGCCCATGCGGATATGCGGCCGGCCTACGAAGGCTCGCCCCACAACCACGCGTGCGCGATGTATCCGATCTCGCGCCTCTGCCGCGTCGTGCAGGCCGGGATTCGGTCGATCGCGGAGGAAGAGGCCCACCTGGTCAACGCGGGCAACGTCATCACGTTCACGCGCCACGACAACCCCGACGTTTCCAGGCTGCTTGCCCGTGTCCTCAAGTCCCTGACCGACGACGTCTATATCTCCATCGACCTCGACGGCTTCGATCCGGCCGTGATCCCCGGAGTCGGCACGCCGCAGCCCGGCGGGTTCTCCTGGTCGGAAGGCCTGGAACTGTTCCGGGCCGTCATCTCAGCCAAGAACGTCGTGGGCGTCGACGTCATGGAGCTCTGCCCGCTCAAGGACACGGTGACTTCCGAGCTCGCGGCGGCCAAGCTCGTCTATCGCCTCATGGGCATGCTCGCGGCCAAACGCGCCGCGGCTCCCGCGGGAGCGCGCCACGGGCGCAAGACCGCGTCGTTGAACGGGTGAGCCGGGTCTTCTCGGACCCCGCGACGCTCGCTTACCACACCCCCGGCCATCCGGAATCTCCGGACCGCGTCGGCCGCACATCCCGCCGGCTCGCCGCGGCTGGACTCACGCCGGAATTGCCGACGCGCCGCGCGACGCCCGAGGATGTCGCTCTCGCCCATCGCAAATCCCATTTTTCCGAAGTGCGCGAAGGTCGCTATGCGGACGCGGATACCCCGCACTACCCGGGCATCGACGAGATCGCCTTGAAGAGCCTCTCCGGGGCTCTGGCGGCGGCCGAAGCGGCGGCCGAAGGCCGGCCGGCCTTCTCGCTGATGCGTCCGCCGGGCCACCATGCCGGACGGGGGCGCGTCGCGGGATTCTGCTATTTCAACAATCTGGCCGTCGCCTGCGAGTCCCTGATAAAATCGGCGCCGACCTCCCGCATCGCCATCCTGGACGTGGACGTCCACCACGGCGACGGCACGCAGGACATCATGCTGCGGCGCGAGGGCGTGATGTTCGCGTCCCTGCACCAAGTCCCCCTCTACCCGGGCACGGGGCTTAAATCCGAGGACAACTGCCTCAATTTTCCCTTGCCCCCCGGGACCGGGGAGGCGTTCTACTTGAATACCCTCGAAGCGGCCCTGGGCTCCTTGTTGGATTTCGAGCCGACGATCCTGGCGGTCTCGGCGGGCTTTGACACCTACAAGGAATGCCCCATCGCCGGCCTGCGCCTGGAGCGAAACACCTACCGCCGCATCGGCTCGCTCTTGGGCCAGACGGGCCTGCGGCGGTTCGCGGTTCTGGAGGGCGGCTATGCCGCCGAGCTCCCCCTCCTGGTCGAAAATTTTTTGACGGGCTTCTTCTCCCCTTAATACCATGCCCTCCTCCCCCGCGGCCGCGATCTTCGGCCTTTCCTTCGCGACCTTGGTCTATGCGATAACGCTGACCCGGGTCTTCGCCTATGTCCTGCCGTACCATTTCACCGCGGTGGCCCTGTCCCTGGCCATGCTCGGTCTGGGGCTGGGGGCCTCCCTGGGAGGCGCCCCCCCTCCCCTGGAGCTGCGGGTCTGGCGCGCGCGCGCCTTGGCCGCGCTTTCCGCCTCCTGGCTCGCGCTCTACGCCGCGCTGCACGTCCACTGGGGGCTCTGGACCCTCGCCGCGGCCGCCCTGCTGCCGTTCGTCGCCCTGGGCGCCGTCATCTCGCAGATCTACGGGAGCGCTCAATCGCCCCGGCTCGCCTACACCGCCGATCTCCTTGGCGCCGCGGCGGCGAGCCTCGCGGCTCTGCCCCTCTTCGTGCGCTGCGGCCCGGAAGGCATACTGCTGGGCCTGGCCGCCGCCTTCAGCGCGGGTGGACTGTCCCTCGCGCGGCAACACCCCCGCGGGCCCCGGAGGGCAAGCGCGGCGATCTTGGGGCTTTCTCTGGCGTCGTTAGCCGCGGCCGGACTGGGAGCGCTCCCCGCCGTGGGGTCGGCCCCCGGACGGGCCGCCCAGAAGCCCCTCCACGAAGCCCTGCGGCGCGACGGCGGCAGGATCGTGGATTTTTCCTGGGGATCGGCGGGACGGGCCGACCTCTACGAGCAGCCCGCCTATCGAAACGTCAAATGGATCTTCAACGACGCGACCAACTCCTCGATGCTGCCGGCGGATCCCGACACCCCGGCCCGCCGGGAATTTCTCCGCGGCTTGATGCACAACATTCCCCTGGGGCTCCACAAGACCCGGCGCGCCCTCCTGATCGGGCCGGGGGGCGGCATCGAGGTTCAGCTGGCCCGCCTGGCCGGCGTCGGGCACATCGACGCCGTGGAGATAAATCCGGCGAGTGTCGCGATCGTGCGCCGGTGGTCCCGATTCGCGGGACCGGTTTATGACGCGCCGGGGGTCCATCTCCACATCGAGGATGGCCGCCACTTCCTCTCCACGACTCAGGCCCAATACGATCTCATCCAGATGTCTCTCGTGATAACCGGCACCGCCCTTCCGGGGACCTTCGCGCTCGCCGAGGCGCACCTCCACACCCTGGAGGCCCACCGCCTGTATCTGCGGCGATTGGCTCCCGGGGGACTCCTGGCCGTCTTCGATGATTCCTACGAGCGCTCCCTGCGCACGGCCTTGACGGCCTTGGCGGCGTTGGAGGAACGCGGGGTTCCCTTCGACCGGGCGCTGGAGCGGATCGTCGTCGTGAGGAGTCTCGGCCGCTCCGGGGCATGGAACGCCGCTCTGGTGTTGGTTTCCCCCGACGCGATCCCGGCGAACGTGCTACGGGACCTCCTTGAAACCAGCCGGACCAACGGCCTGGAACCGACATGGATTCCCGGTCTTTCGGCTCGCGAGCCCTTCGAGTCCCTGGCGCGCGAGGGATTGGGGCGGTTCCTAGAGGCGAACCCCCTCGATCTGCGGCCCCGGAGCGATAATCATCCCTTCTTCTTCTATTTCGGAAAGGGGTGGCGCGCCCACGCGCGGGTCCTCCTCCCGGTTTTTGCGCTCGGAGGCCTGTCGCTGCTGGCGGTGATCGCGGCCGCGGCCGCGACGAGACGCCGGCTGCCTGCGGCCGGGGCCGCGTATGCAGCGGTCGCGGCGCTATGCGGAGCGTCCTTCATGATAATCGAGGCCGGCCTCCTGGCGCGGCTCGCCTTGGCCACGCGCGGACCCGGGGAAGCCCTCGCCGTGCTGCTTTTTTCGCTGCTCTTCTGGTGCGGCCTCGGAAATCGCGCGGCCGCGGCCTTGAGTCGACGCGGCCTGCCCCTGTGGGCCGCCTGCGCGATCGCGGCGGCCGCGGCGGGGGCCACCCTCTGGGCCATGCGCGCGGGCCTGCCGATGGCCGGCATTCGCTGGCAACCGGCCCGGGTGGCTTTGCTCTGGCTGTCCCTGGGCCCCATCGGCTTGGGCCTGGGGCTGCCGTTTCCGACCCTGCTCGAACTTCAGTCCCGCCAAGACCGCGCGGCCAACGCTCGACTCTGGGGGATCAACGGCCTGGCCGCGGTCGTGGGGGCCTGTCTTTCGATCTCCATTTCCTTTTTGTGGGGGATCGAGGCCTCGCTCTGGGCCGGGGTGGGCGGCTACCTGGCCGGGGCCGTCCTCGCGGCGCGGCGCTAGATCCGCTCGAAGTAGCGCTCGCGTTCCCAACAGGTCACCGCGCGCTCGAAGGCCGACTGCTCCGCGCGGGCCGCGTGCAGGTAATGCGCGACGGCCTCGTCCCCGAAGATCTCCCGGGCGATCTTCGAGCGCTCCAAGGCCAGGATGGCTTCGGGGAGAGACTTCGGCACGGAGGGCGCCTTCGACTCGTAGGCGTTGCCCTCAAAGACCGGCGGCGGCTCGATCTTGCGCTCGATGCCGTAGAGCCCGGCCCCGATGGTCGCCGCGAAGGCGAGGTAGGCGTTCACGTCGGCCCCGGGAATGCGGTTTTCAATGCGCAGCGACTCCCCCTCCCCGACCACCCGGAAGCCGCAGGTCCGGTTGTCCCTGCCCCACGCGATGCGCGTGGGAGCGAAGGTCGCGGATTGATAGCGCTTGTAGGAATTCACGGTGGGCGCCAGGAAGAACGCCAAGTCCCGCGCCAGCGCCATCATCCCGCCCAAGAAGTGGCGAAAGGCGGGCCCGTCGCCCTCCCCCCTCCCCCCCCGCGCGAATAGATTTCGTTTGCCGGCCCGGTCCCAGAGGCTGGCGTGAATATGGCAGCTGGAGCCCGCGAGCTTGGCATCGGGCTTGGCCATGAACGTCAGGCACGCCCCCTTTTGCATGGCGATTTCTTTTGCCCCATGCTTATAGATGGTGTGCCGGTCGGCCATGTCCATGGGCGCGGCGTAGCCGAGGTTGATCTCATGCTGGCCCGGACCCCATTCGCCCTTGGAGGTCTCCACCGGGATGCCGGTCGCTTCCATCAGGTTGCGGATCTCGGCGTTTACGAACTCCTCCTTGGAGCCTTGGAGGATGTGATAGTCCTCGATGTAGGAGCCGAAATGCTCCAGGCCATGGTAGGCCTTCTTCTGCGCGGATTCATAAGTCTCCCGGAAGAGATAAAACTCCAACTCCGATGCCATCTTGAGGGAAAGCCCCATCGCCGTGGCGCGCTCCACCTGCCGCGCGAGCATACTCCGGGGCGCCACCGCGATGGGCGCTCCCGCAGCATCGAGCAGGTCGCAGATCACGAGCGCGCTCCCCGGGCTCCAGGCCGGCGCCCGCGCCGTCGCCGGATCCGGGGACATCAAGAAATCCTGGTAGCCCTTGTCCCAACTCGTCAACGCGAAGCCGGGGAGCGGATCCATCTCCATGTCCACGGTGAGCAGGTACGCGCAAGCATGCGAACCGTGCGCCGCGACCGCCCGCGTGAAATGCCGCCCCGTGGCGCGCTTGCCCATCCAACGCCCCTGCATATCGGGGAATACGAGTATGACGGTATGAATCTTCCCGGCCTTGATGTCCCGCAACAGCGGCTGAAATCGCGCTCCGTTCATTCTTGGCCCCAACCTCCGGACTGGCGCGACAATTCTAGATGAATTGCGGCGCGCGCGCAAGCGACGCGTATATATAATACTATATATTAATTTATAATATTAAAACAACACTAAACATACAACAAGATAGTATATAACACAACACCGCGGCGCGCCAACGCTGAGACATTGACAGCCGGCCGCGCCTCTGCTATATTCTAACCATTGCGCCAGCCAGTTCACACGTGAAAACAGTCATGTCGATCCGGATAACAAAAAAAGGCTAATATAATGGCTGAAATAATAGTAATTGCCAATCAAAAGGGTGGCGTTGGAAAAACAACCACAGCGGTCAATTTGTCCGCGGCAATAGCACAAAATGGCCATAGCACGCTGTTGATTGACATGGATCCCCAGGGCAATGCCACATCCGGAATAGGATTTGACAAGAAATCATACGATCCGAGCATTTACAATGTGCTAGTAGACCTATTGCCCATAGAAAAAACCATCAAAGGCCCCCTCTCAGGCAATCTGTTCTTATCTGGCTCAAGCCCGGATCTAATCGGAGCTGAAATAGCCCTAGTTTCAGCCATTGCGCGTGAAAACCGCCTTAAGGGCGCCTTGACTGCTGTCCGCGATCGGTTCAGATTCATAGTCATTGACTGCCCTCCCTCACTTGGACTCTTGACCATCAATGCCCTAACTGCTGCTGATAAGGTAATTATTCCAATACAGGGTGAGTATTATGCCATGGAGGGGCTTGCCCAGTTCATGGACGCCATCGCTCGCGTCAGAACGGTCCTGAATCCGCGCTTGGTGGTTGAGGGCGGGGTTTTAACCATGTTCGATTCAAGGATGGTGCTGTCAAATCAAGTCAAGTCCGAGGTCTTCAAATTCTTCGCCGGAGCAATGTTCAATTCCATCATACCCAGGAATATCCGGCTGGCCGAAGCTCCTGGATTTGGACAGTCAATTCTTAGCTACGACCCAAAATCTAGAGGCGCGGAAGCCTACCTCGAGCTCGCCAGAGAATTCTTGGCCCGAAGAAATATAGCTTCACCCCACGTTGCGCGGGAAGTCCCCCCCGCCGAACAACTCCCGGAGGTCGCCATATGAGAAAAGCCCTTGGCCGCGGACTAGATGCGCTTCTTCCCGATCCCGCCGGCGGATCCGGCGCCATCAGAATTCCCATCGACAAGATCCGGCCCAATCGATTGCAGCCGCGCAAGAATTTCGATCCGGAAACTCTGAGCGAGCTGGCCATTTCGATAAAAGAACATGGCCTGGCTCAGCCGCTGCTTGTCACCTTCGACCCGGCAACCGATAGTTATGAGTTGATTGCCGGAGAACGCCGGCTGCGCGCATCCCAACTCGCCGGATTGCACGAGGTGGAGGTGGTGATCCGCCCGGTCAGCGACGATCGAGAACGGCTGACCATCTCGCTCATTGAGAACCTACAGCGCTCGGACCTCAATCCTATCGAGGAGGCGCTTGGTTATTTGCGCCTAATGAAGGAAGCCCGCGTGAGTCAAACCCAATTGACGCAGATCGTCGGCAAGTCCAAGTCCAGCATTTCAAATACTCTGCGGCTGCTGGATCTCCCGGAGAATATTCAAAAGGCCGTGCAATTCGGCCAACTCACCGAAGGTCATGCCCGAGCCCTGCTCACGGTTGAAGATCCTATTGAAAAACAGAGGCTTTTCTCCATTGTTGGAGAACAAAAACTTTCCGTCCGCGACCTCGAAGAGCTGGCACGCCGCGCCAAGGACGCGGGAACCAATGCCCCCCAAAAGCCTCGCAAGCGAATCCGTCGGGGGGCGGAGCCCAAGACTCCGGAGATCGTCAGCCTCGAGGACTCCCTCCGTCAACGCCTGGCAACCAAGGTCGAGATCCGGACCCGGCGCGATCCGGCGGTCGGCGCCGTCGTCATCCACTTCTATTCCCTGGCCGATTTCGACCGCATTGTTAGTGTTATTAATAGGTGAATAATATATTATTTGCATTGTTAGCTGTCATATGTTATACACACCCGGCGGGGTGGGCGGCGCGGGCCGCGGAAATTCCCATTTCGACGCATTCCTTCCTGCCGACGCATCTGGCCTTGACCCCCAACCTCAACGACTTCACGCGCTTCGCCGACGGGGGACCCGACGCGAACTGGTACATCGGCTTCAACAACGCCTGGATCGTCAAGCTTCCCCCCGCGCCCGCGGGTGAGTTCTCCAAGGCCTTCATCGGCGCCCGCGTGGGGCGCGCCAAGACCCGCCCGCATCAGAACCGCCCCTGGCTGAGCGAGGTCATCGCGGGAAAAGTCTACATGGCGATCTCCCCCAACCCCTGGTTCGCCAGCGAACAGACCTTCTTCCTCGTCGACACCGCCGACGTCCCGGTCGAACCCGCCACCGCGACCCATATGGCGGGAGCGGGCTCCGCGGAATGGTTCTGGGCCGAGGTGCCGATGGCGGCGGTCAGCTTCACCGGACCCAACTATCTCGTCGTCTGGTCTCCCACGAAGTACTTCGTCAGCGCCTCCAGTTCCCCGATACTGGCGGCCGCCTCCGCCGACCCGGATGAGGCCCGCGAGCCCCGCGCTTGGAACAACCGCTCCATCTCCGGAGTGCCGCCGCGCCGCGGGCAGCCCGCCTTGCAAACCCCGATCAACATCCACCCCGCCCTGGCCGTCAAGCTGGTCCCCGCGGTGGTCAGCGAAGTGACCGTAACCGACCTATCGGTGCGCCCGGTCGGCCGCCGCCATCTAGTCGAGTTCTCCGCGGGGGGGGAAAACATCTCCGAGGCCTGGGTCGAGTTCTCGCGCGACAGCCTCGATTGGTCCCGAATCAGCCCCATACGCCGCAAGCCCCCCTTCGCCTTCACCCTCCCGCCGGGCCGCCTGCCTCCGGGGGTGGGCTATGTCCGGGCCGTCGCCCGCGACAACTCCGGAAACACGGGCCACAGCGAAGCGCGCTCCGTCGCCTCGCGTCCGCAGTCCCCGTACCATCCCGCTCCCGAGCCCGTCCCCGATGGGGAACTCTAAGCCCGCCGTCGGCATCGTCGGGGCCACCGGCATGGTGGGCCAAGAGCTCTTGGCGGTTCTCGACCGGCGGCGCTTCCCAATCGGCAAGCTTCTGCCGTTCTCTTCGGGAAGAACGCGCCAGCTCATACGCTTCCGGGGCCGAAGCCTCGCGGCGTCGGCGCCTTCCCGCCAAAGCCTGGCCTCCTGCGACCTCATATTTTTCGTCAGCTCGGATGAAGTTTCAAAACGGATGGCCCCGGCCCTGGCGGGTCGGGGCTGCTGGATCATCGACGACAGCGCGGCGTTCCGGCTGGACCCCGCCGTGCCTCTGGTCATCCCGGAGGTCAACGCCCACGCCCTCTCGCGCGATCGGCGGCTGATCGCCGGACCCAATTGCACGATGGCCCCGGTCGCGGTGGCGGCGGCGGCGTGGCACCGGGCCGCGGGCCTGCGCGAGGTGCGCCTGGCCTCCTACCAGGCGGTCTCCGGAGCGGGCCGCGCCGCGCTCGCAGAGTTCGCGCGCCAATCGCGGGGGGGGGTTCCCAACTGGAGGGGGCGCGCTCCCGTCCCCCGGCCGGGAGCGGCTAAGGCTTTGCCCCGGCAGATCCACCTCAACGTCATCCCGCAAGTCGGCCGAATCGACGCGGCCGGCGACTCCTCCGAGGAGGTCAAGGTCGCCGCGGAGCTGCGCAAGGTCTTGAATGCCCCGCGTCTTGCCGTAAGCGTCACCGCCGTTCGGGTGCCAACGGCCCGCGGCCACGCCCTGGCGGGCTGGTTCACCCTTGGGAAAGCCCTTCCGCTGTCGCGGGCGCGCCGGCTCTTGGCCGGCGCTCCCGGGCTGGCGCTGGCGCCGGAGGGGGATTACCCGACCCCGTTATCGGCGGGGGGACGCGACGGGGTCTTCGCCGGCCGCCTGCGGCGGGGGGCCACGGAGCGCGAGCTCTGCCTCTGGATCGTGGGAGACAATCTGCTCAAGGGCGCGGCGCTCAACTCCGCGCAGATCGCCGAGGAGCTCCTGCGGCGGGGCTGGCTGTAGAATCGGCGGCGGCGGAGTCCGGCGGCGACCAGGGAGAGCCTGTCCGACCAAGTCAACGAGGCCTTGCGCAAGAAGCTGCGGGAGGATGCCGCGGATTTGGCCCTCTTCCGCGGAGGGATTTTCCTACAGCTTCGTTAGGCGCATCTGAGGCCCTAGTATTTATCACCGTGCCATTATTAACCCACGGTGATTTTTGTATACTTTAATCGTGGCTTCCAAGGAGATGCGGGCAATCCGGCTTCCGAAACTGTTAACGGTTGGCTGGTCACACATTCTGCTCGCGCGCTGCGTTGAAGCCCTGCAACATGAGGGGCCGCTGACGTTCGACTTCGAGAAGGTGTACTGGGCGGCTCCGTTTGGCCTCACGGTCATTTCGGTGACACTGGCCAGGTGCCTTCAGCAAGGCAAGGACATTTTCTATGCTCCGCCCAATCGAACGGAACTCAAAGACTACCTGGAAAGAATTGGGTTCAAGTACCACTTTCTTCAGGGGGCGGAAGTCGAACACAAGAATACGAGTGTCGAATTGAAATGTCTGCAGGGTGTCGATCCCGGTTGTAGCGAAGCGATTGTCGAACTGATTTCCGCCAATCTGCCCCTATCCGCGGATGCGAAGTACGAGATGCGCACTCATATCAACGAGCTAATGACCAATGGCTTTGATCATGCGCGAAGCAACGTGGGCTGTTACGTCTGCGCCCAATGGTGCCCGGCGGCGAAGACACTTCGAATCAGCTTCGCTGATGGCGGGATAGGCATCCTCCAATCGATCCAAGAATCAGAGAAATTTCCGGAAATCCACACGGATTCGGCAGCAATCCGACTGGCAGTCAAGCCGGGAATCACGACGCGCAAGCAACAACTCGGGGGATTTGGCTTGGACTATATACGGAAGTACGTTCGCAACAATCATGGAACCCTCTCCATCGTGAGCGGTGAGGCAAAGATCAATTTCTATAAGAACAAGACTGAAGAAAAGTATGAGCCAACGGCGTTCAAGGGCACCGTGGTTGACATCAAAGTCTCCCCGCGGAAGAAGTCTACGCTGAAGAGGAGGCCGAAGGATGACCTGTTCTGATGGAGCAGTCACCAAATTGAAGCTCAAAGACATTTGTGGTACCAATACGGTTACTCGTACAGACGGCAAGAAGATTCACCAATTCCTCCTCGATCATTGGGACAAGGCCCGGGCGATCGAGGTCGATTTCGGCAATCTCGTTATCGCGTCCGTTTCCTTTCTAGATGAGGCGATTGGTCAGCTGGCTCTGCGTTATAAACGGAATGAACTTGTCTCGAAACTCAAATTGCGCCGCATCTCATCGCGCGACAAGCGCCTGCTGAACGACATCTTCATCTCCCGTTACCGCCAAATGCTCCAAGCGAAGAGAGCGCCTAACAAAACGCTTCAGCCGACGCGCGCACGAAGGAGTTCCCATAGCTCGCGCGGCTGAGCGCAATCGTTGAAGCTGTAGGAAAACCCCCTCCGTCGGAGGAATCCCCCGCTCTCGTCGAGGATTAATTCGGTAAAATGAGGCCGTTCCACCAAGGAGACCTCCTCGATGGCGCGCTACAAGCCCGCAGATTTCTCCCAAGGGCAGTTCATTCCGATCTCCTTCGAGAAGCAAATCCTTCCCGGCGGCTTCGAGCGCGCGGGCCATTTCGTCATCAACGAAAAGCTGGACTTCTCGATCCTCGACGAGGCCCACACCAACGACGACGCCGGAGCCCGGCCTACGACCCGCGGGTGATGCTACGGATCGTGTTGTGCGCCTACGCGCGGGGCATCTATTCAAGCCGAGACTTCGTTGGCGTTCTGTTGTACTGTGACGAGTTGAATCTGATCGGAATTGGTGAGTTTCTGCGTCGACGGCACCGCCCCGACCGCGAAGGTCTTCGACGCCCCCGCCCGGGAGTTGACCTCCGGCTTCACGAACTCCGACTTCATCATGGTGCGGGCGGAGGACCCGGT
>CAYJXJ010000070.1:0-21370 GCA_964374095.1 uncultured Elusimicrobia bacterium
GGCCGTCCCGAACTGGCCGAGCGCGCCCTCGCGGGCGCTTTGAAAGGCCACCCCTGCGAGACGACCTATCAGGTGGCCTACATCAACCACTTGCTCAAACGCGCCGGCGGGATGACCGAGCCCGCCCTGCAGGACGACCTGCTCACAAGGGCCGCTGGCTGCGCCGACAAAGCCCTGGCATGCCGGCCCGGCTATTCCCTGCCGCATTTCGCCGCCGGGGTGGTGGCCCTCACCCAGGCCCGCGCGGGGAGGAGCGACCGGCTCTCCGCGGCCGAGCGTGAGCTCGACTTCGCCATGGGGCTCGATCCTAATTTCGTGCCGGTGCTGACGAGCCGCCGGGACGCGGCCTCTCTCAGGGGGGATCGGAAGCTTGAAAAGAGGCTTTCCGCGCGGATCGCCCACCTGCTCAAGCTTGCCCAAAGGCCGTAGGGAGGGAGAGGGAAGTCCTCACCGAAAAGTTCTACCTCTTCGACGTCGGGGTCGCCAACTACCTGGCTAGGCGCGCGTGCCTTCCAGGAAGCGCCGGGTTCGGGAAGGCCTTCGAGCACATCATGCTCATGGAACTGCGCGCGTTCCAGGTCTACAAGAGCCCGGATCTGACGCTGGCCTACTGGCGAACCAGCTCCGGCCAGGAAGTCGACTTCATCCTGCCTGGAAACGGAGCCCCGAGTCGCGGCGAAGGGAATCGAAGTGCTGCCCTGGAGGGTTTTTCCGGAGCGGCTCTGGGGCGGCGATTTCGGACTGTAAGTCCCGCCGCCGTCAGCCTCCTGCCGAGCTTCGAGCAGTTTTCAGCTTAGAATGACCGGGTGGCGACGTATATTTTTGGGTTCAGTGATGACTATTGAATCACTGAAAAATATCCTCCGGGAATTGCCGCCTGCCGTGAAAGAGGGCGAGGATTTCAGCGCGGCGGTCATGGAAGTCATAGACAAGCCGGTAGTCCGCGATGATGAGTTCCCGAGGCGCCGGATGCTCATCGGAAAATTCCGGGACGACGCGCCCGGATTCTGGAAAAGTTCCCAGCCGGCCGGCGCGGCGGCGGATTTCCTGGGCGAAACGCGCCGCGGCTTGCGGAGAGCGTTCCTTGAGATAAAAGATGATCCCGCGAAGGTCGCTTCGGGCGCGGGCGCTCCACGCCACCGGCGCCTTTACGGCGCCTGGAGCCACTCCTGCATCTCCCGCATGACTTTCCGGTGCGGGTGGGTTCTTCCCTTGGCGACGTCGGTGCGGCCTGCGGCGATGGCGCGCGCGAACCGCCGGTCGTACTCCCTGTCCTCGTATTCCTGGACGTCCATCAGGACGGCGACGGAGCGGCCGTTCTGGGTCAGGAGGAAGGGCTCCTTGGTCTTGCGCAGCCTGCGCAGAATGGCCGCCGCCTGCTTGCGGAAGTCCGATATGGGGGCGACGTTGCGCGCGGCGTTGAGTTCCATGCCCCTCCGTAAATGATACTTAATTCGGTACTTAAAGTGTACGCTAAGAAGTCGTGTTTGTCAAGCCCTCAGGGCTTGATGCAGGAAAATCGAAAGTAGATTTTGACCGTGCCGTTCCCGGGGAGGGTCGCTTACGTCGATAGCGCGGCCCGCGAGGCCGTAGGGGTTTTTTGTGCTCGAAAGGGGCCGAACTATTGGAAAGAGAATCGGAGCAGCCTTGACTCCTAATTCCGAGCTGGCGGGAAGAAACGAAGAGGCCGGGCTTCGGGGAAAAATTTTAACTCCATATAGGCGTCAAAAGATTTCCGCTCGAATTGAACCACGAAGTCCAGATCGCTGTTCTTTCCGGCATGGCCTGTGGCATAGGAGCCGAATAGGCCCAATCTTTTGACTCCAAAACCGCGCACGGTCCCGCGATTGGCGGCCAAACTGCTTAAAATTTTTCTTCGGGTCAGCATGGGCCTAAAACGAACTCAAGCCAATGGTATCAATTACTAAAAGAACATTCATGGGGTCGCCGGGGAAGGGGTTGGGCGGCAATCGTTCCAGGAGTCAGTCCCGGGTAGCCTTGATGGCGCGCTGGACCGGATCGTCGAACGCGGAAAGAGTTCTGAGGGAGGCCCTGCCGACCGGAAGAAAATCAGGGCGCTCAGCCCGCCGGCAGGGTCCTATTTTCTTGTAACAAAAGTCATATTGACATTCCCGGACCCCGGTGTTACCCTTCAAAGAGAAGCAATTCCTTAAGCAAATAAATGATAATCGCGGCCCCAACGGCCGTCGGAGTCTTTAGCGTCTTCCCTGATTTGCTGGTATTGGGGTCCCCGCTTTGCAAGTAAATGCTTCCTGGAGGAGGACGGTTCTGGCTCCCGCGGCCTTGGTCGCCGCGGGGTGGCTCGCCTGGCAGGGCACCCTCCAGAACGGCTTCGTCTACGACGATGAGATTCTCATCGTCAAGAATGAGGCGATCCGGTCCCTGACGCCGGTCTCGAAGTTCCTCAAGCCCGAGTCCCAGTACGACGGCGCGGACAAAAGCCGGCACACGTGGCGGCCGCTCAGCGTCTTCTCCCACGCGCTCATTTACAAAGCCGCTGGACTTGATCCTCGCGCCTATCACTTGGCCAACATCGTCATCCACATCGCCAACAGCCTGCTCGCCTACGCCCTGATCCTGGCGTTGTTCGGGTCATTGCCGACGGCCTTTGCGACCGCGCTGGTGTTTGTCCTGCATCCCGCGCAAACCGAGGCCGTGGCCTGGGCGAGCGCGCAGTCGAACCTGCTGTATGTCCTTTTCTACTTGGCGGCGTTGCTGTCATTCAAATTCGGCCGCCGAGCCCCGTCCATGGTTTTTTTCTGTATGTCCCTCCTGTCCAAGGAATCCGCGGTCACGTTGCCGTTGGCCTTGCTCCTCTTTCATGGTTTTTTTCGCAGTACCGCTTCCAATCCGAATTCGACCGGCTCGTCGGCGGGATCGGGAAAAGATAAGGAAAAACAATCGCTATTTGCATTCCAGGCTCTACGTTCGGGAGCGCCGTACTTGCTTTTGGCGGTCCTCTACATCGCGCTTCGCGCTGGCGCCCTCGGCAAGACCGCGCAGACCGGCTACTGGGCCGGGGGCTTCATCCCGCAGATGCTCACCATGGCCAAGGGCATGGCGCTCTACGTCCGCATCGCCCTGTGGCCCGATCCGCTCAGCCTGGAGTATCTCTTCCCGGTCAAGCACGTCGTGGACCTCGAAGTGCTTGGCTCGATCGTGCTGTTGACGGGCCTGCTCGGTTTCGGCATCAGCCGCCTGCGCCGCGTCCCGGCCGGCAACGCCTCTCCCGAGGGCCGTCCGGGACGCTCGGCCTCCGGCCTCGACCGCGACCCTCGCGTCGGTCTGGGAATCCTCTTTTTCTTCCTCGCGCTCGGCCCGGTCTCCAACATCATCCCCATCAACACGGTCATCAACGAGCGCTACCTCTACCTGCCGATCCTGGGATTGGCCCTGGCCATGGCGGCGATGTTGGAACGCCGCAAGGCCCTGGTCCCGGCCTTCGCCGCCGCGTGCGCCGTATACGCGCTCCTGACGGTTTCGCGCTCGCTCGACTGGAAAGACAGCCGGACCCTTCTTGCCGAGACCGTCAAGACCGCGCCGCAGTCCTCCCGAGTCCACTCCGGGATCGCCGACGCTCTGTTTCAGGCCGGCAAGATCCGGGAAGCGGCGGAGGAGTACCGCGTCGCTTTGGCCATCGAGCTGCGGCGCGATCCTTTGCTTGAGCGCGTCGGCGCTTTCGACTCCTGGCCGCCGGAGCTGCTGGACCGCGCGGGGGAGTACCGGCGGAGCCTCCAGCTTGCCGTCGAGCGGCCCCAGACCCTCGCCAATCTGGGCGCCCTCGCCTTGCGGTTGAGACAGCCGGAGAAGGCCCTGGGCTATCTCTTGCTTGCCCGTGAGATCGGCGCCGACGGGCCGGAGGCTTGGAATAACCTCGCGGTGGCTCTTGGTGAGACCGGCGAAACGGACGGGGCGATCGCGGAGTTGGAGGCGCTGCTGGCTCGTTATCCCGGAGACCGCAAGGCATTGCACAACCTCGCCATGTTCCGGGAGACGCTCCTGTCGCCCGAGCTGGCGCGAAGCTTCCCGAGCCTGGGAGAGAAGTGGGCCGGGCTCTCGCGGTTGGCCTACCGGGAGACCGCGGACGGCTTTGAGCCCGGCGGGTCGTGGGGAGGCCTCAAGCCCGAGGAGCGCGCGGCCCTGGAGGCGCTGGCCCGCCGTGAGTTAGGAACGCAGCAGAGCGACGAAATCCTCGATGCTCATCCCGGCCTTTCTAAGCAGAGCCCGCAACGTCCCGATGGCCAACTCGCGGTGATTGGGAACGACCAAGGTGGTCGTGGAATTCCCAACCCTTTTCTGAAGCACGATGTGGCTTCCGGATTGACGGACAAAGGAAAATCCTGCCCGGCCGAAAGTCTGAATGGCCTCCCCGGCCGAAACGACCGGAAGGGGCATCGCCTAGACGGTGACTTCGAGAGTGGTAATCAGGGGATGCGATCCCAGGGCAAGGCGAATCTCGCTCTTGGACGCGGAACGAATGTAGAGACTGACGGCCTCCCTGAGGTTGGAAAGGGCCTTCTCCACGGACCTGCCTTGGCTGGCCACGTCGAGTTCGGGGCACAGGGCGACATACCAGCGTCCCTCCCGCTCCACGATCGCCGAAAAACTGTAGCTCACGATTCCAGTATAACAGATGCTCCCGGGAGCCGCAAGGACGCGGGGAACGCGGCCGCCGCCCAACGTTTCAAGGGTGTTACGATCCTTCCCCGGCGCTACGGCGAGCCTTACACGGTGCGCCTCGGAGACTCCTCCGTGTCGGTGCGTCCCCTGGGCGGGCGGCCGGCGCCGGGCCGGGTCTCGGGCGGGGCGGTGCTCTACGCCGGGGCCTATCCGGAGACGAGCGTCCTGCTCTCCGCTTCCGAGACCGAGGTCGAGGAGTTCTACTACCTGAGGTCGCCGGAGGCGCCGCGGGAGTTTCTCCAGGAACTGCGGCCGTCGGGGAGGATCAAGTCCTTCGCGCTCACGTCGGATGGCAACCTCGCGGCGCTCGACGCCTCGGGGACGCGGGTGCTGGAGTTGTCCCGGCCGGTGCTGATCGACGCGCGGGGACGGCGCCGGCTAGGCGCGTTTACGCTCTCTAGGCGCGTGGGCAAAGCCGACGGCATAGGCGGCGACCGGGACAAGCTCTCGGTGGACGCAGTCCACTGTCAATCTCACGCCCTCCAGGGTGTAGGCGCCCAGAAGCGGCTCGGACTCCGCGTCGCCGAACACCACCCAAGTGCCGGACTCCCGGCCCTTGACCCTGGCCGTGACCTCGGCCACCTTTCGGGACACAACGCGGCCATCCGCCAGCTTGAAGGGCCAGGACTCGGTGGGTTTGACGCCTATGCGGCGCAGGAGCGGAGCCGGGACCCAGGTGTAGGTGGCTCCGGCGTCCACCAGCGCGTCGATGGAGAGCTTTCGCCCCTTGCGCGCGGGGTTGCCGATCTCGATGGGCTCGTGGAAGGTTCCCATACCCGCAGTATAGCACACGCCCCGGCGGCCCGCCATACCTTTGAAAAGAGACCAGGCAACTTCGAACTGAGAGCGGAAATACGAAGGGGCCGGCTTGCGCCGACCCCCGCTGACGATCCGCCAGGATTACGAGTCCTGGAACTGCATGCTGACCATAGTATAGCAGATGCGCCGATTTTGTCAAGGTCTCGCCGCGCCCGCCAGGAATCGAACCCGGATCTTCAGCTTAGCATGCAGCCGCTCTATCCATTGAGCTACGGGCGCAGCACGGCGCGCCGAGCTCGTAACTCGGCGCCGGGGGAAATTTTAGCAAAAGGCCGAGGCGAGTCCGGGGTTTTCCTCGCCTTGTCCTTCGACGACCGGGGGCTCAAGTACCCGTTGCTCATCGATCCGGCGTGGCGCTATCCCGCTTCGCTCAACATGGGTTCGGCGCGAATGTTTGCGAGCGCCACGGTCCTGCCCAACGGCAAAGTATTGGTCGTGGGAGGCTGCAGCGCGTCCGGCTGCGTCTCTGGAACCGATGTCCTCTTCACCGCCGAGCTCTACGATCCCGCGTCCGGGACCTGGACCACGACCGGCATCCTGGGCAGCGGCCGCAGGCGGAGGCATTCGGCCACCCTCCTTCCCAACGGCACCGTCCTCATCGCCGGAGGCGACAACGGGGCCGATCCCGCCTACTTCACCACCGAGATTTACAATCCCGCGACGGAGTCCTTCAGCTCCGGAGGGATCATGACCTCGACGCGGACCGACCACCAGGCCGTCCTGCTCCAGGGCGGCCGGGTGCTCGTCATCGGGGGCTGCGGCGGGCTCGGCCAGGAATGCAACACCGCGGAGATCTACAACCCCGCCACGGATTCCTGGGCCACGACCGCGAACATGATCAACCGGCGCCGGGCTTTCCCCGCCATCCGATTGCGGGACGGGCGGGTGCTCGTCGCCGGCGGGGACAGGGGCGTGGGGGGCTGCGGGGCCAACGAGGTGATCCAGGCGGAGATCTTCGACCCGGCGGGAGGAGGCGGCGCCGGAACGTGGACCGCCACGGCCAACCTGAATAACTCGCGCTACGGAGACTCCGCGGTGCTCCTCCCAGACGGAAGGGTTTTGATCGCCGGGGCCTTCAAGTGCAGCACCTGCGGCGGACCTCCGGGCGAGATCTGGAATCCGGCTACCGGGACCTGGAGTACCGTCGCCAGCCCCGGCTCCATCCGTTCGGACGGCAACTCGGGCCACCTGTTGCCGGACGGCCGGGTTCTCCTCATCGGGGGCCAGGACGGCGGCTGCGGCGTCGGGGTGCACTCGACGACGAGAATCTATGATCCCGACACCGCGACGTGGTCGGCGGGACCCACCATGGCCGAGAGGCGGCGAAACCACATCTCCGCGCTCCTGCCCAACGGTCAGGTGCTCGTCGCGGGCGGTTTCAACGTCTCCTTCGTCAACTCGGACTCGCAGCTCTATGACGTGGGGATGGGGACGTGGGCTGCCACGGGCGCCCTCAGCGCCCGTTTCATGCATAGCTCGACGCTGCTTCCAAACGGCACTGTTCTCGTTGCCGGGGGCAACAGTGGGGGGGGGGCCCTCTCCACCGCCCAATTCTACTCTCCACAATCCGGCGCCTGGACGACCACGGGGCCGCTCAATATCGCGCGCAGCGGACATTCCGCCCTCCTGCTTCCGAGCGGGAAAATCCTTGTCGCGGGAGGCCCCGGCACCTCGGCGGAACTCTACGACCCCACGACCGGCTCTTGGGCCACGACCGGCTCTTTAAGAGATAGTCGCCTACGGGCAGCCATGGCGCTGCTCAACGATGGCCGTGTCCTGATCACCGGATCGGAGGGCCCTCCCTCGAAGTCCACGGCCGAGATCTACGACCCGCTCGCGGGCATCTGGGAGCGGATCAGCTCCATGAGCACTCCCCGTCACGGGCACACGATCACGGTCTTGCCGAGCGGGAAAGTTCTGGTCGTGGGGGGCTATAACGGAGGCAGTTATGTAGGCACTGCGGAGCTCTACGACCCTGTAACGGGGACATGGTCCAGCACCAATTCCCCTCCGGGGACGCGGCACTTGCACAGCGCGACCCGGCTGCAGAACGGGAAGGTCTTGGTGGCTGGGGGGTATACCGGCGGGCCTTCGGATGCCTCGGCAGCGGTCTATAATCCCGCGACCGGGCTCTGGTCCGGAACCGGGGGCTTCGCCGGGGGCGGGCGGCACGCCCATGGCGCGGCCTTGCTTCCCAACGGCAAGGTGCTGATAATGGGTGGAGAACCCGCCGGGGCCTCGGCGCCGCTCTCCACCGCCGAGGTCTATGATCCCGCGTCGGGCGCATGGTCTCAGATCGGCTCCATGGGCTCGTGCCGGGACTTTCCCGTGCCGACGCTGCTGCCCGACGGCCGGGTGCTCGTCGCCGGAGGGGAGTGTCCGGGCGGCACGGCGCTCTCCACGGCGGATCTGGTGAGATACACGGAATACGATTTCGATCTGTCCACGAAGGCGTTCGTGCGGCCGGTCATCGCCGCCGTCGGAGGCTCCGGATCGTTCCCCGTGACCGTGGGTCCGGGCAGCGTCTACACCGTTACCGGGACCACCTTCACGGGCGTGGGCGGAGACTCGGGCACCCAGGGCAGGCCCGGGCACTCGCCGGCCAACTATCCCCGGGCCCTGCTCATTCCCAACGGCTCGGCGAGTTACGGTTTCTTCGGCTCCGCAACCAATTTAAGCGACATCTCCACCTCCATCTACGGAACCCAGGAGCAGACCTACTACACCCAGGGCAAATCCTCGACGACCTTCGACATCAGGATCCCGTCCGGGATCGCCTGCGGCTACTACAACCTGCACGTCGTGGCCAACGGGGTGCTGGGCACGGGCGTGGCCCTGCGTGTCGTGCCCACGGCCCCGGCCGTCGCGCCCACGGCCGCGACGCCGGCCTTCGATGAGATCACGGGCGCCGGGTTCAAGGCGCGCTGGACCAACACCACGGAGCCCGGCGTCACCGGCTACGTGGTGCAGGCCTCAACCGCCGCGGATTTCAATTCCGCGGCCTCCAGCGCCACGTCCTTCACCACTTACCTAGCCGCCACCTCGGCCACGGTCACGGGCCTGCCCTCCGACAAGCCGTTCTTCTTCCGCGTCGCGGCCGAGAATTGCGGCGGCCTGGGGCCTTTCTCCGGGGTCCTGGGCTCCTCCCAGACCAAGGTCTCGGTCACGGTCTCCTCGAGCCAGACGAATGGGCATACGGGCCGCAACATGGTGCGGGCCTCCAACGGCGATCTCTACTACGCCTACGTGAAGCGCTTCCTCTCCGGCAGCCCGCCGATCACGTCTCGTCTGCACATTTTTGTGGCGAAGTCCGTGGACGGCGGCAGGACCTGGGCCGACACCACCCCCGGTCCGGCCGTCCACTACTCGGGAGGCATCGCCGACAATAAGGACCAGGACAACCCCCAGCTCGCCATCGCCTCGGACAACAGCCTGCACCTGGTCTGGTCGGGGAACTGCCTGACCCTCCCCGGCTGCACGGATACTCTACCCGAGGAGAACAAGATTCAGTACTCCTCGGCGCCCGCGGGAGGGACGCTCTGGACTCCCTGGAAGCAGATTCCCGGCGACGTCCTCGGCTCATGGGAGGAATATCCCAGCCTCGCCATAGACGAGGACGACATACTCCATCTGGTCTGGGAGGGGGAGGGCCCGGCCAGCAACTTCGGCATCCGCTACTCCTCCCGGCCCGCGATCGGCGGCGAGTTCTGGGGCGGCTACATCGACGCCCTCGTTCCGGTGGGCAGCGGGGGCTATCACCGGCCGTCGCTGGCCGCGGACATCGGCGGCCTGCTTCACGTGGCGGGCTCTGGACCGTTTCCAGGCGAGCAGATCTGGCACGTCAGCAAGACCGGGATCGGGCCCTGGACCGCCCCGTACAACGTCTCGGCCACGCCCACTTACCCTCAGTTCAATCCCAGCATCGCCGTGGACTCGGCGGGAAACCTGCACGTCCTGTGGGCCGGCTTCGACTCGGTCACCCCCGGGGGAGCCCAGATCCGGTACGCCCGCAAGAACGCGGACGGTCTTTGGACCTCCGTGGTCGGCGTCCAGCCGATCGCTGGCTACCCCCAGCAGACTCCCTCGATCGCCGTGGACTCGCTCAACTCCATTTACGCGGTCTGGAGCGGGAATGACGCTTTCTCTCCCGTCGCACAGATCAAGCTCTCCAAGTCCGCGAATTTCGGGCTCACATGGTCGCCCTGGGTCAACATATCCACCGGCTCCGGTCCCAATCCCCATGAGTTCCCGAAGATCCGCCACGCGGGCTTCTTGAACGGCGCGGGTCCCCTGGACATCGCATGGAAAGACTCGACGCTGCCGGGGCTTTCCAATTTCACGGCGCGCTTCTACAGCGACGACTCGGTGGTCATGTCCACGGGCCTGCCGGCGCTGGAGTGCGGCACGCTCGCCACCGTGCCCGCCGGCTACCCCACGATCCAAGCCGCGGTCACCGGCACGCCCACGCCCCTGAGCGCGGGCAACCACTGCATCAAGATCGGCCCCGGCACCTACCCGGAGGCCATCAAGATTCAAAACATCAACACCCTCACCAAGCGCGTCTTCATCGTCAACTTCGGCGGCGCCAACCCCGTCATCGAGCCGCCCCTAGGCCAGCCCGGCATCCACGTCATGAACCAGGACGTGACCATCAACGGCCTGACCGTCGCCCCGACGGTTTCCGTCCCCTACGGCATACAGGTCTCCTCGCCGAACTTCAAAGGCACCAAGCTCACGATCACGGGCGGGGCGAACATCTCCTCGGCCGCCTTCCGCTTCGACGGGGGCACGGCCTTCGTCTCCAATGGCAGGTACACCGTATCGGCCGCGACCGGCGTCTACATCAACAGCAACGGCAACTCCATCGACCAGAGCACGGTCACCTCGAGCTCGGCCAAGCCCGCCGTGGAGATATCCCAGTCCGCCAACAACACGGTGTCTTCGAGCTACGTGAACAATATCTTCGGCGGCTTCGACGGAGTCTCGCTGCTCTTGAGCACCGGGGCGGTGAGCAACACCGTCTCCCAAAGCAGCGTCGTGACGGGCCTCGGCGGGGCGGGGGTCAAGATCACCAACGCCTCGAGCAACACCCTCTCCGGCGTCTCCATCACGCTGGCCAAGTACGGCGTGGTGATCGCCAGCGCGGCCTACAACGTGATCAGTCAGAGCACGGTCTCGATCAACGTCGCGGGGGGGCGGGCGGTCTGGGTTCATACGGGTTTTTACAACACCTTCTCGGAGTCGGTGCTCTCCAACGTCTCCGGGGAGGCCATCGTGGTCGAGGAGTCGACCGGGACCCTGATATCTCGCAGTTCCTCAACCAGCCAGGCGAGCACGATCCTCGGCCGGTTCATCGGCGTTTCCTCGACGACGATCTCCCAGAGTTCCTTCAAGAACCCGCTGGGGCCGGTGGTGGCATTCATCGGCCGGTCCAGCTACAACCTCGTCTCGGACAGCTTCTTCGAGAGCGGCAACCAGTCCACGGCTCTCTATCTGTCGGACGCCTCGAACAACACGATCAACCGCTGCTCCATCGTCAATCGCGACTCCTCTTTCAACGCCCTGGGCATCGAGTTCGGCTCGAACTTCAACGCCGTCGTCCAGAGCACCATGGCCGGCCAGACGGGCCTCAACATCTCGGAGACGCTCGGCAATCTGGTGACCCGGTGCTACGCCGAAGGCGCGACCGGCATCCGCGTCCGGGGCTCGACCGGGACCGTGATCACCAGTTCGATCCTCGTCGGCAGGTCCGCGGCGGGCCTGAGCTTGGGAGAAAGCGAGTACAACTTCAAACGCAACGTGGACCTGACGGTCTCCAGCAACGTGATTCTGGGCTCCGGGGCGGCCTACGGCATCGAAGTAGGGACGGCCAACTGGGGTCCGGTGCGGCTGAGCAGCAATACCGTGCGCGGGGCGCTCACAGGCATACTGGTGAAGACCCAACCGACGGGGACCTCGGTCTGGATCACCTCGAATACGATCCTCCCCGAGCTGAGCGCGGCCCAGGACACCTACGGCATCCGCATCAAGGACCTCCCCATCGGGGCGACGATCTTCAATAACGCCGTGGTCCTTCGCAACGCGGGCGGCAACGGGGCCTTCAACACCTACGGCATATTCCTCGACAATTCCTCGCGGGTCCTGGTCGTCGGCAACCGCGTCTCCAATCCCGGGGCCATCTCCGACGGCGGCTTCTGGGGGCTTTACGCCCTGAGTGGGGGCGATCATGAGATCCTATTCAACGACTTCAACTCGACAGGGAGCCTGAGGCGCTCCTACCTGCTGGAACTATTCGGCTCACCTGGGGCGCGGGTGCGCAACAACGTCTTCCTGAGCTCGGTGACGGTGACCGAGTCCTCCGCGACCGTGAGATACTGGGCCGGAAGCGAAGCGGGCATGCTTTCGGACTACAACAATTTCTTCAGCTCCAACTCCCTCAACACGGGCATCTGGGTGGCGGGGAGCCATCAGTTCCCCGGCGCCTGGCAGACCGGGACGGGCGGCCAGGATGCGCACTCCCGCGCCGTCCATCCGCGCTGGGCGCAGCCCGGCGCGGGAGTCGAAGACTTTCATCCGCGGTCAACTGCCGGGCGTTTCAATCCCGTGACACAGGGCTTTGTTGCCGATTCCGTTTCAGCCAAAACGATCGACGGCGGCGACCCGGCGGACGCCTTTGCCCTGGAGACGGGTCCCAACGGGGGCAAGCCCAACATGGGCTCCTACGGCGGTACGGCCGAAGCTTCCAGGTCTCCGACCTTGGCCTACGACCGCCTGCTGACCGTCCTGCCGGGCGAGACCCACGACCCCGGGACCCTGACCGGAAAAGGAAAGACCGCGCGCAACGTCTACGTCACCCAGCGGTTTCTAGTCCAGGTGAAGGCGGTCGATGAGTTCTTCAACCTGGACTCCACCGTCGGCGACACCGTCCGGCTGAGCACGGCCGGGGCGCTCGCCTCGAACTTCCCCCAGACCGCGGCTTTGGTCTCGGGCGCGACGGTATTCTCGAACATGTTCTTTACGGCATCGAGCGCCCCGGCGAGCATACTGGCGACGGATATCACCAACGGCGTCATCGGCGCCGGGGTCAGCTCCAGCTTCGGGGTGTTGGCTGTCTCCTCCCCCGCCGTCACTATCAGCATACCCGTCAATGCCGTCCGCAGCACCCTGGGCGGGAAGTTTTCCGGCGCAGCGACGGACAATGTCTCGATCGGGTCCGTGACCGTGGCCATCCGCCGCATCGACGCCGCCGACCGCTGGTGGGACTGGGCCACGACCAGCACGGGGGTCTTCATCTCGGCCATCCCGGTCTACGCCACGGCGACCGTCACGCCGGAATTATCCCCCGCCGCGGCCTGGTCGATCAACTTCAAGGACTTGGACCTGACCGATTACAATACCTACTACGTGATCGTGCGCGCGACCAACCCGGTCGAAGCGATGGGAATCGCTCAGACCACCTTCTCGTTTAACAGCACCTTCTTCAACCCCTTCGCGGGCGACGGCAAGGGTTCGGCCTATCTCTCCACCAGCGCCGTCACCGGCTGCCAGCCGATCGTCTCGACGATCACCTTCACCGTCGCGCCGGAGAGGATTTTCGGCGGTGGGGCCATCGCCCTGCGCCTGCCGACGGGCTGGGGGCCGCGTCCCGGGGGCTTTGCCCGCGTCAACGAGCTCGCCCCGCTGCCCCTGCCGCCCCCGGGAACGTTCTACGTCGCCAGCCCCTCGGACTTCACCATGGACTTCAACCCGCCCAAGCGGGGCAACTCGGTGCTGGGTGAGAACTGGGTCGTGTTCACGCCTACGGGTACTCTAGGCTCCGGCCAAAAGGTGCAATTCGTTTATCAAGGCTTCCCTCCCGGGGGACCGCTCTCGGCGAAGACCAATTCCTTCAGCGTCATGGTCCAGGGCGTGGCCGATTCCTACTTGGCCGCGATCGCGACCTCCCCGGCCTTCAACGCGCTCGCGGCCAACGCCGCCGCGAGGATAGGCTTTGCCCCGGAGTCCCCGCTCTCGCTGGGTCCGATGCAGACATCGCCCACCATGCAGATCACGGTCGCCGACGCCTGCGGCTCCTCGACGGCGGTCGGCTCGAACCTCGTGGTGAGCCTGCAGGCCGGAAATTTCGCGGCTCTCGACAATAAGGCGACCTTTTACTTCACCTCCGGCGGTTCCACCACGTCCTACGTCACGGTGGGGGCGCTGGCCGGGGTCTCACCTCCCTTTTACTACCACACCTCCACGGCGGGGGCAAGCTTTGAATTGCTGTTCGCGACGGCGACGATGCCGGGCGGGGGCCGGGCGACCGCGGCCCGCTACGTCACGCTGTTGTCGACTTCGATTTCCTTGAGCGACGTATCAGTCGACACCGGGGCCTTGATCTCGGGGGCGCTCACCGCCACCATGACGGCCAGCGGCTTCGCGGCGCCCCTGGTCGTCAATTTCAAACCGACTCCCTATAATGTGCGCTGGGAGGTCATCGTCGCCACCGATACCGTGAACTTCTCGTCTTCGGCGGTCATGCGGCGCTTGGGGACGGGCGACCCCGGCCGCGGCGTCTCTTGGAACGGCGTCGATGAGGTGGGGACTCACCCGCGGACCGTGGGCCCGGGGGTCTACTTCGTAAAAATTGCGCTTGAAGACGGCTTGGCCGTGAGCACGCGAGCCCGGGTCTATATTCCAACCCTCGCCTCCATCTACGGGACGGTCAACTCCACGGGGGCCAGCGCCCATGTCGTGGCTTTCGGCAAGGGCGCCAACTACGGGAGCTTCGCCGTGGCCGACACGACGGGCTTCTTCCAAATATTCGGTCTTAAGGCCGGGGAGACTTATCAGGTGGATGCCTCGACCGCCATCCGGGACGCGGCCACCGGCCAGTTCGTGCGCCTGACGATGAGCACGCGCAACGTCGTGGCCGCCGACGGCGGAACCGACGTCGGCGATATTCCCTTCCCCACCCCCGGCTTCTTGAGGGTCTTCGTCGAGGCCCCCGTCCCCTCGCCCCGGGAGACCTGGGGCACGGTGCAGGCCCACAACGCCGACTACACCCGCACCGCCTTCGGCACCCTGCACTTTGCCACGGGATCGGCCAACTCCGACAACGGGGGTCTGGGGTTCGGCACGGCGGTCGACACCTGGACCGTGCTGGGCCTGCCTCCCGGCCGCTACGATTTGGAGGTCAACCTCTACCAGTTGGGCCTCTCCACGCGCGTCACGAGCAAGCAGGTCATCTCGGGACAGTTCACCGACGTGCCTATCGTGATCGCCAAGCAGGCGAATGTCTACGGGTTGGCGATCATGCCGACGACCACGACGTTTGGGGCCTACATCTCGGTTCAGGGGACCAAGACCGGAGCGACCCTGCCTTCGGTGTTCGGCGGTTGCTTCGTCCCTGGGGCGGGCGGAGGGCTCAACCCGACAATTTCAACGTACTCGCTTTTCGGCCTCGATTCGGGATCATGGACCATCACCGCCAAGAGCGAGGGATTCGTGGGGGTGTCGAGCTTCGTCTACATTCCGGGCAGCGCGGACGTGGGGGACCCGGCGCTGGGGGGCTTTGATTTGCGGCTGGCGACGGGCGGGGTCATTTCCGGAACGATCACCGTCATCGGCAACACCAACGGCATCTCCAACGCCCTGCCGGGCGAGACCCTGCCGGGGACCCTCTTCAACCTTCACATCGGAGCCTACAATCCGGCCACCTTTTCGCGATCGAGCGTGCGCCTGCGAGTCCCCAAGAGCGCCGCTGTGACATCCAGCACATTTACGCTCTACGGGCTGGAGAACGGCGCCTGGCAGCTCTTTGCCGGCCTGCCGGGGTTCTCCGAAGGGCGTTCGAGCGTGACCGTGTCGGCGGGCTTGGGCTCGGCAAGCCTCGCCCTGCAGGCCAACGACGCGCGGGTGTCGATGACGGTCTTGCTCCCAAGCGGCCTGGAGCCGCCGTCGGAGTACAAGAAAGTCGCCTTGCTCATCCGCGGGCCGGGCATCGAGCCGCGCCTGCGGGAACTCGTGGGGTCCAACACCATCCACTACCACCTCTCGAGCGCGACCTGGCAGTCTCCGCCTCTGGGTCCCGGACCCTACGTGTTTGAAGGGGCTTACGGCCCGAGCGGAATGCAGAGGACCGTCGAACAGACCCTGTCCAACAACGCCACGGCGTCGATCGTCATGGATTTTAGGGCCTCCACTTTCAGCGTCAGGGGCATTCTTCTGCTCACGGGGACGATCGTGTTCTCGAGCGCCGCCTACTCGGTCTCGATCAGCTCGGTGCCGGGCCTCTTGGCCAACGCCGGCGCCACGTCCTACTGCCTGATGGGCTCGAGCGTTCCCATCACGACCTCGACCGCCCACATGGAGCTTCTCCCCTTCGACCCCCGCCGAGGCGGCGCCTTGGGCGGATCTCTTTTCGGCGCCGCCTCCGCGGCGTCCTCCTGTGACGAGGTGCCTTTGCCGTTGGGCGTTGGTCTCAATTCGCCCAATCCTTTCCGGGGCTATGTCGCGACGCTCGAGGCGGACGGTTCCTTCCGCTTCCCCAACGTCACCCCCGGTCCCTACATCCTCCGAATCAACCCCGAGATCGATAATAATTCGAGCAACGGTGATGAGCTGCCCGCTTTGCGCCAGCTCATCACCGTCAGTTCCGATACCACCGTAGCGCCTATGAAACTCGACGCGGGTTCTGTTATTGCGGGAACTCTGTTGTTGCCCCCGCAGACCAGCCTCAGCCGTACCTTTGAAGTTCGTCTTCTCGACAGCCTTGGCCGCAGCGTTCGCACCGTCCCCGCCGGCTTCAATAACTCCAATTCCGCGGGTTTCCTCTTCACCAAGATCGCCGACGGGAGCTACGCCTTGGCCGCCGTGGACCTGGGGTTCCCCCGGATCTTCGCCGCCCGACCCCGCTCCATACGCGTCGCGGGCCTCTCGCAGGAGGGGGAGGACATCGCCCTCCTGCGAACCGGAAACATACGGGGCAAGATCGCGATCCAAACCCGGCTTCCCGACGGGACCACCGGGCCCTTCCAGCTTATCTCCCACAACAACGCCAACCTCCTCCCCTTGGGCTTTAAAATCTCGGCGCGGGCCAACCCCTGGTTTCAAGGCGGCCGGGTGGCGGCGCGCGGGTCGCGTTGCACGTTCGACGCCTGCCAATCGGTGTTCCTCGATCAAAACGACCAGTTCAACATCGACAACCTCCTTCCCGGGACCTACGACATCCTGCTCCAGAGCCCGGATAACACGGGCGGCCGCCGGGAAGGCGGCTTGGCCCTGGTCCCGACCTCCCTGCCGGGCGTGCCGGTGACCGAGGGATTGCTGACCGACGTCGGCGCCGTCAACGTGCTCGCGGCCGTGGAACTGCGCGGCAAGATCACCGATTCGGCCTCCGGGTCCGCCTTGGCCGGCGTGGGGGTGGAGGCGCGTCCCGCCAAGCGTCAAGGAGGATCGCGGGCGCACCAGCGCGTGGACACGGATAGGGACGGCAACTACCTTCTTAACGGCTTGGACCCCCGGACCCGCTACTACGATGTCATTGCGGGGGTCCGGTTGGAACGCAACGAAGGCGACGCGGTCTCGGCCTACGAGCAGAAAATCAGCCAGGGCGTTGACTTGAGTTGTACAACGACCCTCAATATCGGGCTTACCCCCGCGCCCTATTCCATACGCGGGCGCGTCGTGCCCGCGGGGGCGGGCGGCCCGCCGCTGGGCATACCCTCGGACGATTTCGGCGTGCGCCGGGCCGGGGCTCGGATCTTCCTGCAGAAGGACGGCGTCATCCCGGTGGTGACTCCCATCGGCGACGTGATCGCCGACACCGACCGCGACGGCCGCTTCACCATCCCCGCCCTCACCGCGGGGAAGTACCGCCTGACCATCACCGCCCTGGACTACGGGTCCCTCACCATCGTCGTCACCGTCATCGGGACCAGCCTCGACGTCGGCACGATCACCCTCACGCGGGGGGCGACGCTCGCGGGCAAGCTCACCAAGCCCGATGGCTCAAACCCCAGCGAGGAGGAGGCCCGCCGGATGTTCGCGGCGACCGCCGACCTCTCCGAGGTTCTCTTCGCGACCCTCGCCAAGGACGTCAACAGCCGGACGGTCACCGATTACGTGATCAGCGGTTTCCAGACCGGGCGTTCCTACCGGGTCATCGTGATCGACGAGCGCGACAACCGGGTCTCGCCCGAGGAGGCGCGCGCCGTCACGTTCTCGACCACGACCGAAACCCGGACCATGGACCTGGTCTTTCGGCCGAGCAAGCCGGCGGTCTTTGCGAAGGCGCGGCGTTCGGGAAGCGACTTCAAGGTCGAGTTCGAGCTGAGCCAGCCCCTGCGCGCCCGAACGGCCGACGACGACAAGCTTGACGTGGTGCTGACCACCTACGCCGCGCGGAACAACTTGACCGGTCTGGAGCTTTCCGGGGACCGCTCTAGGCTCTCCGGGGTCTATACCCCCGCGGCGGGGGAGACGAGCTTCTCTTTGCTCCTCCAAGGCTACAGCTCGGTGCGGGATTCGGAGTCGCGCGACCCCGTCAACCCGGAGTTCCGCCTCTCCACCATCGCCACCTTCTACATCGGATTGGACGGCCTGCACCAGAACCAGCTCGGCAACTTCGCGGGCGGCAACCTCGTCGTGGACGGGGAGAAGGGCCGGGTGGACATGCCCGCCGGGGCCTTCGGCGTCGACGCCTCCTCGGACGTGGAGGTGGCGCTGCGGATATCCTCGGAATCCCTGTCGAAGTTCGGGGTGACTTCGTTAGGCGCGGGCCGGTCCTTGCGCTTCGCCTCGGCGGCCTACCCGGACAACATCCTTCGGGCCATGGCCGCCACCCCGCCCGCGGTGAGCCCCTTCAGCGCCTTCTACGATATCCTGCTCCCGCTGGGGATCAAGACCGCGCTGGCCAAGGCGGTCAAGATGACGATCCAGTACCCGGAGGGGACCGATCCCACCACCCTCAACCTGTACTGGTTCAACCCCGCGGCCAACGCCTACATCCTACAGCAGGACGTGACCGGGGCGGCCCCCGAAATCGACTACGAGAACCGCACCATCACCATCAACGTCAACCACTTCTCGACCTTCATCCTCTTCCAGACCGGGGTCAACGTGATCACGGGCGACACCTTCGCGGGGACCGACATCGAGGCCTTCAGCTTCCCCAACCCCTTCGACCTCCAGGCCAAGACCGTGACCACCATCCACCCGACCAATACCCATGTGGTGCGCGGCACCATGATCCGCTTCTCCCTGGGCCCCGGCATCGAGGGGTCCGGATCGGTGCGAATATACAACGTCAACGGCGAGCGCATACGCACCCTCGACCTCGGCGTGCTGACCGGGGGCAAGCACTACTACCAGGCCTGGGACGGCCGCAACGACGCCGGACGCGACGTCTCCAGCGGCATCTACATGGGGCAGATCAAGGTGGGGACCAAGTCAAAATTCTTCAAGATGGCGGTCGTCAAGTGAGGGGCCTGCGCCACCATCAAATGGAAGCGCAGGTCCTACCCTATGACACATTGCCTCTGGCGCGTGGAGCGGGCGCTGGAATGAAGACTCCGCGGCAGTTATCCACGGCACTTGGAACGTTCCAAGCGCGGTGGATAACTTCCGTCCTGCTCGCCGTCGCGGCGGCTTTCCCGCCGCGACTGCACGGGTTCGGCTCGGGCGACAAGGGCACGGCGGCGGCCCAGTTCCTAAAGATCGGGCCGGGCGCGCGGGCCTCGGGCATGGCCGAGGCCTTCTCCGGGGTGGCCGACGACGCCTACGCGGCCTATTACAACCCGGGGGGTCTGGGCTTCTTGAAGCGTCCCGAGGTCGCGGCCACGCACGCCTCGCATTTCCAGGGGATCAACTACGAGTACGCGACGGTCTCGGTGCCCTTGCTGAGCTGGGTCGATACCAAGCGCCCGCGCCACGCCCTGGGCGTGCTGGCGGTATCGGTCACCAACCTCGGGGTCTCCAATATCGAGCGCCGGGGCACGACCGAGACCGACGCGCCGGCCGAGACCTTCTCGGCCAGCGACTTCGCCTACGCGGCGAGCTACGCCTACGCCTGGCCCAAGATGGGGCTGTCGGCGGGCCTCACGGTCAAGTACGTGGACTCGGCGATCGGCGACTCCCACGCCGGGGCCATGGCCACCGACTGGGGCCTGCTGTGGCGGCGGGGGAGCCTGTCCTTGGGCGGGGGGCTGCGCCACGCCGGGGACAAGCAGCGCTTCGGGCTCATTGCCGAGCGCATTCCCACGACGGTCTTCGGAGGGGCGAGCTACCGGTGGTGGCAGGAGCGGCTGCTGGGCTCCTTTGATGTCGGGTTCCCTAATGATGGGCGGGCGCGCCTGGCCTGGGGGGGTGAGTACCGGCACCCCTTCACCAAGGACCTGCGCGGCTCGCTGCGCGCGGGCTACGCCAGCGCCGGCAAGCGCGGGACGACCGGGGGCGGCCTGACCGGAGGTCACTTCGGCGGCGGCATCGGCTACGCCAACTTCGATTTCGACTTCGCCTGGGTCCCCCGGGGCGATATCGGCAATTCCCTCCGCTATTCCCTCCACGTTAAGTTCTAGCGGGCGGCAGCCCGCTTGTCCTGACAACCATTTGGAAATGCGTTGGTTGTCAGGGCTAGCGGGCGGCAGTCGGACGCCGGGGCTAGCTATACGCGCGCACAGTTGCCGGATGCTACAATGGGCTATGCTCTGGCTGGTTGCCCTATGGATCGGCGCCCCGGTGGGCGCGGCTGAACGCCGAGTCCTGAAATGGCGGGGTCACCAGGGAGCGATCCTCGGGGTGGCCGTCTCGCCCGATGGGCGGCGGCTCATCTCCGGGGGCGTGGACAAGACGGTGCGGCTCTGGGACGCGCGGTCCGGGGCCCCCGCCGGAGAGTTCCGGGGCCACCGGGACTGGGTCAACGCCGTGGACGTCTCGCCGGACGGCCGCCTCGGCCTATCCTGCGACCGCGCGGGAAGCTTGAGGGTGTGGGACGTCGCTTCCGGCCGCGAGGCCAAGCTTCTCGAAGGGCCGCGCGGTCCGCTGTTGGATTGCGCCTTTCACGCCGGCGGACGGCGGGCCATCTCGGCGGGGAGAGACGGGATGATCCGGATCTGGGAGCTTGGGGAAGAGGTGGAGGACGCGGCATGGAAGGCGCATGCGGGTTGGGTCGAGGAAATCGCCCCGTCCGTGACGGGCGGGTGGCTGGCCTCCATCGGAGGGGAATCGGACGTGAGGCTTTGGGACTCGTCGTCGGGGGCTCCCCTGGGCGCTTGCCGCGCGGGGGACCGCCTGAAGGCGGTTGCCGTGGCCCCGGACGCCGGACTCCTTCTCGCCGCGGACGCGGCGGGTCTCGCGACGCTCTGGTCCGCCCCGGACTGCGGTCCGGTCCGGAGCTTCCGGGCTCACGCCGGGGCCGTCGAGGCCGCGGCCTTCTCCCCGGACGGCCGACTCTTCGCGACGGCCGGTCATGACCGGCTGGCCAAGGTCTGGGACGCGCGGACAGGGGAAGCCCTGGAGACTTTCACGGCGCACTCCGAGGGGGTGATGGCGGTCGCATTCACCCCGGATGGCCGCCGGCTCTTTTCGGCGGGGCGCGACGGAATGATCGCCCTCTGGGACGTGACCGGACTTCCTGCGGCGGCCGCGCCCCGGCCCGAGACCGGGATCGCGGTGGTCGAAATAGTCGGGCCTGAAGCGGCGCCGCGGGAGCAGGAGGCTCCCGTATCCGACGCGCCGCCGCCCGCGGCCTCTCCGGACGCCGGGCCCTCCCCTAAATCGGCAGGCCGGGTCCCGCCCGCCGCGGGCGCGCCGGGCGGCAAGCGCGCCCGCGGGACGGTCCCGGCGGCTGAGGCCGCCCCGGCTACGGGAC
>CAYJXJ010000071.1:0-21177 GCA_964374095.1 uncultured Elusimicrobia bacterium
AACCCCCAGGGAGCGGACTGGTGTGATTGCAAAATCCGGGTCCGGACGCAGCGGCTCACGGCCGAGGCGAGCGGGGTGCGAGTGCCGCCGAAACTCTGCGTCAGGTCGTTAATCGTCTTGACCTATTCAGTCTTCTGATCTCGCCCGGCTTCAAGCTCGCGAACGTCGTCGTTGTCAACCGGTCGGCCCGCCGCGCGTTTGTTCTCGATGAGATCTTCTCGCGAGATGTAATGAACCGTTGCCGGCCCAAAAAGATCCGTCCTCCGGCGCGGCCAGGCTTCCTCAAATGTAAGGCCTGAGATCTTGGAAAGGATGTCCACTCGGAGCGGTCTTTCTCCGATCAGGAGCCCATTGCCTCTGGTGAACACCTCGGTGGAGAGATCGAGGTCGCCTTGGCTCACCTCCTTGAGGGCCGCAACGGTCCTCTTGGCGTTGTCTTCGGTGGAGCCGATAAAGATGTCCAGATCCTGCGTCGCTCGAACGTGACCGTGGTAGATCACGGCAAACCCGCCGACAATCAAAAACTCAACGTGGTGTTTATTGAGAGCGGCAACGATCCTGTCATATACGTGGAGCCCGGAATCATCCTCGTCAGGGTTGTGACTCATTATTCGCGTGGTCTGGCGGCGCGCAGCGCGTCTTCGAGCGATGGACCCCGCAAGTGAAACCAGAAGCAAATCTTCCGATGCCACGCTCTGCCGGCCTCGACCCGCTCTGCGGGCGGTCGGGACAGCCAATAGGCGCGTTGATCAGCTCGGGAATCCGGCCATCGACCGGAGGGGATGATTTCGGCGGTCCATCTTGGATGTCGCATTTTTCTCCCTTTTGCGCAAGCATCGGCGCCCAGGAGTCCTGTTCTAAGTATAGTCCGAATGCGGTTGAATTACCAGATGCCGGCGTCCCAGCGAACCGCTTGACAAAAACCCACCAAATCACCTAAAAAATATATAACCTCTTACAAAGATGATCAAGGCGGAAAACCTCACCAAGCGCTTCGGGGAGACCACCGCGGTCGACCGGATCAGCTTCGAAATCCCGCGGGGCCAGGTGGTGGGCTTCCTCGGCCCCAACGCCGCGGGCAAAACCACGACCATGCGCCTCTTGACCGCCTTCCTCCCGGCCGACGAGGGCCGGGCGGAGTTGATGGGGCTCGACGTCGCGCGCCAACCCCTGGAGGTGCGGCGGCGGCTGGGGTATCTTCCGGAGAACAACCCGCTTTACGATGACTTGGAGGTCACGGAGGCCCTGCATTTCACGGGCCGCCTGCGGGGGATTTCCGACACGGCGCGCCGCACCGAGCGCGTCAAGGCCGCGATCCGCTCCTGCGGACTGACCGCGGTGATCGGAAAGCTGACGGGCGAGCTCTCCAAGGGCTACCGCCAGCGCCTGGGGCTGGCGAGCGCCATCCTCCACGATCCCGACGTCTTGATTCTCGACGAGCCGACCTCGGGCCTGGACCCCAACCAAGTCCAGGAGGTGCGCGGGCTCATCGCCGAACTCAGGAAGGAGAAGACGCTTCTTCTCTCCACCCATATCCTCTCGGAAGTCCAGGCGACCTGCGACCGCGTCATCATCATCAGCGGCGGCCGCATCGCGGCCGACGGCTCCCCGGACGAGCTCTCCGGAAACCTTCAGAACCGCAAGCGCCTTTACGTCGAACTCAAAGGCCCCCCGCCGGATGTGGCCGAGGCCTTGGGGCGCCTGCCGGGGCTGGAATCCATCTCGCCGCGGGAGAGCGACGGGGAGAAGGGCTTCATTTTAGAGTCCGGGGCCGCGCTGGACCTGCGGGAGGGGCTCTTTCGCCTCGCGGTGGAGCGGCGCTGGCCCATCATGGCCCTGCGCCAGGAGCGCCCGAGCCTGGAGGAAGTGTTCCGGGCCCTCACCGCCCGGCCGGCGTCTCCCTCGAGAGCGGAGGCTTCGCGGCCGCGGTGACCACCATGACGACGGAGACGCCGCGGACCCCGGCCGGCAAGGCCCCGCCCGCCGCCGGGACGTCCCTCATCCAGGGACGCGCGGTGGCCGCGCTCGCGGCGCGCGAGCTGCGCTCCTACTTCGGCGCGCCCACCGCTTACGTCGCCCTGATCGTCTTCTATCTCCTGGCGGGCTACCTTTTCAGCGTCCCGCTCTTCCTCGTCAATCAGGCCTCGCTGCGTCCCTTGGCCGACACGGTCCCGCTCCTGCTGGCCTTCCTCATTCCCGCCCTGACCATGGGGCTTCTGGCCGAGGAGCTCAAATCGGGCACCTACGAGACGTTGGCCACCCTGCCCATCCAGGACTGGGACATCGTGCTGGGAAAATTTCTGGGCTTCGGGGGAGTCAGCCTCGCCGTCGTCGGCGGCATGGCCTTCTACCCCGTCGTATTGGGAATCATCGTCGCCCCGCCGGCGGGCCTCGACTACGGCGAGACGGCCGGCATACTCCTGGGTCTTTGGCTCCTGGGCCTCATGTTCGGGGCGATCGGACTCTTCGCCTCCGCGCTGACCCGGAGCCAGATCGTGGCTTTCGTGCTCGCCTTCATGATCTGCTTCTTGTTCTTCATCGCGGGACATCTCTCGCGCTTCGCCCCTCCCGCCGTCGCCCCGATCATCGAGTTCATCGGCTCCGACTCCCACCTCGACACTTTGGCCAAAGGGGTCCTCGACACCCGCGACATCCTTTATTTCGCCAGCGTGACATTCGGCTTCCTCTACCTGACGGCCCAACGCCTCTCGGCCCGGAGGTTCTTATGATGCCGGACCGCCGCCGGACCCTCTTGTTCTCCGGGGCCGGCGCGGCCATCGTGGTGGGCATACTCGCCGCGGCCAACGTCGTCGGCCGTTATCTCTACGTGCGGGCGGATTTCTCCGCGGGGGGGATCTACTCCATCTCCCAGGGCACGCGGGGCATACTCGGCGAACTCAAGGACAACCTGGTGGTCAAGATGTACTACACCCGGGGGCTGCCCTCGCCCTTCGGGCTCAACGAAACCTACCTGCGTTCCCTGCTCGACGAGTACCGAAGCGCCGGGCGCGGGCGGGTGCGCGTCGAGTACCACGACCCCGAGCAGGAGGCCGCCCGCAAGGAGGCCCTCTCGGCCGGAGTCTCGCCGGTGCGCATCAACGTGATGGCCAGCGACAAGTTCGAGGTGAAGGAAGCCTACATGGGACTGGCCCTCCTCTATCAGGGCAAGGCCGAGACCATCCCCGTGGTCCAGAACACCGCCGATCTCGAGTACCACATCACCCGCCGCATCCGCAAGCTCACGGCGACCGCCCCCAAGACCGTGGGCTTCGTGGGCGGACACGGCGAGAAAACCTCCGATGAGGCGGCGCTCGGGGAAATCTTCGAAATCCTACGCGAGCAGATGACCGTGGAGACCGTCTCCCTGGACAAGCCCATCCCGGCCTCCGTCGACGCGCTCTGGCTCCTCGGGCCGCAGAAGGCCCTGGGTCCGGGCGAGCTGGAGCGCCTCAAGGCCTGGACCGGCGCGGGCCGGTCGCTGGGGATACTGCTCGACCGCCGCTGGGTGGACATGCGCAGTTTCTTCACCAGCAAGATGGACACCGGCCTGGAGAAGCTGCTTAAGGCGTGGGGGGTGGAGGTCCGCGAGGGCCTTATCGTCGACGCCCAGGCCGAGACCATCCAATTGCGCCAGCAGTCCGGGATGATCGTCATGACCAACATCGTCCAGTACCCCTATATCCCCGTCGCCAACAACTTCAATCCCGACCACCCCGCCACGCGGGGCCTGGACGTGGTCTCCCTCCCCTACGTCCACCCCATCCGCTTCGAGGGCGAGGGCAAGGGCCTGCGCTATACCTGGCTGGCGCGGAGCTCCCCCCAAAGCTGGTACGTCACGCAGGCCGTGGTCTCCCCGTACGAGCAGCCCGCGGGACTCGAGACCGCGCCCAAAGGGCCCTTCGACGTGGCCGGGATCGTGGAGGGCGACTTCTACAAGGTGACGCCGACCACGTGGCCGGCCGTCGAGACCGCCGGCACGGTTGCCGCGGACAAGCAGCGCCCGGGCCGGGTCGTGGTCGTGGGCACCTCCCGCCTCATCCAGGCCGAACTCTCCGTCAAGGCCGGAAACGTCGCCATGCTCCTCAACTTGATCGAGTGGTCCCTGCAGGATGAGTCGCTCCTCTCGATACGCTCCAAGGGGATGAGCTACCGCCACCTCAAGCCCCTCTCGTCCCCCGCGCGCTTCGCGGTCAAGAATATCCTGATCTTCTTCCCGCCGTTCGCCCTTGTCGCCGGAGGGGCCGCCGCCTACCGCAAGGAGCGGTCGCGGCGCAAGTCCCTGCCCGCGGCGTATGCGTCCTGAGATTCGGCTGGCGGCCCTTGCCGGTCTGCTCCTAGCCCTCTCCGCCGCCGGGACCTATTTGTCGTGGCGCTCCCGGCGCGCCCCGCCGCCCGTCGCCGCTCCGGCCGTCAAGCCCGCCGAAGCCGCGCGCCTGATCCTCTCGCGTCCCGGGGTTGAGATCGAGCTTCGCCGCGTGGGCGACACCTGGCGGCTGACCCGGCCGGTCGGCGACCTCGCCGACCCCAACCCGGTCCAGGACATTCTCGAGGGGCTCGCCGCGCTGCGCGTCGGCACGGAGGTCGCCTCAGACCCCGCCAGCTATCCGACCTATGGCCTGCACGAGGCGAGCGCCACGCGGGTCCAGGTGTTTTCCTCCGCTCAGGCCGCGGCAGTCCTCGACGGATACTTCGGCAAGCGCGCCCTGGGCCACGATTCGGCCTACATGCGCTTCTCCCGGGAGAGGCCCGTCCACGTGGCGCTGGGCCTGGCCGATTACCAGCTTGAGCGCCGGGCGGATGATTTCCGCGAGCGCGCCCTCGTCAAGTTCGACCGCGCCGAGCTCGAACGAATCATGATCGCGGCGGGGACCCGGCGCGCGACTCTGGTGAAATCCACGTCCGGCTGGACCGCCTCGGGGATTAAACTCGCCCCGGACAAGGCCGAGTCCCTGGTGGAGCGGCTGGCCGGGCTTAGGGTCAGCGTCTTCGCCCCGGAAAGCGTCACGCCTTCCGAGCACGGGCTCGATCAGCCGGCGCTCGAGGCGGAACTCTCGACCAAGGCGCGCCGCGTGCTCGTGCGCATCGGCAAGCCCAAACCCGAGGGGGGAAAGGCCAAACCACTGTACCGCTACGCGCGCGTCGAAGGCCGCGACGCCCTTCTGCTGATCCCGGTCGGCGATGCCGACGCGGCCATCAACGCCCTGCGCGGCGCGCACCGCCCTTCGGGAGGATAGGACCTTAGACCCAAATCACCATAGGCCCAGAGACCCCTCCCAGCCCATGTCCAAGGTTGTAGAATAGCCTGCGCCTCCAATTATTGGAAGCGCAGGCCTCGCAAAAGGAGAAACAAAGCATGATCACCACCGCCATGCTTGCATTCGGTATCGCCGCGTCCGCCGTTCAATTCGACCAGGGAGTCGACCTCGCCGCCATTCTCGAGGCCCGCTCTCTCCCGGCCCCGAACTTCACCGCCGCCCCCGTCGCCCAGACCCTGTCCGCGGCCGAGTCCCTGCGCTGCTTCGATCAGGCCGCGAGCCGCAGGCTCTCGAACGCCGACGCCGCGGCCCTCTGCCGGGGGACCGGCTCGGCCCCCGAGTCCCTGCGCTGCCTCGACCAGGCTTCGACGCGCCGGCTCTCCAACAACGACGCGGTCGGACTCTGCCGCGGGACCAACGCCGCGCCCGAGTCCCTGCGCTGCTACGATCAAGCGGCCTCGCGGCGGCTCTCCAACTCCGACGCCGCGGACCTGTGCCGGGCGACGGCCTCCGCCCCCGAGACGCTGCGCTGCTACGACGGCGCCGGGACCCGCCGGCTCTCCAACGCGGACGCGGCCGCCCTCTGCCGGCGCGGCGCCTCGGCAGCCCAATCCCTGCGCTGCTACGATGGGGCCTCCGCCCGCCGGCTCTCCAATCCCGACGCGGCGCAGCTCTGCCGCGGGACGGACTCCGCCGCCGAATCCCTGCGCTGCTACGAGTCGGCCTCCGCCCGGCGGCTCTCCAATCCCGACGCGGCCCTCCTCTGCCGCGGAACCTCATCTTCCGCCGAGACCCTCCGCTGCTACGAAGGGGCCTCGGCGCGGCGCCTCTCCAACCCCGACGCCGCGGCCCTCTGCCGCGGGACTGCGTCGTCAGCCGAGTCCCTGCGCTGTTACGAGGGCGCTTCGGCCCGGCGGCTGTCGAACCCGGACGCCGCGGGCCTCTGCCGCGCCGCGCGCTCGGCGGCCGAAACGCTCCGCTGCCTCGAGCAGGCTTCTTCGCGCCGCGTGTCCAACCCGGATGCCTCGGAACTCTGCCGGGCGACCGAGTCGAGCCCCGAGACGCTCCGCTGTCTCGACCAAGCCCTGTCCCGGCGGCTTTCCGTGACCGACGCGGCGTCGCTTTGCCGCGCCGAGGACGGCCGGGCGGGGGACGACTAGCGCCCTGGTCGCCCGGGCCGACAGCCGGTCCGGATTAAGCCGGCTCCCCCGCCCGCGCGGGGGCGGCGCGCTCATGCCTGATGATCGGGGTTTTCATGGGATGGTCAAATCCGGCCCTTCGAAGACCGGCGTCTGGTCGCGGTTTTCCCTGCGGGCGGAGGATTCCACCGGGATCTTGAGCTCCTGATAGATCCTCGATGCCCGGGCGGGGGCTTGCTGCAGGGATTTCAAGAAATAGTAGGTAAACAGACCATGGCCCTCGCTCTCCATGCTTCCGGAAATCTGGTCCTCTCCGGCTGCGGCCAATAGGGTGATGTTGGGCCCTAAGACCGGCTTGGAGACCCGGCTCACCAGGGGCCTAGCACCCTTGGGCAGCACCGATCTTCCTCCGGCTCCGGAAAAACAGGAGTCCATGGCCACGAGGACCTCTTTGGCCTGGAGCCTCCCCAGACCCTCGAACAGGGTCTTCAGGCGCAGGGCCGTGCTCTTCAAATATTCCGCCTGGCCGTCATAGGGCACCAGGTAGGCCTCCTGAGTCATGGGGTCGGGGGCGCCGTGGCCCGAATAGTAGAAGTAGACCCGCGAACGCGGCGTGGCATTCTTGGGGAGCCATTCCTCGATACGGCTCTCCAGGGCGGCCTCGGTCGCCTGGTCTCCCGTCAAATAGACCAGATTCCGCTCGGGAACGCCCAGCGCGAGAAGTTGAGCTTTCACGGCGAGGGCATCCCGCTCGGCGAACTGGGCTTCCGGGAGCTGTTTGTACCTGCCGATGCCGATAACCAGCGCCAGATCGTCGGGCCTTTCGGGGAAATGTCCTTTCGGCCGGTCGACGTCCGAGTGATAGACTTTCTCCTCGCCGGCCTGAAGCCTGGCGATTTCCCGTTCCAGGGCTTGAAGCTTCTCTTTGTCGGCCCGTTTTTTCTTAAGCCGCTCAAGCTCCTTCATCTTTTGGCTCATCTCGGGATTATCAGAATATTGCACGGAGATCTTCCGGGCATCGGGAGTCTCCGGCGCGGCGTTGTCGACCGCGCTCAGGTCCACCTGAGCCAGGCGTCTCTCGAAAGAGGCCTCGCTCGAAACGGCCGCATACACCTTTCCATTGACCTCAAGCCCGGCTTCCTCCAAGGAGAGCCTTCCCCCATCAAGGGCGAAGCGGATTTTGGGTTTGGCCCGCGAGAGGCCGCGGTCAAAATCCTCGGCATCTTTCTTGGGTATGGCCTCCCTCAGAACCAGGGTCAACTGGAAGCCTTCGCCGAGGCCCCCGGTGGGAGCCACTTGCGTCGAAAAGAGCTCGCCGTCGGCGTCGTAATGGGTCCCGGCGACCTGGGGCTCGCCGAAGACGGAGTAGAAGGCGTTGCGCAAGGCCTCGGTCTTCTTCTCGATGGGAAAGGCCGAGACCCTCTGCTGGTAGGCCGCAAGCGGGGCGTCGAGGTCGGCCTGAGCCTTGGCCACCCGCTCCTTGAATTCAGACGTGCTCTCGTATTTTCCCTGAGTGAGGCTGGCGGCCTGAGGCGCGGGTTTTTCCCCAAGGTGATCGACAAGGGCCTGCTTGACGGCTTGCGAGGCAAGTTCGGAGAAGAGGTCAAGACCCCGTTTTGAAGACGGCATCCGCCAGAGCTTAGGCGCGCCGCCGTCCGCCACGGCCAGCAACCGCCCGTCAGCGGAGAATGCGATGGACCTGGGAAAACGACCGAGCCCCTCGAAGCTTCTCAGGAGCTTTCCGCTGGAAACATCCCAGAGCCTTGCCGTCCCATCCGCGGCTCCCGACGCGACGAACCTCCCATCCGGCGAAAAGGCGACCCCTTGGATCCAGTCGGCGTGACCCTCGAAGGTCTTGAGGGTCTTCCCGGTGAAAACGTCCCAGAGCCTAAGTGTTTGATCGCCGCTGCCCGACAGGACTTGCTTGCCGTCGGGGGAAAAGGCCACGGCCATCACATCCTTGGCATGCCCTTCAAAGGCTCGCAGCGCTTTCCCGGTTGACACATCCCAGAGGAAAACCCTCTTGTCCATGCCTCCCGAGGCAGCGAAGCGGCCGTCGGGGGAGAAGGCCGCGGCATAGACGACCCCCGGGTACCTCTTGTCGAAGGTGCGCGCGGGTTTACCCGTTTCCACGTCCCAGAGTATCAGTTTGCCGTCCACTCCGCCCGAGAGGGCCGACCGGCCATCCGGCGCAAAGGCGACGGAATAGACCTCCGAGGAATGCCCCCGGGCCCAAATTCCTAAAGGTCTTCCGGAAAGTTCCCACAATTTGAGGGTGTGGTCATCGTCTCCCGTCAGGACGTAGCGACCGTCGGGCGAAAAGGCCGCGGAGGGCGTCCGTTTCGGGACATGAGCCTCGCTACGGCGGATGAGTTTTCCCGTTGATATCTCCCAAACCTGAATGGCTCCGTAGTAGCTCACCGCGGAGATGTTCCCTCCATCCGGAGAAAACGCCAGGAATTTCCCCCCATCGCGTCCATCGAATTTCCTCAGGAAGGGGGTCGAGATATTTTCATAGCGCGCTCCAGGCTCCCAGGTTATGCGCGCGTCTTGCCCGCGCGCGACGGACACCAGGGTCAGGAGCAGGACGGCGATCGAGATTTTCACGGTCGCGGCGGTCACCACTCCCCGGAAAATCTCCAAGACATTTGAACCTCCGGCCGGTCGCGGGGACCGCCTGTCCAAAGTCTATAAAATTTCGACGAGCCACGGGACCGCAGCTCGACCCCACCTGTCCTGAACCTTGACAGCCTGACTGCCAAGGGCTAAACTGGTCAGGTGAGGATCGTCCCGGCGTTGTGGCTTCTCCCCGTCCTGCTCGCGGCGGCCGAACCCCGGCCCGACTGGCTCTCCGGGTCCAGCGCCGAGCACCCCAAGGCCGCCTTCGTGACCGGGGTGGGCGAGGCCCAGGGCCAGGAAAAGGCCGCCGACCGGGCCCGAACCGAGATCGCCAAGTTCTTCGGCGTCGAACTATTCGCGCGCACCGCGACCTCCGCGAGAGAGTCGGGAGCGGGCTTCACCCAGCAAGTCTCCGACGACGTCCGGACCTTCACGGCCCGCATGCTCGAGGGCGTGGATATCGCCAAGTATTGGCGAGACGAGCAGGGCAACCATTACGCCCTCGCCGTGCTCGACCGGTCGGCGGCCCTGGCCAACCTCACGACCAAGCTCTCGGAGTACGACGCCGAATTCAAGGAGACTTCCGAGCAGCTTGAGAAGACGGAGGGGAAGTTCGCCCGCCTCCGGCTGGCCCTCCAGCTGGTCAAGGCCGCGCGCGGGCGCAAAGAGGTCCACAAACAGTACCGCGTCCTCGCGGGCAAGAGCCTCCCCGGACCTTCCTCGCAGGAGGCGTTGTCCAAGGCCCGCGCCGCGATCAAGGCCGTGACGGTCCAAATTCACGCCGATGGAGAGAACGCGGAGGCGGTCGGGTCGCGCATCATCGATGAGCTGAGCGCCTATGGCCTGCGGGCCCGCGAGGAGGGCTCGCGCGCCGCCGACATCATGGTCGAGGCCAAGGCCCAGGCCGAGGCCCTCCCTCCTGAGAACCTGCTGTGGTTCTGGTCCAAGGGCGCCATCACGGTCCGCATGAGCTACGGCTCCAGCGGCGAGGTTTTCACCCGCTTCGAGGAGTTGGCGCAGGAGGCCTCCCGCGACCCCGGGACTTCCGTGGACTCCACGCTCCTGGCGCTGGCCTCGAAAGCCTCCCGCCGGATCTTTCACGTCATCACGAGCCAGGACCTCTCCGACGATTAAGGTCACGCGCTCACGCTTCGAGCGCCTGGCCGAGGCCGCGCTCGCCGAAGGTCCCAAGCCCCTTCTGGAGAAGCTCCACAACCTTTCCATCGAGGTCCGCGGCCTGCCGGGCCCCGAGGCCGGCCGCTGGAAGGGCTCCCGCGCCCTCCTGGGGCTCTACACGGGCCTAACCCGGGAGCAGATGCTCAGCCCGAACTCGGGCTCCTACCTCCCGGCGCGCATACTGCTCTACCAGCGAAACATCTCCGAGCTTTGCGAGGATGAGGCCCGACTGGCGCGCGAGATCCGCAAAACCCTTCGCCACGAGATCGCCCATCACTTCGGCTACAGCGAAGAGGATATCAGGCGAGTTTGGCCCGAAGGGGCCTAGCTTTTAGCGCGCGGCGCGCAGAAAATCGGGACCGCGAACGGGACGCCGCCCGTTCCAGAGCCGTCTCAGATGGAACTCGGTCCACGGGCGGTCGTCCGAAAGGGCCCGGCGGCCTTCGAGCCGGCGCCTGAGCTCGCTCTCCGGCATCAACAGCCCCGCGCGGATCTCGCGTTCCCCGAAGGGCCGGACCACCGAGGCGATCCGCCGGCCGGCGATCCGGCGTTCGAGTTCGCCGGCCGGCCATTCAAACGGCGCGCGCGAGCCCAGGCACAGCAGGCCCGCGAAACCGGGCCAGGCCCAAACCCCGACGTGTTCGAAGGTGTCAGTCATGCCTTTGAGGATCGCCCAGTAATCGTCCTCTAGGGAAAGATAGGGCAGCCATAGAGTCAGGATGCCGTCGCCCTCCAAGCGCCGCCGCGCCAAGGCCATGAACTCGCGGGAATAGAGGTTGACCGCGCCGGAGCTGTGGAGCGGGGGGGTGGCGTCGACGATGATCGAACTATAGCGCCGCCGGACCCGCAGGAGGTAATGGCGCCCGTCCTCGATGAAGACCGCGCGGCCGGGGCGGGTCAGGTGTTGGGCGGCATCGGGATAAAAGTCCTTCATGCGTCCGAAAGTCTGGGGCACGAGGTCGACGGCGTGCACCTCCCCGCCCAGGATCGACGCGGTCCGGAAGGTGTTGCCCGCTCCGAAGCAGACCACGAGGGTCGAGGCCGGCCGAGCCAGGAGGGCGTGCGGAAGAACCGCCATGAAGGTTCCATCGATAGTGTTGCCCGCGGTCTTGATGCCGTTGAGCAGCAGGGTCCGGACAGGACCCGCCGCCACGCCGGTGGCCACGGCGGCGGCGGATTCCTCATGAAATAGGACCTGAGGGGCGGCGCCGAATTCCTTAGCCCACCGGCGCGTCAACATCTCGAGGACGGGATCCCGCCTGGCGAAGACGGCCAACCCCAAGATCAGGGCCGCGACCGCGCCGCAAACAGGCGGAACGCGCAGCCCCCTGACGCGAGATATCGCGGCGCTCGCGAGACCGGCAAGCGCGGCGATGCCCACCAGGCACAGCATGGCCCGGTGCGTCCCCACCGCCCGCACTCCTGCCAGGACCGCCAGCGAGCCCGCGATCCCGCCCAGGGTGTTGGCCGCGTAAAGCGCGCCCACCGGGCCCGCGGCGTCCCCGCCGTTGGGAGAATAAGCCCGGGCGGCCGCCGGAAACATCAGCCCCATGATGAAGGATGAGGGAAGCACCATCACCCCGGCCTGCAGGGCCATCCGGACCAGATCCGCCGGAGACCCCAGCGGGGCATACAGGTAGGCGGGGGAATCCGCCGCCAGGCCCATGGTGTGAAACGCCGCGAGGCTCAGCGCCGCGGCGGCGGCCAGTCCCAGCTGCAGCAGCCCAAAGGAAACCAGGGGCGCCAAGCCGTCCTCGGAGAGACCCGGCGCGGCCAGGCTTCCGAGCGCGATTCCCATGAGGATCAAGACGAGGACCAGCGAGAAGGCGTAGGTCGAGTTGCCGAGCATGAAGCCCAATTGCCGCGTCCATATGACCTCGCAAGCGAGCGCGCAAAAGCCCGAAAGCGCGTAGAGCCGGAGCACCGCGGGATCGCCCGCCGTCGCCACCCCGCGGTCGGCGCTGGGAGTCGGCGAGGACGATGGGCCCATGCCCAACGCCCATACCGCGGCCAGCGCTCCCGCCGCCGCGGCGCACCAGACGGTAGCCGTCTCTCCCCACTCGCCGATCGTCCAGAATCCGGCGGCCGCCACGCCGAAGGCGCCGCCGAAGGTGTTGGCCGCGTAGAGCTTGCCGACCCCCGACTGAAGGGCCGCTCCCGATGAAGGGCCGCCCGTCCGGCAGAAAACGCGGGCGAGAATGGGCAGCGTCGCGCCCCAAAGCAAAGTCGGGGGAAGCAGGACCGGGACGCAAACGAGGGCGCGGACGCCGACCGAGAGCGGGCCCTCGCCCCACGCGGCCAAGGCCTCCGGAAGCCGCCGCATGGCCTCGGCGCAGACCAGGGCGGCGAGCGCGGCCGCGGCTTCCAACCCGGCGTAGGCTTTGAGATCGTCGCGGGGCCGGGGCAGCCGCGACGCGGCCCAGGCGCCAAGGGCCAGGCCGCCCAAGAACACCGCGACCACGCTCGAGACCGCGTAGACCGTGACCCCCACGGCCCTGGTGAGCATCCGGATCCACACCGTCTCCAGCGCCAGGGCCGCCGCGCCGGACAGAAACGTCATGCCGCAGACCGAGATGATCAGCCGGTCTCTCGACGGGCGCATGGTTTCTATTCTACCTTTGCGGAACCTGCCCCTCCAAATCCGGTCATGGTTCTCCTCCTATATCCTTTGGAGTCGAACCATTTCCTTCGGTCATCGGCGGACTATACCATTTTGAATCGGACCGACCTGCTCAGGGCCCGCGACGCATTGCGTCAGTGCGCCATACGCTACTGCGTCCGGACGCACCAGGTCACGGCCGAGAGGGCTGTCATCGGAGAATACGCGCCCCTCGCCGAGGTTTCACCCCCGGTGGCCGCCAAAGAAGAAGGCCCCGGCGAGGCCGGGGCCCTTTCCCTTGCGGAAAGATCCGTCTTCAGGGAAGCATGATCTTTTCGGGATAAGCCATGATCATGAGCTCGACCCGGCCGCTCTCGGCCATGACCGCGACGACCCCGTTCAAGCCCTCGGCCACGATCTCGTCCGCCGCGGTGACAAGCGCCACGCCCAGCGTGTGGCCGGGAGACTGGCGCATTTCCTTTACCTGAAGTTTGGCGTCCATGGTCAAGCAGGAACCGTAGTGGGTGATAAAGTCCTGGGCGGTCTCGACCTTGCGCAGGACGGCGGGAAGGAGGCAGCTATCGAGCGCCTCTTGCGCCAGGCTGGTCTTGAGGATTTGGCGCTCGGCCTCGCGGCGCAGCAGCGCGGTATGGCCGAGCAGCTCCCCGCCCCGAGCTGCGATGGCGTGGTTCAGATCGCGCATGACCGGAGCCGCCACGGAGACGTTTCCGGCATAGATGACGATGCCGAAGGATCCGGAGTCCTCGACCCGGCCGGGCTCGGCCTTGAGGGCCAGGCCGTAGCGGGCCGTCACGGCGTTCAAGCAGGGTTGGACCGCGGCGACCGCGTCAACGAGGCTGTAGCGGCGCTTGTTCTCCAGCACGCCGCAGTCGCCCAGGCCGGCGAAGGCGTCCTTGGCCTGAAGCGGGAGGAAGGAGCCGCTCACCACCTGGGCGAAGCCCGGGTCGGTGAGATAGATCTTCTCGGATTCCCCGGCGAAGGCCAGGGGAGCGAGGGAAAGTGATAGGACGGCGGCGAGTGCGCGATTCATGCGAGGCCTCCTAGGATCAACCACGCGGACATGGTACCCAAAGGGCCCAGGCCGGGCTTAGGACCTGGGTCAACCGCCGGGGTTGATCTAGATCAACCCCGCCTCGCCCCCCGTCGGCCGCTAGGGGGCGAGGAGACCGGCGACGGAGGCGGTCATGAACGTCGCGAAGGAACCCACGATCATGGCCTTAAGACCCAGTTTGGCCAGGTCGTGGCGGCGGGTAGGGGCGATGCCCGAGATGCCGCCGATCTGGATGGCGATGGAGGAGAAATTCGCGAAGCCCGAGAGGGCATAGCTCGAGATGAGCGCGGCCCGGTAGGAGAAGGGCTGGCCCTTCTGCATGAGGTCGGCCATTTGGAGATAGGCCACGAACTCGTTGATGACGGTCTTGACCCCGATGAGCTTGCCGACGGTCCAACAATCTTGAATGGGGACTCCCATGACCAAGGCGATCGGGTAGCCCACGACGCCGAGAATCGTCTCGAGGGAAAGCGCGGGCGATCCGGGCAGAAACTTGGCCGCGCCCATGAGCATGGCGTTGGCCATGGCGATCAGGGCGATGAAGGCCAGCAGCATGCAGGCCACGTTGAAGGCCAAGGTCATCCCCTCGGAAGCCCCGCGGGCCGCGGCGTCGAGGACGTTGGCGTCGATCTTTTCGCTGGCCATCTTCACGTGCTCGGCGGTGAGGGGCTTGCCGGTCTCGGGCATCACGATCTTGGCGCAGACCAAAGCCGCCGGGGCCGACATGACCGACTGGGCGATCAAGTGGCCCGCGATGTCCGGAAAGCTCTGGTGGAGGATCGAGACGTAAGCGGCGAGCACCCCGCCGGCGGTGTTGGCGAAGCCCCCGGCCATGACGGCCAACAGCTCCGACTGGGTCATGTCCTTGACGTAGGGCTTGACGACCAGCGGCGCCTCGGTCTGTCCCACGAAGATGTTGGCCGCGGTCGAGAGGGTCTCGGCGCCCGAGCAGCGCATGGTCTTGTGCATGACCACGGCGAAAATATTGACGATCCACTGCATGACGCCGAGGTAGTACCCCACGGTCATGAGCGAGGAAAAGAAAATGATCGTCGGAAGGACCTTGAAGGTAAAGTTGACCAGGGGAGCTTCGATCTGACCCGTGATGAAGGATCGAAACAGAAATTTACTGCCCTCATCGGTGAACGAAAGCAGGGCGAGAGTCGCGTCGTTGAGCTTGGAGAAGAACCACAGCCCGGGCTCGGTCTTGAGCACGATGACGCCGAAGGCCAGTTGGAGGGCCATGCCGTAGAACACCAGCCGCCAGTTGATGCGCGAGCGGTCGGAAGACATCAGCACGCAGACCCCGACGAAGACGAAAAGCCCCACCGCCGACATGAGGCGCTCGCCCGGGGTCGAGGGGGTCATCGCGACCGACACCGGCGCGGGAGCGGCGGCGGCGGACGAAGGACCTGGGCTTCCGGAGGGGGCCGCGGCCAGCGCCCAAAAGGAGACCGCTCCGAAGAGCCCCGAGAAGGCGAAAAAGGCCCACGTCCTCCCCAGCAGGGAGCGTCGCCGGCCGACCATCGGATGAGGGGATGACAAAATTCAGCCTTCCAAGGCACATTTTGTACAATTTCACTTCGAGTGTCAACCACCCGCCCCCCGGAGCTCCAAACCCTGCACGTCTCCGACGCCGACGAGTGGACCGGGGGGTGCTTCCAGCTGCTGGCCCTGGCGGCCGGCCTGAAAGCGAAGGGGTGGGGCGCCTGGATCGCCTGCCGCCCATCGAGCGCGCTCTCCGGCGCCGCGGCCCAAGCCGGCCTGCCGGTGTTTCACACGGCCCTGCGCCAGGACTACGATCTGCTCTCCGCCCGGGCTCTGGCCGATTTCATCGAGCGCGAGGGGATCACGATCCTGCATTCCCACCACAGCCGCTCGCACGGCGTCTGCCTGCTGGCCAAGCTCGTGCTGTGGCTGCGCGAGCGCCCGCTGCCCGCCTTGGTCGTCAGCCGTCGAGTGTCGTTCCCGATCGCCGGCAACCCCTTCAGCCTCCTTAAGTACCTGCATTGGTTCAACGACTCCTTCGCGGCCGTCGCGGCCGCCGTGCGCGACGTGCTGGTCTCCAGCGGGATCGAACCGGGACGCGTCGCGGTGATCCACAGCGGCGTCGAAGCGGAGTGCTTCCAGCCGCGCCCTCCCGATGCGGGTGTCCGAAAATCGCTGATGATCCCGGAGGGCAGGCTCGCGGTGGGAAAGATCGCCAACTACTCGACCTGGAAGGGACAGACCTCCTTCCTGGAGGCCGCGGCGCTCCTCATCAAACAGGGACGACCCCTGCATTTCGTCCTGGTGGGACGCGACACCAACGGGCCCGAGATGCGCCGGGAGGTGTCGCGCCTCGGGTTGGCGCCCCACGTCACCCTGGCCGGGTTTCGCGCCGACATCCCGGCGGCGCTGTCCAACTTTGCCGTGAGCGTCAACGCCGCGGTGGGGGGGGAGGGGATCTCGGGCGCGGTGCGGGAGTCGCTCTGCGCCGGGGTGCCGGCCGTGGCTTCCGACCTGGCCGGCAACCGCGAACTCCTGGGCCTCGGGGGCGATCGGTTCCTTTTTCCCCCCGGGGACCCGGCGGCGCTGGCCGAGCGGATCGCCTGGGTCCTGGACCACCCCCACGAGGTCCGTCCCGCGGTCGAGGAACTGGCGCGGCGCGTCCGCCGGGACTTCAGCGTGTCGGCGATGGTGGACAAGACCGCGGCGCTCTACCGGCGGTTGGCCGAACTTCGCGCCCCGGCGGCCGCGCGCCCGCCCGAGCCCCGGCGGGGGAGCCTCCCGATCCGGGCGGCGAAGGTCCTCGCGGTGAGCGGACTGCAAACCGCCGCGTCTTTCGCCACGGCCCGGGGCATCCAGGGGGAGGGGTATTGGGCCGAGGTGTTGGCGGGGTGCGCGTTCTGGACCCTTCTGGGCGCCGTCTCAGGCCGTACGCTTCGCCTCGGCCTCCTCGCCACGGCCGGCGCGATGGAGTTCGGAGCCCTGCTGGTCGTTCCCGCCCTGTCGGCATGCCATGGGATCAGGCTTCCCGGGCTTCTGGAATGGCTCCCCTTTGTTTTGGTCTGGGGCGCGGGAGCCCCGGCCTTCGGCGCCGCCGGCTGGCTGCTCGGACTCTGGCCGTGGCGCCGCCCTCGCACCTGATGGGGTCACACCTAAATGATCGCGGCCAGCACGGTGGTGACAACCGCGCTCGCCACGGCCGGCTGGACCAGGACAACGCCATCGCGGACGACCTCCCCGGCTTTCAATGCGCGCCAGGACAGGGCGGCGTGGAGGAGCGCCAAAATAGCCGGCGCGAGCGTAAAGACCGGCGGCAAGCCGCGCCATGGGTTGAGGCCGGTCAGCGTAAACCCGCCGGCGCAGCCCAGGGCGATGATTCGGCACCAAATCCCGGCGGCCGAGCCGGCCGCGCCCGCGACCCGATCGAGCCAGGCGGGGCGGGCGGCGATGAACCCGGCAAAGGCCGCTCCCACGGCGACGGCCAAGACCAGCCAGAGCAGCTTGGCCAACGCCCGGATGCTCCGCGCCAAGATCACCTCGAAGCGGACGATGCGTTCAGCGGCCAGTCGGCTCTGTTCCCAAGATTCGCCCGCCCCGCGATTCGAGCGCTGACCGCTCAGATACACCATGAGGGGCGTGGCGTGGACCTCGCCCGTCATGTCCTTGACGGTCTCCAGCACGATCTTGCGCGTTTCCGGGGGCAGCCTGGCGATGGCTTGGCGCACACCTTCGGCCTGCCGGCGCGCTTCCTGAATCCGGCTTTCCTCGATGGCGCGTTCGGCCGAGTACCGCTTGACCCAGGCGCGGTGCGCGGGCCCGGTGCCGGCCAAGATGAGCAGTAGTATGACCCAATCCCGCAGCAGCCGCCCGATCTCGATCCAAGTCTTGGGTCCCGTTGGGAGCGCGGCTGCCGCCTCCACCCACTCCCTGGCATCAGGCTGGGTGAGCTTCCTCAGCCTGGCCAGTTCGCCGGCGTCGAACCAGATTCCCCCGCAGGCGCGGCACTCGTCGAGCTGAAGCTTTCCGTCCCAGACATCGCCCTGGTGGAGCGGTTCGCCGCATTTCGGGCAGGGCAGCGGCGTCGGCTTGAGGCCGTAGACCTTGACCCTGGGCCGCAAGGCGTCCCGGGCGAAGAAGGCGCCGTGGCAGGAGGGACACGAGTCGGCGGCGAGGCCCTCCCCGATGTGGAGCGTCTCCAGGGGGCCGGGGCATTTGGGGCAGCGCATGATCGTGGGCGGGGGCCGGGCAGAATCAAACAAAATTAGGCCCCGCCGCGCCATCGCGCCCCGCGGGGGACGCCTTACGGTCTCAGGAAGAGGTAGAGGTGGGACAGAAAATCCGACAAGTCCAGGTTGACCAGCGTGATATCGACCGGCGAACGGTTCATGGCGCCGGTGATGCGGCCGCTCGCCGCGTCGTAGCTGAGCTCGACCGGCGCGCGGTTGGCGTAGCCTCGAATCGTTCCGGCCGGCAGGTCGAATTCGAGCTTGACGGGGCTGCGGTTGGAGTGGCCTTCCAGGGTGCCTCTCAGCCAGTACGTCTCAAGCCGGACGGGGCTCCGGTTGGCGCCGCCCTCGATGCACCAGCGGTCCGAAGTCCATTCGAAGGCCAACTCCACGGGGCTGTGATTGGCGCCGCCATGGATGCGCCGGGCGGCATGGTCGATGGCGACCTGCACCGGGGAATTGTTGATGCCGCCGGTGATCGTCCACGCGCGGCGGTCGAACTGCAGCTGCACCGGGCTGTGGTTCATGGCGCCGGTGATGGTGCCTCCCGCCGCGCGGCGCGACGCGAAATCCGCCGGAGCCCGGCTCTTGAGAATCCGGACATCGGGGAGACCGGCCCGGACCGAGCCTAGGAAGGACTCGCCGGAGGACCAGACGGACTCCGGGGTGGCGGCCGCCGGAGCGGCGGCGGCGAGAACGACGCAGACGGCCAACGGGGCGAGATTCATTCTCATCGAGGGGCCTCCGTGAAACATCTGAGTTCACAGTGTATCACGATTCAGCGGGCCCGCAACAGGCCAAAGGACCTAGGCCGGACTAGGCCCTCGGCCGCATTCCGCCTCGGGTCCTCTGGAGGGGATATTCCGGCCGATGGGCCCGTGCCCGCAGCTTTCGTCCGGGCTACACTGGGGGCATGTCGGAGCTCTGGATCGACCGGATTCGCACGGGCTTTCTCTCCGCGATCTTGACCTTGGAGATGATCGGCCTCGGGCCGGCCTTCGCCCGCCGCCCGGACCTCGATCCCGGCCGCAAGCGATCGGTCCAGGCCGCGTCCCCGCTGGAACTTCAGGCGCTCTTAAAAATCCCGTCTACCCGCAGAAGTTCCTGGGTCTTTTCCGAGAGGATGTACAAGCCTTCCGGAGCCGCGCGCAAAGTGCCCCCGAACCCCGCGACGAGCCGGAACAGCCGGTTCTCGACCAGGAGATAGACCGAGTCGGCCGTGGAGAAATACACCGCCTGACGCGCCGGATCCCAAGCCACGGAACGGATCGCTGGACGCGCCGGGAGGTAGAGCATCGGCTGCAAGCCCCCCCCGAAATCGGCCCGGTAGAGTCCGCCGGCCGCCGCGAAGATCAAGCCCTCGCCGGCGCCCGTCAAGGCGGTGATCTCCCCCGGGAAAGTGAAGAGCTTGGAGTAGCGGCCCGGCTCGAGGCGATACACCGCGGAAAGCCGCTCGCCGATGGCCCCGTAGAGGCACAACGCCGAACCCACCGGCTCCAGCCGCAAATTCCGGGCCGGAAGGGCCAGCCGGTCCTGGACCGCGCCGTCGACGACATAGCCGAGGCTGGCGCCGCGCACCGTGACCACCAGCCCTTCGGGAGTGACGGCGAACGACGAAAGGGCCGGGTCGGTGGCGCGCAGGAGCCACTGGCGGGATCGAACGGAAAGGATATTCCCACCCGACCCGAAAAACCAATCCCCATCCCCGCTCGCCCACAAGGCCGCCCCCGGGGAGATCATGGGACCGTCTCCCTTGAAAACGGAGGCGATGCGGGGCTTGCCCAACAAAGACGCGGCCCGGGAGGCGACGGCGCCGCCGGAACCGGAGTCCATCAGGAGGTAGCGGGCGCCGAGGATCAAGATGACGGCCGCGCCCACGGCGACCATCGGGAGAAGGAGCGCGAGGACCGGCTTGACTTCCGGCTGGGTGGAACTCATTCCAATCCCCACTGCCGGGCGGCCGAGACGGCCGAGTCGCGGTCAAGCCCCGGCGGCCGGTCATTCCCCGCGGGCGCCAGGGTGTGCGGGGTTCGCGCCGACGCCGCCCGCAAAAGGGTCGGCACCTCTTCCAGGCCCGACCAATAGATGGCCATCGGACGCACGCCCGCGGCCCCGAAACTATCGGCCTTCGCATCGACGGAAGGAGACAAGGCCAGATAGGGGGCGGCTTCGTCGGCGGTCGCACCGCCCTTGCGATTGCGCTTGATCAGGCCCGTCAGTTTCTGGATCAGCCCCGACGGCGGAGGAACCTTCTTGGGAAGCCCGAGGTTGAAGGGATCATGGTCTTGGGGATAAGCGAGGAAACGAAATTCCGGACTGGTCTCCCAAACGATTCCCCCGGCCAAAGGGGCCGTCGGCTGAGGCTTCGGGATGAGGATCTCGCGCAGGCGCCGCATCCCCGAATAGTCCCGAGACGGATCGACATTCTTGAGAAGAGAGACCTCCAGGGTAAACTCGGCGACGACGGGGTTCTGATAGACGGGCTTGGGGGGCGGGGGGGGTGCGGCCGCAACCGGCGCGGAGGCCGGTTGGGCCGCCGCGTCAGCGGCCTTCTTGTCCTCCTCGGCCTTCCGAGCCTCCTCCGCCTTTTTTGCGGCCGCAACGGCCTTCTTGGCCTCCTCCACCCTCCTAGCGGCTTCCGCGGCCTTGGCTTCCTCGACCGCCCTGGCCGCCGCGGCTTTGGCCCGCATCCGGGCTTGGATCTCGGCCGCGTTCTGGAAGTTCCGGGGGCCGGACTTGATGGATGGGATGTGGCTCTGGCCGATGCCGGAGCCCATTTGACCCATAGCGCCGCCGGGGGCGGCGCCCGGGGCGCCGGGAGCCGCGCCCGCCGCCGCGCCCGCCGCCGCGCCCGCCCCCGGAAGCAGCCCCCCGGCGGCCGCGGGATCTCCGCCCTGTCCCTGCAAAAGCGCCTGCATGGCGGCCGGGTCCTGGGGCTTGGGCAGATTGGATTTCAGATCGCCCATCTGCCCGGGCGGCTTATGACCCGCGGGGGTGTCGGCTCCGGCCGCATTGGGAAGCCCTTGCAGCATCGAGGGATTGCTGCAGAGCTTCGCCACTTCAGGGTTTGACGAGAGCATGGGATTGGAGCACATCAGATCGG
>CAYJXJ010000072.1:0-3266 GCA_964374095.1 uncultured Elusimicrobia bacterium
GTTTTGGTTACAATGGGTCTTGGTGGTTCCCCCCCCCGGCTTGGCTGATTCTAAACGCTGGGGGGTTGATTATAATGCCTTCGGCCCCCAAGCCTTCGGCCCCCCCCGCGGGGGGGCCGACTCCGTTCGGGGGGGCCAACTCTTTAAAAATCTGTCCCGTCGTTCCGGCGTGCCTATGTCCACCACCATTTCCGTCGTCACATAGCCGTTGAGGCGCTTGCCCTCCGCCAAAGCCTTCGGAAAAATGTCCCGCCCAAAATCGCTCGGCCGGTCCCGCGGAACCAATTCCAGAAGCTCCGGACGCAGCACCCATACCGCGGCGAGCGCGAGCTTGCCGCAGGGTTCCCCCTCTCGCGCGCGGTAAAAACGGCTCACTCGCTCGCCGTCAAGATCGACCAAATCGGAATCCCGCGGGTGGTCGGTCTCGCAGACGACCACGCTGGCGGCGCCGGGCCGGCCGGCGTGGAACTCAAGAAGCCTCCGGCAGTCCATGGCGATGAAGAGGTCGCCGTAGACCACCAGGAGATCGCCCGCCGGCGAGGCCATGTCGCGCACCGCGCCGGCGGTTCCGCGCGGCTTGGACTCGACGCTGTAGGAAAGCCTCATCCCCCAACGCGAACCATCGCCGAAATGCCTGGAGATGGACTCGGCCTTGTAGCCCACGCACAAGGTCGCGGCGTCGATGCCAGCGGCCCTGAGCCACTCGAGCGTGTGCTCGAGCAGCGGCTTGCCGCCCACGGGAAGCATGGGCTTGGGCAGGGCCGAACTGACGGAGCGCATGCGGGTGCCTCTGCCACCGGCAATGATCGCAGCAGCGATCATTGCCGGTCTTCTCCAGTCGCCTGGTCACAGATCCATTTCGCCGCGCCGTCCAGGTTTCGGAATGCCCGCTTCGGACGCGCCGAAAAAAGTCCGTCCCTTCCCTTTTTCCCCGTCCGCACTAAAAGCGGCACGCACCCGGCGTTGCGGCCGGCCTGGAGGTCCGAAGTGGAATCCCCTACCATATAGCAGTCGGCCAGCCGCAGCCGGAAGCGCCGGGCCGCGCGCCTCAATAGCGCCGTCCCGGGCTTGCGGCAGGCGCAGCGCGGCCCGCCGGCCTCCGGAGGCAAATGCGGGCAGTGATAGATGGCGTCAAGCTTGGCGCCGCGCCGCGCCAGCCGGCGCCGCAGGTCCAGATGCAGGCGCCCCAATCCCCCGCGAGAAACGATGCCGCGCCCAATGGCGGACTGATTGGTCACCACGATAACCTTGAAGCCCGCCCGGTTGAGACGCTTGATGCCGCGGGCCGCGGCGGCCAGCAGGCGCATCTGACCCGGGCGGCTGATGTAGCCCGCCTCCGCGATGATGACGCCGTCCCGGTCGAGAAAGACGGCGCGGCGGCAGCCGCGCCGTCCTGACGCCGATCTGGAAATGCGTGAGGCGTCATGGGTGGCACGGCGCGATTCTATCATGTTTTCTTCGGAGCCCCGCGGAACAGGGTCCTGAAGAAAAGCCCGCCGTATTCGGCCAGATTCCGGAACACTTTCATCGCGCTCTTGCCGCGCTTTAAATCATAGCGATAGACCGTCGCCACCTCGCCGCACCGCAGGGGCCCGGAGGCCGCGACCTTGACCAGAATCTCCGCGTTGGCCGCGAATCCCCGGCACTCGATGAAGCGATCTCCCCAGACCTTCAGGGCGCGCTTGAGCGCCGAAGCGCGGTAGCCCCGGTAGAACAGCGTGTAGTCTTTGACTCCCTCTATCCTGAAAAAGTTTCGCGCCAGGAGGTTGGCGCCCCAGCTCAAAATCCGCCGCTTGAGCGGAAATCCGACGTAGGCCCCGCCCGGAGCATAGCGCGAGGCGCAGACCACGTCGAGCCCGTCGCGCAGGCGGCCGGCCATCCGCCGGATGATGCGGGGATCGTTGGTGAGATCGCCCTCGATCGTGAATACCAAGTCATCCGGGCCGGAAGCGGCCACGGCCGCGGTGATGCCGGTGTGAAAGGCGGCGGCGACGCCGCGGTTGACGGGATGCTGGTGAAGTTCGACCGGAAAACGCTTGGCGAGCTCCCGCGCCGCCTCGGCGGTTTTGTCCCGCGAGCCGTCGTCCACCACCAGGATCTTGTAGGACTCCCCATCGCGCAAGGCGCCGTCGAGCGCCTCCGCCAGGCCGGGCAGGCCGAACTCTTCGTTATAGGCCAGGATGACGATTCGGATCAACTAAACCCTGGCGCCGACACGGGGCTGAAGCCATGACAAGAGCAGTTCCAACCCGGCGCCGACCGAGACGTGCGGCTCCCACCCCAACTCGCGCCCGGCCTTGGAGACGTCGGAGATGTAGACCTTCTGATCGCCCGGGCGCCAGGGCGCCTTTTCAAGGCGCAGCCGGAGCCCCAAGCGCTTGCGCAGCCAGTCCATGAGCTCCAGGAGCGAGATCGTACGTTCGGGACCGCCGCCCGCATTGTAGATCCGCCCCGCGGACCGGTCCGGCCGCTTCCAGGCCCGGTCGTAGAGGTCCAGGAGGTCGGAAATATAGAGGATGTCGCGGACCTGCCTTCCGTCGCCGCAGATCGTCAGGGTCTTGCCGGAGAGGGCCGCGATCACAAACCACGCCACCCAGCCCTGGTCGGCCTCCCCGTACTGCCAGGGGCCGTAAATGCAGGACTGGCGGAAGACCGCGGTCTTCAACCCATAGATCCGGGCGTAGTCGCGGACATATTGATCCGCCACGCCCTTGGAACAGCCGTAGGGGGAATGAAAATCAAGAGGCGCGGCCTCCGAGACCCCGCCCTCCGGGTGCTTGAAGTAATACCGCGACGCCTTTCGCCCCAAGCGGACCCACTCCGTCCCGCCGTAGACCTTGTTGGTGGAGGCGTAGATGAAAAAGGCCCTCGGCGAGAGCAGGCGCACCGCTTCCAGGACATTGAGGCTCCCGCCCGCGTTGATCTCGAAATCCGTCCGGGGGTCGGCGACCGACGTGGTCACGGCGGCCTGCCCGGCCAGGTGCACCACGAGGTCAAAGCCGCGCTCGGCCCGAAACAACCCGGCGAGCGCGGCATAATCGCGGATGTCCCCGCGCTTGAGGCGGATGCGGGGATGGCGCGAGCGCTGCAGCTCGATCAAATTGCGCCCCGCCGTGCCTCGTGAGACGTCGTCGTAGACGACGACCGAGCAGCCCTGCTCGGCCCAGTGGAGGGCGGCGTTGTAGCCGATGAAGCCGAGCCCGCCGGTGACGAGGACTTTGGGCATTTAGGCGCCGATTATATCAAACTCCCCCGGCGCCCCGGCC
>CAYJXJ010000072.1:3366-21103 GCA_964374095.1 uncultured Elusimicrobia bacterium
CTCTTAACGCCCCCGCCCGGCGAGCAGACGGACCTGCTTGGAGAGCCGCGCGTAAACGGCCTCCGCGGCCACGCCGTGCCCCTCTTCGGTCGGGTGCATGCCGTCTCCCTGCAGCCGGGCCAGCCGGCCCGGCTGCAACGCCGCGAAGACGGGCCTCAAGTCCACAACCTCGAGGCCTGCCGCCTTTCCCGACTCCGCGACTTGGGCGTGGACTCGCCCCAATTCCTTAGAATCCATGAATCGCAGCAATGGAAAAATGCCGAGGACTACGGGCACATGTGCCCTGCGTTGGTACTCGCCAAAGCCCCGCAGGCACGCTTCGGCGGCCTTCCAGTACTCTCCGGACGGATCGTGCAGGGTCTCAACGTAGCGGACCTCCTGTTTGGGATCCACGGGAGGTCCGTAGTAAGTGTGCCCGCGCAGGCGCGCCACCAGGGGGGAGAGCTTGGCCATCACGTACTTGGGAAGGGCCAGCCGCTGCTTGAAGAAATGATACGTCCGCCACCAGAAGGCGATCGCGCCGGTCTTGACGTCGAGCCCAAAGGGCGCGCGGGGCTTCTCCGGGTCGTTCATGGCATAGCCCACGATCACCAGGTCCGGCGAAAAGGGCTCGATGAAGCCCTCCAAGAGCGCCAGCTCCTGGCAGGTGGTGTAGCTCGGCACGCCCGTGTTGATTACCCGCCACCGGCGTCCGTCAGGACGCCGGTAGCCGGCGAGCCGCTTGCCCAATGCCTCGGAGAAATCGCCGTGGGCCGTTCCTTGTCCGAAAACGATGGAGTCGCCGAGCACGAACACGCGGAACTCCCCCGCCGGCTTCTCCTTGGGAAAGTCCTCATGGCGGAAACCCCAACGGTTGATGGGATAGAGGTGCTCGCCGTACTTGGCCAGCGTGTTGGGCACGATCCGATAGGCCAGGCCCGGGATGCGGGAAGGCTCCAGGAGGAGCTGGCGGGTGTCGGGAAGGCGGCGGGCTACGGCCTCGAGAACCGCCAGGCCCAGAAGGCCCGACGTTGTAGCCAGGAGTACCTTCTTGTATAATCCACCCATTCCTAAAAAGCGGTTTCATCCTAACATAAAAAGCGTCCTGGTCATCGGCTCGGGGCCCATCGTCATCGGCCAGGCCTGCGAGTTCGACTACTCCGGCGTCCAGGCCCTTAAAGTCCTCAAGGCGCGCGGGGTGCGCACGGTGCTGCTCAACCCCAACCCGGCCACGATCATGACCGACCCCGCCCTGGCCGACCGCACCTACATCGAGCCCCTGACTGTTGCGGTCCTGGACTGGGTCCTGGCGCGCGAGAAGGTGGAGGCGGTCCTGCCGACCATGGGCGGCCAGACGGGCTTGAACCTGGCCATGGAGGCGCATCGGCGCGGGATATTCGGCCGGCGGGGAGCGCGCCTGATCGGCGCCTCGGCCGAGGCCATCCGCTGCGCCGAGGACCGGATGGCCTTCCGCGAACGGATGTCGCGCGCGGGACTGCCCCTGCCGCGCGGCTTATGCGCCGGCTCGCTTGGGGAGCTGCTCACGGGCGCCCGGCGGCTGCGCTACCCCCTCTTATTGAGAGCCTCGTTCACTCTCGGCGGGCTTGGCTCAAGCGTCGTCCGGGATGAGCACGAACTGCGAGAGGCTTATAAGGCCGCCCGCCAGCTCTCCCCCCATCCCACGGTCGTGGCCGAGGAGTTCCTCGCCTCCTGGCAGGAGTTCGAGCTGGAGGTCATGCGCGACCGCCGGGACAACTGCGTGGTGGTCTGTCCCCTGGAAAACGTCGACCCCATGGGAGTGCACACCGGAGACTCCGTCACCGTGGCCCCGATCCAGACTTTGACGGACACCGAGTACCAAGAGATGCGCCGGATGGCCTTCGCCTGCATCCGCGCCGTGGGCGTCGAAACCGGGGGCTCCAACGTGCAGTTCGCGCGCGACCCCGAAAGCGGCCGCATCCTGCTCATTGAGATGAACCCGCGGGTCTCGCGCTCATCGGCCCTGGCCTCCAAGGCCACCGGATTTCCCATCGCCGCGATCGCCGCCGAGCTGGCCCTGGGCCGCACGCTCGATGAGATCCCCAACGAAATCACGGGCCGCACCACCGCGGCCTTCGAACCCTCCATCGACTACGTGGTGGTCAAAATCCCGCAGTTCCAACTCGCCAAGTTCGAGGTCCGCCACCCCTGGCTGTCCACCTCCATGAAGTCGATCGGCGAAGCCATGGCCATCGGACGCTCCTTCCCCGAGGCGCTTCAGAAAGCCATTCGTTCCCTGGAGGAGGGGCACGCGGGCCTCGACCTCCCCGCCCTGCGGCGCCTTCCACTCCAGAAGGTGCTCGAGCACGTGCGCCGGGCCAACCCCCAGCGCCTCTTTTACATTAAGGAAGCGTTGGCCCGCGGGCGCGCCGTCGCGCCGATTTCAAGACTCTCCGGCATCCACCCCTGGTTCATCGGCCAGCTCGACCGCATCGTCCAGTGCGAGCGCGGCCTCAAGTCCGCCGCGGGCCACGCCCGCTGGGCCCAAGCCAAACGCCTGGGATTTGGCGACGCTCAGATCGGCGGACTCGCGGGCTTGAGCGGCCCCGCGGTTGCCGCCATGCGACGCCGCTTGGGCCTGGAACCCGCCTACTACGAAGTCGACACCTGCGCCGGAGAGTTCGAGGCGGCCACGCCCTACTTCTACTCGACGTATTCTCATGGCGGCCGGGCGCCCGCGCGCCGCCGCGGGAGCAAGCCTCGCGTCGTGATCCTAGGCGCGGGCCCCAACCGCGTGGGGGAAGGCCTCGAGTTCGACTACTCCTGCGTGCACGCCAGCCTTGCCCTTCAAGAGCTGGGCTATGAGTCCATACTCATCAACTCCAACCCCGAAACCGTTTCCACCGATTACGACGTCTCAACCCGCCTTTACTTCGAGCCGGTGGATTTCGAGGAAGTCGAGAATCTCCTCCGCTGGGAACGGCCGGTCGGAACCCTGCTCCAGTTCGGCGGCCAGAACCCGCTCAATCTAGCCGAACCTTTAAAACGGGCCGGAGTCCGGATACTCGGCACCCCGGTCGACGCGATCGTCAAATCCGAGGAGCGAACCCTGTTCGCCTCGGCCCTCAAGCGCTCGGGAATTCCCTACCCGGCCTTTCGAATCGCGCGGGACCGCTCCGAGGTCATGGACCGGGCCAAGGATCTCGGGTTTCCCATCCTGCTGCGCCCCTCGTTCGTGATGGGAGGCGACCGGATCAAGATTTTTCGCGATCCGGAATCGCTCCGGGGCTATCTCGAGGCCTCCCCCGAGGTCGGGGGAAGATTCCTGGTCGACCGCTTCTTGAATCCCGCTTCGGAGGTGGACGTGGACGGGGTCTCGGACGGCCGCGACATCAAGCTCTGCGGGATACTCGAGCACATCGAGCCCGCCGGCATCCACTCCGGGGATTCCTCGATGCTTTATCCCACCGTCGATCTCTCCAAGGACTGCCTGGAGAAGATCCGCTCCTATGCCTGCCGCCTCGCCCGGGTTTTCCGGATCAAGGGGCTATTCAACCTGCAGTTGGCGGTCTATAAGGGCCAGCCCTTCGTGCTCGAACTCAACGCCCGAGCCTCGCGCACGATCCCGTTCTTGTCCAAGGCGACCGGCGTGCCCTGGGCCAAGGTCGCGACCCGCGTCCTGCTGGGCGAGAGCCTGCGCGACGCTCTCCGGCGCTACCCCGCGCGCCGAAACCGCGGCTTCTACTTCGCCAAGTCCTCGGCTTTCTGCTTCTACCGCTTCCCGGGCCCGCCGCCGCCCCTTGGCCCCGAAATGCGTTCGACCGGCGAGACGATGGGAATCGCTAAGACTCCCGAAGAAGCCCTCTCCAAGGCGCGCCTCTCGGCGGGCCAGGAGCCGCTGGCCAAGTTCACGCGCCACTACTGCCTGCAGGAGCTGTGACCGGCAGCCTGTGGCGCCACCCCGACTTCCTGCGGCTCTGGGCCGCCCAGATCGTCAGCGCTTTCGGCAGCCGCGTCACGCGCACCGCCCTGCCGATCATCGCCATCTCGCTGGTCAGCGCCGACCCGCGCGAGCTGGCCGTGCTTTCCGCGCTGGGCGTGCTCCCGGCCCTGGCCGTGGGCCTTTTCTGCGGCGGCTGGATCGACCGCTCCCGCAAGCGCCCACTGCTCATCGGGGCGGATCTGCTCCGCGCCGGGCTCGTCATGGCCATTCCCCTGGCGGCATGGTCCGGCACGCTCTCGATGTGGCAGCTCTACCTGGTCGCGGCCGGCGTGGGCGCGGCCACCAGCCTCTTTCGGCTCGCCGACAACGCCTACCTCCCCGCCCTGATCGGACGCGAGCTCCTGGTGGAAGGAAACTCCAAGCTCGAAGGCTCCGACTCGGTCGCGGAGATCGGCGGGCCCGCTCTGGCGGGCATGCTCATCTCATGGCTGACGGCCCCCATGGCCTTGCTCGTGGACGCCCTCTCATACCTCTGGTCCGCGGCCTTTCTCTTTGCCGTCAAAGCCGCCGAGACTCCGGCCGCCGCGTCTTCCGGGCGCAAGTCCCTCAGGGAGGACATCAAAATCGGCGTCGAGCATGGGCTCCGGCACCCGCAGATAGGGCCGCTCATGAAGGCGGCCGCCGCGGCTGAGTTCTTCGGAGGATTTTTCTCAGCCCTTTATATGATCTACGTCATCGACGTCCTGCGCCTGCCCGTCGCGGCCGTGGGACTGATCATCGCCGTCGGCGGCGCCGGGGCGCTTTGCGGCGCCGTCGTAGCCGGGCGCGCGGCGTCCTCGATCAGGCTTGGCCCCGCCCTGGTCCTTTTCTTCCTGGTGGGGCAGGCCGCCGTCTTCCTCATCCCCCTGGCGGGCCGATTCGGGGGAAGCGCGCGCATCGGCCTTCTGGTCGCGCACCAATTCATCAACGACGGCGCGATCGCCGCCTTCGCCGTCCTCTCCACGAGCTTCCGTCAGGCGGTCCTCCCCCTCGAAGTCCTCGGCCGCGCGAACGCGACCATGCATGTCCTGAGCGGCCTCGCCCTGCCGGTCGGGGCGCTCGTCGCGGGGGCTCTGGCGAGCGCCTTGGGCGTCGGCTGGGTCATCGGCCTGGGCGCCGCGGGCGGGGTGGCCGCGGGGGGGTTCTCCTGCGTCCTCAAATCCTGTCCCTGGAGCGATTCCCGGTCCCCGCCCCCTCGGCTTGACCGGACCCGAAGCCAAGTCGTAGGCTTGCGCCATGGGCGAAGAGCTCGTCGGCGCGGGCGCCTTCCGGGTGGACCGGGAGCGCGCTCTCAAGTTCCTGGAGCGCTATCAACTCGGCGACCCCGAGGCCTTCATCCTGGAATGGTGCCGCTGCGCGGTCGCCGGCGGGGCGACCCGCATCCAAATCGACGGCAACGGGCGCGATCTCGAGATGCGCTTCGACGGCCGGTCCTTCACCGCCGAGGAACTGCGAAACCCTTATTCCCCCCTCATGGAGGACGCGCGGCCCGAATCGGGCCGTAATCGCGACCTGGCCGCCGGCCTGCTGGCGCTTTGGCGGCTCAAGCCTAAGGAGGTCCGTATCGTCTCGGGACCGCCCGGCGCGCGGTTCGCGCTGACGGCGGACTCGGCCGGAAAGGAGCGGGTCGACCCATCGCCGAAAAAAGAGGATGGGACGCTCCTAGCCGCTTGCTGGCCCTTGTCGCTGATTCCGATCCTGAGGCCCCGCTGGGAGATCCTGCTCCGGCAGGGCGCCCTGCGCCTATGTCCGATCCCGGTCCGGCTGGATGGCGCTGAGCTTGATCGCGGAATGCCGAAAGGGGAGGCGTACGTGTTCAGCGCCTCGGGCGTCCGCGGCTGGCTCGCCTTCCCCTGCCGCCGGGGGGCTCCCATCCCCGAATTCCAGGCCTGCAAGCTGGGAGTCCGGGTTGGGGCCATCGAGTTTCCCCTCGCCATCGGTCCCGTGTCGGGTTGGGTCAACTGCGACGATTTCACTCTCAACGCCTCGCGCTCGGGCATCGTTGAAGACGCCGCGCTGGAGAAGGTCCGCGCCGCGGTCGCGGCGGAACTTCCGGACTTCGTCCGGCGCATTCTGCACCATCACCGTCCACGCATGTCGGAGGCCGCGCGCAGTCTGGTCGGGAAGGGCTCTAAGGGCTATCCCGTCGCTCAAACGACGCTCACGTCCCAGTGGCTCCAGGACGCCTACCTCCTCCTGTCCCAGCGGCCAACGGCCGCCCCCGCGCTGAAATTGCTCGCGGCCGAGTTGCGCAAGGCCCCGGTCCTCTTCGGCGCCGGAGGCACGGCGCTCACCATCGAAATGCTCCGCCGCATGGCCGAGAGTCGGGGGAAAATCGCCTACTTCGCTTCCTCGGGCCCGCTCCGGGGCCTCAACCATGTCGTCTTGTGCCTGGCCCCGGGCGACCGGGACTGGCTCGAGGAGTGCTTTCCCGGCAGGACGCGCCTGGCGGGTTAGTCGGGTGCGCCGATGATTTGCAGGGTGGGTTACTCCCAGACTGGGAGTAACCCTGGAGTTACCTCCACCGATGGAGGTAACCGCGCCGAAATCAACGGCAACTCCAACACGGTTGCCTGCTTTCGGTTGGCGCACCCGGGTTAGTCCGCCCCGACCGGCGGACCCGGGCTGATCGCGCAGGAACCTTAACGCCCGATCAGTCCCGAGAGCCGTTCCAACCCATCCTTGACGGCCGCCTCGGGCGGGCCGAAGGAGAAGCGCACGTGGGAGCGAAAGCGCGAGACGCGGCTGGAGCGCCGCTTGCCGGGATTGACGTCGAAGAACTCGCCCGGCACCGTGATCACCTTGGCGTCCAGGGCTTTCTTAAAGAACCCCATGCCCGTATTGAACGGCTCGGGAAGGACCTCCACCGAACCCCAACAGTAAAAGGTGCCTTCCGGCTCAGCGCATCGCACGCCCATCGCACGCAACCCATCCAACATGATCCGGCGCTTTCGCCGGAAGGCGGCTTGAATCGCGGCGGCCTCCGCGGCCGCGCGCGCCGGCGTCACCAACTCCAGGGCCGCGCGCTGAAGCGGCCGAGGTCCGCCCCCGTCCAGGAAGGAGCCGGCCGACGACGCCGCCTCGATGAGCGCCTTGGGACCCACGATCCAACTCACCCGCCAGCCGGGGTAGCGCCAGTTCTTGGTCAGACCGTCGAGGATCACGACGGGATCGCGGTCCACGTCCGAGACGTAGGCCGCGGCGCTCGCCGGCTCTCCCGAGTTCCAGACGTAGTGGGAGTAGAACTCATCGAGTATGAGCGCGCAGTCAAGCTCGCGCCCCGCCGCGACCCAGCTCTCCAGCTCGGCACCCGCCACGGTTTTTCCGGTCGGGTTGCAGGGGTTGGAGGCCAGGATCGCGCCCAAACCCCGGCCCATGATCTCATGCCTCAGGTCTTCAACGCTGAAGGCGTAGCCGCGCTCGGGCTCACGGAGAATCGGGATCGCGGTGAAGCTGCGCATGATGTCAAGCAGTTCCTCATAGGCGGTGTAGTCGGGGAGAAAATGCCCGAGATTCACGTGACCCAACGAAGCCGCCACGCGGGTCAGCGCCGCCCGCCCGCCGCCCGCGATCGCGACGTTTTCAGCCGTGTAGCGGCTGCCGAGCCCCTTGCGGCAGCGCTCGTTGTAGAGCCCGGCCACCGCCTCGCGAAGCTCCCAGATGCCCGGCACCGGCGCGTATTCAAGATCCTTCGGATCGATGCTGACGCTTTGCAGGCGCGGCGGGCCGCCGTCCAGGGGCCCCGTCTCGGGCATGCCCTGGCCGAGATTGGCCCAGTCCGGGTCGTCGGCCTTATAACCGCGCTTGGCCGCCTCGGTCATGACAAAGATCACCCCGGTTCGCGGCACGGTCCGAAACGCCGACGGGCGAGCCTCTGACATCAGAGGCTCTGGGCGAACTCCCGAAGGAGTTCCCGGCCTTCCCGCGGGCCGGGGCCGCCCTCGGGATGGAATTGATAAGCCGCCACCGGCCTTCGCCGGTGGCAAAAGCCCTCCACGGTGCCGTCATTGAGACTGCGGTGAGTCAGTTTAAAGTCCGGCGGCAAGGAATCCCCGCGCACGGCGAAGCCATGATTTTGCGTCGTTATCAGTATCCGTCCCGAGGCCTCATCCCGCACCGGGTGATTGGCGCCATGGTGCCCGAATTTGAGCTTGTAGGTACGGCCCCCCGCCGCCAGTCCGAGTATTTGATGCCCGAGGCATATGCCGAGCAGAGGCCGTCCCCATTCCAACAGCGCCCGGACTTCCCGGATCTCCGAGGTCATGGCTCCGGGGTCGCCGGGCCCGTTGGAGAGGACCACGCCGTCGGGTTCGCAGGCCATGATCTCCCGCGCCGAGACGTCCGCCGGGAAGAGCTTGAGCCGGCAGCCATGCTCCGCCAAGGATTCCAACAGCGACCGCTTGACCCCGTAGTCGAGCACAGCCACGCGCCGCCGGCCCGTCCAGGGACGATCCGCCCAAAGCATCGGACCCTTGACGGTGACCTCGCGCGCCAACGACAAACCCGTCATGGCGGGGACTCGCCGCGCCCGGGCGATCAATGCCCGCTCCGAAACCCGCCCGCTCGCCACGACTCCCCGGAGCGCCCCCCGGCGCCGGAGGGCGAGCGTGATCTCGCGCGTGGGCAGACCGGCTATCCCGACGATGCCGTGTCTTTTCAGGAAGGTTCCCAAGACCAGGCGGCCGTCGGCCCGGGTCGGCTCCAGGGTCGCGTCCGAAACAATGAAGCCGGCCACCCCCGGACGACCCCGCTCGAAATCCTTGGGCTGAATGCCGTGGTTGCCCACGTGTGGGTAGGTCTCCACCACGATCTGTCCATGGAAGGAGGGATCCGTGAGCACCTCGACGTAGCCTGTCATCGCAGTCGTAAAGACCACCTCGCCCCCCGAGACGCCTTCGGCGCCGAAGGACCATCCCTCGTACACCTCCCCCGTCTCCAGGGCCAGCATTCCCCTCCGGCGGACGCTCATGGCTAAATCAGTATAATAAAATCGGTGAAAATCCTCCCGTATCTTGGAGCCGCCACGGGCTTTTGCGCCCTGGCCGTGCTCTGGAGTTGGCCGCTGCCCGGCGTGTTTTTCACCCATTTCGTCGGGGCCTCCCGAATCTCCTCGGATTTCTCGGTCTACGCCTGGAACCTATGGTATTTCAGCTACGCCCTCACCGAGGGCTTGAACCCCCTCTGGACCGACCATCTCTATTGGCCTTACGGCGGCAACCTCATCCTGCATCACTACAGTCTGTTCCACGACATGCTCGCTTATTTCCTTCAGCCCCGGCTCGGCCTGCCCGGCACCTACAACCTCCTGGTCCTGCTGGGACTGGCCGTCGGCGCATTCGGGGCCTTCCTGCTCGCGCGCGACTGGGGAGCGTCCTGGGGGCCGGCCTTCGTGGCGGGGGCCGCCTTCGGATTCGCCCCCGCCACGACCAACACCCTCATCCAAGGCACGAGCCTCGACAACCTGGGGCTTTACGGCCTGCCTTATTTCGTGTGGTTTCTCATGCGGGCCGACCGGGACGGGAGGCTCCGGGACGCTTTTCTCGCCGCCTTGGCCTTGACCTGGGTTTGGACCTACAACTACTACTTCTTCCTCTTCTCCGTGACGTTGATTCCCGTGCTCTACGCGGCCCTGCGCCGGCCTCTCTCGCTGGAAGCGACGCGACGCGCGGCTTCACCCGCGATGAAGGTCGCGCGGCGATTTCTCGAAACCGGATTGGTTCTCGCGTTTGCGGCCGTGCTGCGGGCTTTGGCCCAGGGACAGGTGGAATGGCACGGGGACGGATCGTTTGGACGACTCCTTGCCTACGTGGCGCCGTATTTGGTTTTTTGGGGCCTCTTGGCGGCGAGGCTTGGGCTCGGTTGGATGGTACGGGTGAGGTTTAACGCGGAGGCGTATAGGCCGAAGGCATTAGCCCCGTATCTTGGCATCTTCGGCCTATGGGTGGCTATTAACTTCCCCATGATTTTGGCCGTCCTCTATTTCATGGCCACCGGCGACTACGGAACGACGCCGCGGCCCTGGCGGGGCGGCGGCATGCCCTTCGATCCTCTTAGCCTTCTCATCAACGAGCCCTATCATCCCCTATGGGGAGGGGCGATCCGCGCGCTCGGCCCCTACGGCATCTCCCTGGGCTTGGGGCAGGCCGTGTCGCTGGGCCTGCTGCCGCTGGCCGCCGCGGCATGGCTGTGGAAGCAGCGGCCCAAGGATCCCTGGGTTCTGGCGTGGATGGCCGGGGCGGTCTGGACCGCGGTGCTCACCATGGGCCCGTGGCTCAAGCTCGCCGGGGTGCACACCTACCTCCCGCTGCCGTTTTACTTCCTGCACCTGCTTCCGGTCTTCAACAACCTCCAGCACGGCTACAATTGCGTCAAGCTCACGAATCTATTCCTGGCCTTGATTTTGGCGGCCGCGCTCACTGAAATTCGCCGGAGGCTGCCCGCGCGGCGGGCGGCGTGGGTCCCGGCCGCGGCGCTGTTGGCCGTGGCGTTCGAGTTCGCCCACAGCGGGCTGCCGGCGGAGTCATTCGAAGCCCCTCCCCTCCTCGGGCGCATCGGAAATCTCCCGCGCGGGGCGATGCTCCCCCTGCCGGTCGGCGCGGTGTTCAACGGTCTCTCGGCCACGGGGGCGATCGGACGGAGCACCCTCATGGCCCACCATCAAGCGGCTTTCCGACAGCCGATCGTGGGGGGAACGCTGTGGCGGGTCTCGCGGCGGGTGTACGAGCGCATGCTCGCCGATCCTTTTCTCCAAGATTTGATTGCCGCCCAAAATGGAGGCGCGCCTTCGGCGCGCCTCCGGGATCGGGCCTCGGTCTCCCGCTACCTCCGCGAGAACCGCCTCACCTACGTGCTCATCGACATCTCCGATACGCCCGCCGCGCTCCAAGCGGCCGTGGGGAACCGCTGGCCGCTCAAGCTCATCGATCAAGACGAGCGCCGACGCCTCTATCGGGTGCTATGACCGCAGGGAATGGTTCGACTCCGTTCTTCTCGATCGTCCTGCCCACCTACAACCGGGCGCACATGCTGCCCAGCGCCCTGGAGACCGTCCGGCGCCAAACCTTCACGGACTACGAGGCGCTGATCGTCGACGACGGGTCCACCGATGATACCCCGGCCATGATCCAAGAATGGCTGCGGGACACGCGGCTCAAGTATAAGCGCCTGGAAAAAAACATCGGCAACATGCATTGCCGCAACCTGGCCCTCGAGATGGCCTCCGGAACCTGGATCACCAACATCGATTCCGACGACTTCTGGCTGCCGCGGCGCCTGGAGAACTTCGCCCGCCACGCCCAAGAGCACCCGCGCCACGGCTTCGTATTCTCCAACAGCTATTACCACCGCTTCGGCCGCATCATCGACAGGGCTTTCGCGCCCGACCGCCCCATCCAGGAAGGCCGCGTGCCGGGGCACTACGCCGTCGCGATGGAGTTCCTGCCGTATCTGACCACCAGCCTCGCCATCCCCCGGGCGCACTATCAGAAGTACGGCCACTACCGCAAGGACATCGTCATCCTCGACAACGAGCTCTACGCCCGCATGCTGGCCGACGGGGTGGAGGTGGGGGTGATCCGCGAGCCCCTGGCCGTTCGCCGCATCCACGAGGGCCAGGTCACGCACAAGTGGATCGAGGAGTACCCTGAAGCGGTGGAGGCCCTGAAGGTCTCGGGAGCCTCCCCGGAAGTCCTGGAAGCGGAAAGGGAGAAGCTGGTCTATGAGGTGGCGAACTACCTGATCCGCGCCATCGAGCCCGCCAAGGCCCGAGAGTTCATGCTCAAGGAGCTGGGAAACAAAGCGCGCGCCTCCCCACTATATCGCCAGGCCTTGCTGCCGGCCTGGCTCCTGGCCGCGGCCAAGACCGGCCGCCGCTGGTGGCTCACCGCGCGCCACCACCCGTTCTTCGCCTCGCCGGAACTGCTCGAGGTCTACGCCCTGATCGACCCGCTCATCGCGCGGGAGCGTCGGCCGGGATCGGCGGCCTGACGGCGTCAACTGTACGCGCGTACAGTTGCCCAGCGCTTGAGCCAGCCATCCTGATGATTTGGCCCGATTTTGTACACTAGCCGCCATGCCCAAGGTGCCGTCCGAACCCATCATCAACGTCGCCATCGCGGGGTTGGGCTCCGTCGGACGCCGGACCGTCAAGCTCCTGCGGGAACACGGCCGTGGGTCACAGCAGCCGGCGGGCGCCAGGCTCATCGTCGCCGCGGTGGCCGACCGGAGGGCTCGCCGGGAAGCCCGCTCGCTCGGCCTGCCCGCCTCGGTGCGCCGCGAGACCGCTCCGGAGCGGCTCCTCGATTATCCCCCCGAAATCCTGGTCGAATTGTTGGGCGGGCTCGAAACACCCCGGCGGCTCGTGCTCGCCGCCCTGCGGCGCGGGGTGAGCGTCGTCACCGCCAACAAGCGCCTGCTGGCGCACTGCTGGTCGGAGCTCGAGCAGGCGCGGCGCGCGAGCGGCGCTCGGCTCTACTTCGAAGCGAGCGTGGCCGGCGGCATCCCCATACTCTCGGCCCTCGAGAAGGGCCTCGCCGCCAACCGCATCCAATCGGTGCACGGCATCCTCAACGGCACCACCAATTACATCCTCAGCCGCGCCGAGCAGGGAGTCGCTCCCGCCGAAGCCCTTAAGGAGGCCCAGCGGCTGGGCCTGGCCGAAAAGGACCCAACGTTAGACCTCAACGGCACGGACACCGCCCATAAAGTCTGCGTGCTGGCCTCGTTGTTGACCGGATCGGGACTCGATCCGGAATCCATACCGCGGCAGGGGATCACGGAGGTCCGGCGGGAAGACGCGGCCTTCGCGTCAACCGAGCTCGGCCGCACCGTGAGGCTGCTGGGCACCCTCAAGCTGCACTGGGGCGCGGGGAGGGTTCGCCTCGAAGCGCACGTCGCCCCGACCTTGGTGCCACTGAGCCATCCCTTGGCCGCGGTGCGCGGCGAATACAACGCCGTGCTGGTCAATGCTTCGGAGGCGGGAGACCAAATGTTCTACGGCAAGGGCGCGGGACCGGGCCCCGCGGCCAGCGCGGTGGTCTCGGACGTGCTCATGCTGACGCGCGATCTGCTGGGCGCGGCCGCGCCGGTTCCGCGCCCGGCCCGACGCGTGACGCTCTCGCCCCCCGGAGACTCGGTCGCCTCGTATTACCTGCGCCTGCGGGCCGACGACCGGCCCGGCGTGCTCGCCGCGATCTCGCGCGCCTTGGCCGACCAGCGGGTCTCGATTGCGACCATCCACCAAAGCCCCTCGGGCCGCGGACGAGCGCCGGTCATGATCACGACCCATCCCGCCCCCCAGCGCCGCTTTTCGGCCGCGGTGGGGCGGATTCTCGCCTCGGGGGCGGTCGAGCGCGGCCACGCGGTGATGCGCCTGCTGGAATGAAAGGACTCATCGCCCGGTACCGGGCGCGTCTCCCGGTCACCGACAAGACCCCGATCGTCACGCTCTGCGAGGGCTCGACCCCGCTCGTGCGGGCCGATCTCATCGCGGCCGAGGCCGGCCTGCCGCCCGGCTCGGTGCATTTGAAGATCGAAGGCGCCAACCCGACCGGCTCCTTCAAGGACCGCGGCATGACCGTGGCCGTGTCCAAGGCCCTCGAAGCCGGGGCCAAGGGGGTGCTGTGCGCCTCGACCGGCAACACCGCCGCCTCCGCGGCGGCCTATGCGGCACGGGCGGGACTCCGCTGCATTGTCTTCTTGCCCAAAGGGGCCGTCGCGCAGGGAAAGCTCGCCCAAGCCGTCATGCACGGGGCCGAGATCGTCGAGGTGCTCGGCAATTTCGACAAGGCCCTGGCCGCCGCCCTCGAGGCGGCGCGGACCTCGTCGTTTGCCGTCGTCAATTCGGTCAACCCCTACCGCCTGGAGGGGCAGAAGACCGCGGCCTTCGAGATTTCCGAGGAGCTTGGCTCGGCCCCCGATTTCCAGTTCATGCCCGTCGGCAACGCCGGCAACATCACGGCCTACTGGAAGGGCTACTGCGAGCTGGGCGACAAGCGTCCGCGGATGATGGGCTATCAGGCCGCCGGGGCGGCACCCCTGGTGATCGGCCGCGACGTCCTCAAGCCCCGGACCGTCGCCAGCGCCATCCGCATCGGGGCCCCGGTTTCCCGCGACGGGGCGCTCCGCGCGCGCGATGAATCCGCGGGCGTCATCGACTCCGTCACCGACCAGGAGATTTTGGCGGCCTGGCGGCTGCTGGCCGAGGGCGAGGGAATCTTCTGCGAACCCTCCAGCGCCGCGGGCGTGGCGGGCCTGCTCAAGTTCCGGAAACTCAAGCGCCCCATCAGCGGCTCGGTGGTCTGCATCCTGACCGGGCACGGCCTCAAGGATCCCGAGACTCCGCTCAAGCGCCGGTTCCGGCGCAAGGTCCTCGCGCCGGGGGGCCGCCTGCGGCTCTGAACCCATGAGCCTGATCTCGCGAGTGCGGGTGCGCGTGCCCGCCTCCACGTCCAACCTCGGGCCAGGCTTCGATTGCCTGGGCCTGGCCCTCGGGCTCTACAACGAGTTGATCCTTGAGATGCATTCAGAGACCGGCGACCCCGTCATCGAGATCAGGGGCGAGGGGGCCCAGAGCCTGCCCCGCGGCCCCCAAAACCTGATCGTGCGCGCCGCCCTCGGCCTGATCCGGACGCGCTTGAAAAATCGCCTCGTCTTCAGGGCCGTCAACCGCATCCCGCTGGCCCGCGGCCTGGGCTCGAGCGCCGCCGCCGTGGTCGCGGGGCTCTGGGCCGCCAACCACCTTTTCGACGAACCCCTGGAGCCGCCCGAAGAGCTGCTCCGCAGGGCCTGCGAGCTCGAGGGGCATCCCGACAACGTCGCCGCGTGCGTCCTGGGCGGCCTGATCGTGAGCGTGCCGTCCACGCGGGACTGGACTCACCATGCCCTAAAGCCTCACCGCGACCTCTGCGCGGTGATCTGCGTTCCCGAATTTGAGCTGGCGACCTCCAAGGCCCGGGCGGCGCTACCCGCGCGCTACGACCGGACGACCGCGGTGGGCAACGTGGCCAGGGCGCTCCTGCTCGGTTCGGCCCTTGAGCGCGGGCTATGGGAGCGCCTCGCCACGGCCATGGAGGACGGCCTCCACCAGCCGTTTCGCAGCCATCTGATCCGCGGCTTCTCGACCGTGCTGCGGGCCGGCCGCGGCCCCGCCTCCGGGACCGCCCTCTCCGGTGCCGGCCCCTCGATGCTCGCGCTCCGCCGCCGCGGGCCGCGGGCCCCGCTCACCGGCCGCGCCATGCAGAAGGCCTTCCTCCGCCATGGCGTCGAGAGCCGGGTCCTCGTTCTCCCCGTGGACCGCCAAGGCGTCCAGGTCATGACGCCGTGACGCTGACGGTCATGAAATTCGGCGGCACGTCGGTCGCCGACCCAGCCAAGATCCAGCGCGCCGCCCAGCGCGCGGTCGCGGCCCGCCGGCGCGGCGTCGGCGTGGTCGTGGTGGTCTCGGCTCCGGGCGAGATGACCGACGAGCTCTTGGACCTGGCCCACCGGGTCTCGCAGCGCCCGCCGGCCCGGGAACTCGACCAGATCATGGCCACCGGCGAGCAGGTCGCCATCGCCCTATTCGCCATGGCCTGCGAGGCCGCCGGAGCGCCCGCGGTCTCCTTGACCGGCCCCCAGGCCGGCATCGAGGCCAGCGGGGCCCACACCCGGGCGCGCATCGCCCGCATTCGCGTCGGCCGGATACTCGGCGAACTCGCCAAGGGCCGGATCGTCGCCGTGGCGGGCTTCCAAGCCCTCGCTCAGGACGACGCCGTCGCGACTCTGGGCCGAGGCGGCTCGGATTTGAGCGCGGTCGCTTTGGCCGCGGCGCTCAAGGCCGAGTCCTGCGAGGTTTTCACCGACGTCGACGGAGTCTACACCGCCGACCCCCGCGTCGTGCCCGAGGCCCGGAGGCTCTCGCGCATCGGGTTCGACGAGATGCTCGAGCTCGCCGGCGCCGGCGCTCAGGTCATGCAGGCCCGGTCCATCGAACTGGCCCGGGCGCGCGGCGTCTCGATTCACGTTCGCTCGGCCTTCCGTCCCCAGCCCGGGACCTGGATCGTTCAAAATGACCATCCGCGGAGGTTTTCCCGCACCATGAAGGAAAGAACGCTCGAAAAAGCCCACGTCTCAAGCCTCGCCATCGATAAGGGCGAGGTGCGCCTGAGCGTCGTCGACGTCCCGGACCGTCCCGGCACCGCCGCGGCCATCCTCTCGGCGCTCGCGGCCGGGGAGATTCCGCTGGACATGATCATCCAGTCCGCGCCCACCCAGACGGGCGTCAACTCCCTCACCTTCATGACGCCCCGCGCCTTCGCCCAGCGCGCGAAAACGGCGCTGGAGTCGGCCGTGCGCCACGTCGGGGGACGCGTCCAGGCCGATGAGGCCGTCGCGAAGGTCTCGGCCGTGGGCACGGGCTTTCGCCAACACCCGTGGGTCGCGGCCAAAATGTTCGAGACACTGGCAAACCGCCGCATCAACATCCACATGATCGCCGCCTCCGACCTGCGCATCTCCTGCGTCGTCGACGCCCGCCACGCCGAGACCGCCCTCCAAGCCCTGCACAAGGCCTACGGCCTGGGGCGGCGGGCGGGTTCTTTACCGGGAAGGACGCGCTGAATTTAGCAAAGTGAACCTCCGCGGGCGCGAGGCTCGCAGCATATTATGCCCAAACAGCGATTAACGTCCCTTCAAACGGACGATGACGGCCTGGCTCCAGCGACTATCACCTTCGGCTATCCAACTGTACGCGCGTACAGTTGGCGTGACGGCTTCTCCTGCGCATCTATGGGACCGCCTGGCTTTCCCGGGAGGAACTGTTCGCCTGACTCGGGGGCGAAGTCGAGAGCTGGTTGTTGACGCCGGAGGCCTGAGTCGCCGCCCGGCTCTGGGATCGCTTGGCGGGTCTCGCCGCCCTTCTCCTGCTGACTCAGCCGCTCGGCTGGGCGGGGACAACCGAGCCGATTCCGGAGGCGTCCGAGGCCTGGGAACTTCACCTCGTCCTTTCCAGCCACACCGACTCGGTCAATGCCTTGTCGTTTGCACCCGACGGTGAGACTCTGATTTCCGGTGGCCAAGACGGCGCCATCTTCTTCTGGGACCCCGAGGACGGTTATGCCAACGCGCGTCTGAGCGGGCGCTCGGGGCCGATCCAACGCCTCTTCCTGTCCTCGGCGGGCAGCACCCTCGCCTACAACGACGGGGAAGGTTGGACCCTTTGGGATCTGGATCGGTGGGAAGGGGCCCGGGGCGGCTACGCCGCGGCCGGAGCGTGTTACTTTTCACGTATCAGCGAGCCGGGGAGCATGCTGCCCGAGGGAAAGATCAGCCTGCTGGATGCGGCGACCGGGAGGGAGCGGGAGCCCAAAAAACAGAATATCCGTCAGATCCCTACCATCGCGCCGCCGTTGGAGGCTTTGGGAGCGAGATACTCCGCGAAATGGCTGGGGCCGCCATGAGGCCCATGATCTCGGCGGTCCTGACGCTATCGGCGATCGAACCTCGTGTTCCTGGAGACGCTCCAAGAGTGGCGCCGCTTAACGGAGCGCAAGACCAAGAGGCTGCTGGGCTGGATAATTGAGTTTGGTATCTGTGGCGAAGGGTCGCCGGTTCTGATTCCGCCGTAGGGGGGTCGCCGTGAGATAGGGTGGTGAAGGCTTCACGTTCTTCGCCTGCCTCCTCCCAAAATCCCGGAGGCGCCGAGCAGGGCGGAGCTTTGTCCCTACGGATCAAGGCTTTTCACTTTTCGTGCGTGGGGCAGTTCTGGGCTCAGAACTTGAAACTGAGGCTGACGCGATGGGTGGTGCCGAGGAGCCCGAA
>CAYJXJ010000073.1:0-21090 GCA_964374095.1 uncultured Elusimicrobia bacterium
GGCAACTCACCGCCCCCCTGGGACGCTTACGGCAGGGGGCATCGAGTTGAGTCCTCCCCTCTATCCCTTGGTAGAGAACAGTGGGAGTATGCCTGGCTCGATGCTTCGTTTCCGGCTGGCGCTTGTCACAACTGCCCCGCGTGCAGTTGGTCGTCGAGCCCTACTCGTTTCACAATTTTCTGTCATGAGCCCTATAAGAAGCCGCCTGTTCAGGCCCATGGGAAAGCTCGTGTGTATGCGGCTTACAGCACTCTAGACTGTCGCATGGATGCTGATGGCATGATCAGGGACGATGATCCTCCGCCGCGCCGTTGCCGGGGATGTGCCCATCTCAATTCCTCAGCCGGTGATGGCGGTTGAATCAGGGGTTTTGCCGGCGATCACCTCGAGGAAGGCGGCGCCGTAGCGCTCCAGCTTGCGTTCGCCCACCCCCTTGACGCCGCGCAGGGCGTCGAGAGTCCGGGGTTTATGGGCGGCCATCTCGACAAGGGCGCTGTCGTGGAAGACCAGGTAGGGCGGGACGCCCGACCGCTCCGCGATGAGGCGACGCAGTCGCCGCAGGCGCTCGAAGAGTTCTTCGTCGGGCGGGAGGCCGGCGGAAATTCCCTTCGCCGAGGCCTTGGGTTTCCGCTTGGCCCGCCCGGCCGGCGGGGCCGGCATCCCTAGCCGAACGGTTCCCTCGTCGCGGCACAGGGCCTTGCCGGGCTCGGTGATGCGCAGAAGCGGGTACTCCCGCTCCTCGACGACTTCCAGGAAGCCCTGCACGATAAGCTGATCGATCCACGAGCGCACGGCGGCCTCGCCGGGCTCTTTGAGAAGGCCAAAGACCTGCAGGGCGTCATGGCCGTTGCGCTGCATGCGCTCGTCCGCGCGGCCCAAGAGCAGATTGACGACATAGCCGGTCCCGTAACGGCCGCCCGCGCGCCAGGCCCCGCTCAGGACCTTCTTGGCCGTAAGGAGGGCCTCCGCGTCAGAGAGGCTCTTGGTCTCGCCGAGACAGACATCGCAGGCCGCACAGACTTTCTCCCCGTGGGCGTTTCCATCCGGCGGGTACGGCGCGCCGAAGTGCTCGGCCAGGAGGCGGTGGCGGCAGACCGGGGCCACCGCGTAGCGGCCGATCTCGCGCAACTGCCGCTCCAGAGCGCGCTGCCGCTCGGGCGGGAGGGGACCGTCCTTGCCGGCCAGGTTCCGGTGCAGGGCTAGGTCGGAGGCGGCGAACAGCAGGACGCACTCGGCCGGCAGGCCGTCCCGGCCGGCGCGGCCCGATTCCTGTTGGTAGTGCTCCACGGAGCGCGGGGTGTTGGCGTGGATCACGTAGCGGACGTTGGAGCGGTCGATGCCCATGCCGAAGGCGATGGTGGCGACGACCACGTCCAGACGTTCGTTCACGAAATCATCCTGCGCGCTCCGTCGTTGGTCGGCGGGCAGGCCCGCGTGGTACGGCGCGCTGGAGACTCCCTCCCCCTTGAGCCCCGCCGCCAGCCGCTCGACATCCTTGCGCGTCTGAGCGTAGACGATGCCGCCCTCGCCGGGATGGCGGCGCACGACATGGAGCACCTGAGCCGACTGGTCGCGGCGCGGGAAGGCGCGGTAGATGAGGTTGGCCCGGTCGGGGTGGCCGATGAAGCGCAGGGGCTGGCGCAGGGCGAGTTGGGCGCAGACGTCGTCCTGGACCGCGGGCGTCGCCGTCGCGGTCAAGGCCATGCGCGCCGCCTTGGGAAAGCGCTCCAGGACCTCGGCCAGCCGGCGGTACTCGGGCCGAAACTCATGGCCCCAATGCGAGACGCAGTGCGCCTCATCCACCGCCGCGAGGACGAGCCTCGGGGCGATATCCTCCAGGAGGTCTCCCAGGAGGAGGCGCTCCGGGCTTACATAGAGGATCTCGGTTTTCCCGGTTGCCAGCCGGCGGTAGGCCTCGCCGCGGCGATCGGCCGCGAGGTTCGAATGGAGGGCGTCGGCCTCCAAGCCCGCCTCGCGGGCCGCGGCCACCTGGTCGTCCATGAGGGCGATGAGGGGCGAGACGACCAGGACGAGCCCGCGGCCCATCGCGGCCGGAAGCTGGTAGCAGAGGCTTTTCCCCCCGCCTGTAGGAAGCACGACCAGGCAGTCTCGCCCCGAGAGCGCCGCCTCCACCGCCTCCCGCTGGAGCGCTTTGAACGAGCCGTAGCCCCAACAGCGTCTGAGGGCTTCCTCGGGAGTCGTGATCGCCCTCGCTCGGATCAACGAGTTTGGCCGCAACACTTCCCTTATAGCCGTATTCGTCCGCCGGTCAGCTTTGAGGGGAGCGCACCTTGGCCTGCTCCATGGCGATCTTGTTGATATGGGAGAGGGCGTTGGCGCCGGAAGCGCCCTCGATGGCCTTGACGGCGATGTCCTGGACCTGCTTCTTGGCTTCATCGAGCCGAGCCCCGAGGCTCTCGATCTCCCGGCTCTGCCTGGCCACGGACTCTTCGAGCGACTTGACTTTGAGCTCCCCCAGGCGCCTTTCCGCTTCCGAGTCCTTTTGCAATACGAGAAGCTCCTGCTGCCGCCGCAGCTCCAGGGCCTTGACCGCTTCCGCCGCGCTCCTCTCTGATTCCTGCTTCAACCTCGCGGGGAAATCCGCCACTTCTTTCCTGAGGCGGCCGAAGTCCTCTTCGCTGGCCTTCAGCGCCGCTTCGCGGGCTTGCCAGCCCTTCTCGAGGACTTCCTGTTTTTCCGCGTTCTTGCGCTCCTGAAGCCGGGCGCCTTCTTCGTAGGCGTCGGCCTCCTTCTTGCGTTCGCCGGTCTTCTGGTATTCGTATTCCTCTTTTTCCCGCTGGCGCTGCTTTTTGAGGTTCTCCTCGTGTTCCTTCTGCTCCTGGGCGCGTCGAGCCTGCTCCTCGCTCCACTCGGAGCGCTGGGAGGCCGTTTCGGCCTCAAGGGCCGATTTTTTCTGCTCGTAGCCCGCGATGAGCTGGTCGAGGGCGGTCGCGCCGACGTCCATTTTGTGGAGTTTCTCGATCTCCTGTTTTTCCAGGGAGACGGCCTCGCGCAGGGAGGTGAGCAGATTGTTTTCGGCCGTGAGTTTCGAGGAAAGATCGGATAACGTCTTGGATACCTCCAGCCCGAGGGCCGTGATCCTTTGCACCAGGCCCTCCGACGTGATCTCCTTGAGCGCCTGCTTGACTTCCTCCTCGCGCTGTCGGGCCAATTCCGCGGTCTTGGGATTGAATTCGGCCTTCTCCAGCTCGGCGTGCTCCTTTATCTTTTCAAATTCGTCTTGAACCTCGGCTTTGGTCCTTTTCGAACGTCCCGCGACACCCTTGATGGCCATGGCTTGCCTCCCTGTCTGGAATAGGCATATCATACCAAAATCCGATTACGTCGACCGCCCGGCCTGATCCCCGAAGACCTCGCGCATCTGCGAGGGGCTCAGGCGCGCGAACACGCCCTCGGACTCCGCGTAAACGATTCCCGAGGCGTCGAGCAGCCGGGCCCCGGCCTTGATCAGGCGTTCCGGCTCGCCGACCCGGGTCTCCACGGTCATCGCGGTTTCCGTAGGGACTCCCTTGCGGAAGGTCGTGCTCATGCGGACCGTCAGCACCCACCAGCCCCGGACCCAGGCCGCGGCGCCCATGGCCTCGTCGAGCACGGTAAGCACCCCCCCGCCGTGGGTGCGTCCCGGGGCCCCCTCGGCGAGCGGCCCGAACCAGACCTTGGCCGCGAGCTCGCCGTCGGGCCGGCGGAAGTAGCGGAGGGTCAGCAGGTCCGGGTCCGACTGCGCCCCCGTGAAGGTGCGGCGCGCCTCCATGAACGGAAAAGGGTGGACCTCGGTCCAACCCGGCTCGGGGTCAAGGGGGGGATGGTTGGCGGGCATGGGTGACGGGAGAGAAGACGAGCTTGAGAAGGGGCGGGGCGACGAAGGTGGTCGCGACGACCATTCCGACGATGGCGGCGTAGAGCCCCGGGCCGATGACCCCGGAGGAGAGGCCGATCTGGGCGAAGATGAGGCCGACCTCGCCGCGGGGGATCATCCCGACGCCGATGCCCAGGCGGTTGAGGCCCTGGCCCCGCGCGGCCCAGCCGCTGGCGAGCTTGCCCGCCACGGCCAGGACGATGAGAACCAGCGTCAGCAGCAGCAGGGGTCGGTTGCCGGGGACCAAGGGGTTAAAGACTCCGAATTGGACCTTGGCGCCGATCATGACGAAAAAGATGGGAACGAACACATCGGCCAAGGGTTTGAGGCCCCCGTCGATGTCCACCTTGCGGTCCGTGCGGGCCAGCAGTATTCCCGCGGTGAAGGCGCCCACGATGAGCGCGGTCCCGGCGGCGCGGGCCAAGAGCGACATCGCGAAGGCGAAGCACACCGCGGCGACGATGAGCACGCCGCGCACCCGCATACGTTCCACGACCTTGACCAGCCGTGTCGAGACAGCGGGCCCGATCACGAGCGCCGCCGCGAGGAATCCGGCCGCCATCAGACCGACGCGGAGAGTTCCTCCGGCCGAGAAGTCCCCCGACAATGCCATCCCCTGGACCGCGGAGAGGATGACGATGCCGATGATGTCGTCGATGACCGCCGCGCCCAGGACGATCTGGGCCTCCGGCGTTTCCAGGCGCCCGAGGTCGGAGAGCACCCGCGCGGTGATGCCCACCGAGGTGGCGGTCATGGCCGCGCCCACGAAAACCGCCCGCATCCCCCCTTGCTCCATCCCGGTCATGGCCGCCCAGCCGAGGGCGAAGGGCAGCGCCACCCCGACCACGGCGACCGCCAGGGAGGCCGGCCCGAACCGCAGCAGGCGGTCCAGGTCGCTCTCGATGCCGGTCTGAAAGAGGAGCAGGACCACGCCGAACTCCGCCATGAGGGTGAGCGCGGGATCTTGGGGGTCGAAGAACGGGAACAGTCCGAATCCCAGTAGCACGCCGCCGAGAAGCTCTCCGAGGACCGCCGGTTGGCCCAGGCGCTCGGCGAATTCTCCCAATAGCTTGGCGCTCAGGAGGATGACGACGAGGTTGGCCAGAAAACCGGCGGCCGAAATTTCGTGCATGAACTAGGCCACCCGCCCGCGGGCCATGACCATCTCGAAGGGGATTTTCAACGCGCCCCCGCGCCGGTAGGCGCGGGCCCGCGCCAAGACCTCGGTCTCGATGGCGGCGCGCTTCTCTGTGGGCAGGGAGGCCAGGAAGGACCGCAGCCGCCCTCCCCCGAGCGCGATGCCGCGCCAGTATTCGCGTTCCGAACGGAAGGCAAAGGCTCCGGCAAGCCGGCGGACTCGGACTCGGGCCAGGCCGGCTTGCCGGAAGGCTTCGGCCAAAACGCCGGGAGCGCCGAAGGAGTAGAGGGTGGGGGCCCCCGGGACCCGGAGTTCGGGGGCGTGGCGCAGGACGGTCATGAGGGGAAGGCTCGTAAACACCATGCGCCGCGCCCGTCCCTGGACCAAGGCCGTGACCGTCGCCCCCGGCCTGCAGACCCGCCGCATGCGCGCCAGAGCCCGGTCCGGCCTGGCGAAGAGCATGAGGCCGAGTTGGCAGATCGCGGCGTCGAAGGACCGGGGAGGAAGGGGCAGTTCTTGAGCGTCCATGACTTTGAAGCGCGCCCGGCCCAGGCCGGCCCGCCGGCTCCGCGCGGCCGCCAGGCGCGTCATGGCGGGCGATAGATCGACGCCGAGAACGCGCCCTTTCGGGCCGACGGCGCGGGCCGCGGGAAGCGAGGCCGTCCCCGGGCCGCAGGCGACGTCCAGAACGCGTTGGCCCGTTTGGACTCCCGAGAAGCGGATGAATTTCCGGGTCATCGGACCGAAGAGCCGCGAGCTCAGGGCTTCGTAGGACCGCGAGGCCTGGTCCCAGTTCCCGCGGCTCTCGCGGGTGAAGGCGTCCGGATCGAATTTTGATCGGCCCACAATTTTATTATCGCAAATTGGCGCCCGGCCCGCAGGAATTGTAGAATCCCTCCGTGTCGCGCATCCTGGTCGTTGATGACAACGAACCCCTCCGGGAACTCCTTAAGGAAGTCCTGCTCGAGAATAAGCATTCCGTCGACTCGGCCAGCGACGGAAAGGTCGCCATCCAGGCCTTGCGCCAGAGGACCTACGACCTCATGCTTCTCGACATGCACATGCCCAACATGGGCGGCCTCGACGTGCTCCGCCTGGTCAAGGCAAGCCCCCGGCTCAGGTCCATCAAGGTCATCATGCTGACTTCCGAGAGCCTGACCAAAGAGGTCGAGGCGGCCTTTGAAGCCGGGGCCGCGGGCTATATCCTCAAGCCCTACAACATGGAGAAGCTGCTGGCCAAAGTGGCCGACGCGCTCAAGACGGCCTAGCCCTAGCGTCCCTCCGGAAACAGCCCCGCCATCAGCCTTCCCGCCGGGGAATTTTCGTCGATCTTGAGACGCTCAAGACCCTTTCGCGCCGCCGCGCGATCGGGCCGGTGGCCGGAGGCCAGCAATTCCACCGGCGTCTTTCCCGAGCGTTGGGGGAAGCCATAGAAGAAATATAGGAAGAGCGCGAGGCCAAAGCCCAGCTCGTAGATCACCGTGACGACTAGAGAGGACACTCGGAGGGCGTGGAGGAAGTAGGACGTGCCGAGCGCCCCGCCGCAGACGACCGCGGTGTGAAGGACATGGTGAAGGGGCCCCTTCCAGTCCGGGAAGCCGAGGAGGAAGAAGGCATAAATCATCCCGCCCAGCGCGAGCGTCCGCGCCAAGGACATCAGCGGCTCTTGAGCGTCACGTGGACCTTGAGGAAGGGCTCCGTGAATTCACGGGGCAAGGGCGGGAACGGCGCGGCGTCCTGGGCCGCGGTCAGGGCGGTCAGGTCGTAGCCCGCATCTCCCGAGGAGGATTCAATGCGAAGGTCGACGATGCGGCCGTCCGGCAGGATCGAGAATTGCACGACCGACTCGGAGGCCTCGCGGGGCATCCGCTGGGACCAGCGGGCCCAGAGGGAGGCGCGGATCTGGCTGATGTACCAGGGGTAGGGAAAGTTGGGAAGCTCCGCGAAGACTCCGGCGGCGCCCGGGGAGCCCGGCGCCCCGGGCGCCGCCGGAGCCGCGTCGGCGGGCGGGCCGATCGTGGTCTGGGTGGGCTCCGGGGCCGGCGCGAGGGTCTCGCGGCCCAGCAGGCTCGGGCGGGGCAAGGGACCCCGCCGTTTTTTGGGGATGACGATTTCATCGGATGGGGCCCTCTCCGGGAGAGGAGAAGGGCCGTCCTTCGAGGACGTCGGCGCGCCAGCCTTCGTCGCCGCCACTTGTATCGCGGATGGCCCGATGAAATCGATGGTGTAGACATCGGTCTTTGCCGCGGAGCGGCCCGCGATGGCTCCGGCGGCCGCGGCCGCGACGAGGGCATGGAAAGCCAGCGACCCGGCGAGGTAAGGCCTCATCCCCGGCATCCCCCGTCAGGCACCGCGGTCACGGGACGGGTTCGGAAGTGACCCCGATGCCGAGCCTGCCGACCCCGAGCTTTTTGGCGGCGTCGAGGACCGCGACGACCTTCTCGACCGGCACCCTGCGGTCGGACTGGACGAGGAGGCTCTTACCCGCCGACCGGCCCAGGCGCAGCACAAGCTCGCGCTCGAGCTTGTCCCAGCGGACGGGGGATCCCTCGATGACGAGCGTCCCGCGGCGGTCGATCTGAACCGTGACCGTTTCCGGGTTGGCGGCGGCTTGGCCCGTGTCGGCCTTGGGCAGCTTGACGGTCAGCTGCGACTGCACGAGGATCGGCGTCAGGACCATGAAGATGATCACCAGGATCAAGGAGACGTCGATGAGGGGGATGAGGTTCATCTCGACGATCGGCCGTCGGCGCCGGGGGGCGAGCATGGGCGTCTAGCGCGCGGCTTTCTCGGCGAGCTTGTCGAGGAGTTCGTCGGCGAGCAGGCTCATTTCCTCGGAGAAGCGCTCGGTCCGGTGGCTGAAGTGGTTGTAGGCCGCCACCGCGGGGATGGCGACGAAGAGGCCGGCGGCGGTGCAGACGAGCGCTTCGGAAATGCCCACCGCGACCACGCCCGGCCCGGCGCCGGCCGCCGCGGCCAGGTCCTTGAAGGCGCGCATCACCCCGATCACGGTCCCGAAAAGGCCGATGAAGGGGGCGACGCTGGCCACGGTCCCGATGGTGGTCAGGCCGCTATTGAGTTCCGCCGCGGCGCGGGTGATGGCCCTGTCGGCGGCGCGGCGCCGGTCGTCGCGGTTCGTCGAGCCGATGAGCGTGGCCATGACGACGGAGGCGGCCAGTCCCCGGTGGTGGCGGCAGGCGGCGAGGGCCTCATTGAGGTCGCCGGCCTGGAGGATGAGGCGGATGCGGTCCGCGAAGGCGGCCATCCCGCCGATCGCCTTGCGGTGGAAGCGCCACCGTTCGGCCATGAGGGCCACGGCATAGACCGACAGCGCGGCCAGGAAGGCCAGCGTAGGCCCTCCGGAGACGATGATGTCCTTGACGCCGATGTGGAATCCCGGTGCCGCCATGGGTCGACCTCCGATTATGTCAAATCCCGGCGGGGGATGGAAGCCTTGCGCGGCGGGCGGAGGGCTGTTACACTTAGAGGCTATGCTCCGTCTATTGGCCGCCATGGCGGCCGCCGCCGCGGCGGGGGATGTCGCGGTCGTCGTCGACCCGCCCGCCGGGTGGGAAGACGCGACCGCCAAGCGCCCGCACCCCGACGTGATCGCCACGATCGACGGCCCCGGGGGGGGCTCTTTCGTCTTGGCCCGGATGAAACCGGGAGGATTGGCCACGCGATCCGCCAGGAAGGCCCTCTTGCTCGACGTCCTCTCGGGCATCAATCGCCGCACCGCGCTGGGTTATTCCCCCCGCCGGGAACTGCGGACGATCCAGACCAAGAATGACCTGACGGCGCACGTCCTCGATGTGGATTTGGACGGCAAGCCGCGGATGGCCATGGCGATCGTCGAGTTTCGCGGCGCGCTCATGCTGGCCAGCCTCACCAGCGCGGTGCCGGAAACCCTCTTGCCGTCCATCCTGCAATCGATGCGGACCGCGCGTCCCGAAGAGGCCGCAACCCGATTGGAGCGCCGCGGGCCCAGTTCGGATGGCCAGCTCGAATTCTCCCTGCCGGAAGGAATGTGGTTGAGGCCGGTGGGGGCGAAGGAGAAATCGCAGGGGATCGTGGCCGTCGTCCAGACTCGAGAGGGCCTCTTGACCGTCAAGAAATTGGCCGAAACCGGGACCGACGTCCGGGAGGAGTCCCGGATCGTCGAGTATATGCTGCGGACGGTCGATGGAATCGAGGCGGCGAGCCTCTCACGCGTTCGAATATTCAAGACCGCCGCCGGTCCGGAGGTCCTCCACGCCTCGGCCAGGCTCTCAGGCCCCCGGGGCGCCGGAGAGGTCGCGGCGGGGTTCATGCCCTGGGGCTACTGGGGCTACTCACTTTGGGCGGCGGGCCCGCGTGCCGGCGACCTCCTCGTGCAGTCCTTGGGCCCCCTGAGCCTTGGGCCTCAGGCCGACAAGCGCATCGTGGCCGCCACCCCGCGGCTTGGGGTCGAGCGGGAGCGGTGGGGGCTCGCCGCGGCTTCGGCCGGGGTGCTGGCCGTCGCGGTGGGGCTTTGGCTGGTGGCGGGTTGGCGGCGGCGGGGCGCGCGTGAGGAATGACCGCCCGGAGGCGCCCGGCGCTTCCAGTTGATTAGGCGCCGGTGTTGGGTTTCGTATGAATGTATAATAGGAACACAGGAGGAAAACCATGACCGAAGGGAATGGTTCGATTCCGAAGGATACTGAAAGAGAACCATGACCAAGCATGCCGGAACCGCCGACGACGTGGGGATGGCCAAGCGGCTCGCCGAGGCCCGCGAGGCGATCCTGCGCCAGCTGCGCGGGATCATCGTCGGCCAGGAGTCGGTGATCGAGGAGGTGCTCATCGCCCTTTTCGCCCGCGGGCACTGCCTCCTTCAAGGGGTGCCGGGTCTGGCCAAGACCCTCCTGGTCTCGAGCCTCTCCCAAATCCTGGAGTTGGAGTTCTCCCGGATCCAGTTCACCCCCGACCTGATGCCCTCCGACATCACCGGCTCCGAGATCCTGCAGGAGGATCCCGAGTCTCGCCAGCGCTTCTTCAGATTCATGCCGGGTCCGGTCTTCGCCAACATGATACTGGCCGACGAGATCAACCGCACGCCTCCCAAGACCCAGGCGGCGCTCCTGCAGGCGATGCAGGAATACCAAGTCACCTCGGCCGGGGCGACGCGGCCTTTGCCCCTGCCGTTCTTCGTCATGGCCACCCAGAACCCCATCGAGGCGGAGGGGACCTACCCGCTTCCGGAGGCCCAGCTGGACCGCTTCTTCCTGCAGATCGCCATGTCCTATCCGAGCGAGGAGGAGGAGCGGCGCATCGTCCTCGAGACCACGGGTTCGCGCGAGGTGAAGCTCGAGAAAGCGCTCAGCGGCGCGGAGGTGCGGTCCCTGCAGGAACTGGTCCGCCGGGTTCCGGTCGCGCCTTCGGCCGTCGATTTCGCGGTGCGGCTGGTCCGCTCGACGCGCCCGGAGGGAGGGGCTCCGGACTTCGTGCGGCGCTGGGTCGCCTGGGGCGCCGGTCCGAGAGCGAGCCAGGCGCTGGTCGTCGGCGCCAAGGCCAAGGCCTTGTTGGCGGGGCGCCTGGCGGCCACCATCGACGACGTGATCGCCGTGGCCAAGCCGGTGCTGCGCCACCGGGTGGTGCTCAACTTCCAGGCGGAAGCCGACGGCATGCGTCCGGACGAACTTGTGGTAAAGGTGCTGGAGGCTTTGCCGCACGCCCAGTCGTGAAGTTTCTGGACCCCCTGGCCATCGCCAAGCTCCGGGGGTTGGACCTTCCCCTCATGAGGCGCGCCGCGGCTCCGGCCCCGGGCGGCCGCCATCGCGGCAGGCTCCGGGGGTTCTCGCGCGATTTCTCCGAACATCGGCCTTATGTCCCGGGCGATGAGCCGCGGGCTCTGGATTGGAAGGTTTTCGCCCGCCAGGACCGGTTCTACGTCCGCGAGTACACCCAGGAGAGCCTCATGCGGGTGCTCGTGGCGGTGGATGCATCCGGCTCCATGGCTTTCGGAGACGCGCCTTCCAAGTGGGAGCTGGCGTGCCGGCTGGCGATGGCCCTGGCCTATCTCGTCGTGCGTCCCGGGGACGCCGTGGGGCTGGTCACGTTCTCCGATCGTCTACTCGAGTTCATCCCCCCGCGCTCCAAGCTCAGCCAACTGGAGGTGATGGACGCGGCCCTTTGGCGCGGCGTCCCCGCGGGCGCCAGCGACCTGCCCGCGGCCCTGCGCGCCGTCGGCGATCGGGCGCCGCGGCGTTCGGCGCTCATCGTGGTGAGCGATCTCGCGGGGCCCGCCCAGGAGGTCGCGGGCGTCTTGCGCGCCCTGCGAGCCCGGGGACATGATATGATGGCCCTGCAGACGCTCGATGCGGCCGAGCGCGACCTCGGGCCCGCGGCGGGGGCGGTGGTCTTCGAGGACTTGGAGGACGGCTCGCTCTTGGCCACGGACGCCGACTCCATACGTTGGGCCTATCGCCAGGAATTCGAGCGGCGGCGGCGACTTTACGAGACCACCTGCCATCGTTGCGAAATACCCTATGCCGCGGCCATGACCGATGTCCCATGGGATCTGGCGCTGAAGCGTTTCCTCGCGCCGACTCCTTGACGAGGGCATGAGCTTCGCCCACCCGGCGCTCCTGGCCGCCCTCGGACTGGCGCTCGCGCCGATCCTTCTCCACCTTCTGTCCCTGAGGCCGGCGCGCCGGATTCGTTTCAGCGAACTGCGTCTGATCCGCGCCGCCGAATCCCAGGCTCGGCCCCGCCGGCGTCTCCGGTCCTGGCTTCTGGCCGCATGCCGTTCCCTTATCGTGGCGGCGCTCGTATCGGCTTATGCCGGTCCGGTCGCGGCGCCCGAGGGCGCCGCCGCGGCGGCCGGGACGCTCGACCTGGCGCTGCTTGTCGACGTTTCATATTCGATGGGCTGCCGGCGCCTGGGCAAGACGCGCCTGGAGACCGCGGCGGCCGCCGCGGAGCGCCTGCTCTCCGGCCTGGCTCCCGGGGACCGGGTGGCCGTGGCGGCGTTCTCGGACCGGCTCGAGACCGAGGGTCGCGCGGCGCGGTGGGCGACTCCCGCCGAGGCGTCGGCGGAACTGCGCCGGGCGGTCCCGGGCCATCGGGGGACGGACTACGCTCCGGCGCTGAAGGCCGCCTACGCCCTCCTGGCCGCCCGCGGTCCCGCGGGGTCCGGGCGGCGCGGGGTCGTGCTCCTGCTCTCGGACGGGGCGGCTCACGCAGTCCGCGGGCCGCTGCCGGCGCCCGCCCCGGGCGTGATCGTGGCCAACCTCGATTGGGAGGAGACTCCGGCAAACGGCTGGATCGCGGCCGCCCGGCCCTCCGCCCGGAGTTCGCCGCGCCAGCCCGAGTTGGAGTTCGAGGTCGCCTCCGCCGGCCAAGCCCCCGCGGCGACTCCCCTTTCGCTTCGCCTCGGGAGCTGGCGGACTTCCTCGGCGTCTCTGCGGCCGAACCCCGGCGTCTCGGAGACCGTCGGCCTGCGGCTGCCGCCGTCCCCCCTCTCCCCTCCCGCCTGGCGGGGGACGGCATCCCTGGGGCCCGACGCGCTGCCGGAGGACGACAATTTTCACGTCTCGCTGCGGCATGCCGCCGTCCCGAAAATTCTCTGCCTTTACGGGGAGCCGTCCTTCTTGCGCGCGCCCCAGGGCGGGTATTTCCTGCAGAGACTGCTGGGGGGCGAGCGCGGCAGTCTGCTGAACTTCGAGTGCGTCTTCGCCGAATGGAGCGCCCTCGAGGCGGGGGCGTTGAGCTCCTACCAGGCGGTGATCCTGGCGGATTTTCGCTTGATCGCGCCGCAGGCCGCCGCCGCCTTGGCCGGCTTCGTGCGCGCCGGAGGGGCGTTGGCGGTGTTTCCGGGGGGCGGCGGCGAGCCGGTTTCGGGGGAGGCGCTCGCCGCCCTCCTGCCCGCCCGCCTGGGGCCCGTGGCGACCTCGCCGCGGCCCCGGGGGCTTGCGGGCGGCGGCTCCTCCTGGAGCGGCTACGACACGTCGCAGGTCGCGGTGTGGCGTCATCTGGCCCTCGCGGCCGCTCCCGGCGCCGAGGCCGTCGTCAGATCCGCGGCGGGAGCCCCGCTCTGGGTCACGGGACGCCATGGCGCGGGGCGCGTCGGGGTCGCGGCCTTCGCGCTCGATGCGTCCTGGACCAATCTTGCGGTCAAGCCGCTGTTCGCGGCCTTCATGCGCGACGCCCTCGCCGGACTCCTGCCGGAGCCGGGCCCCCGGACCGAGACGCTCCAGCTCTCGGTGGGCGAGCCGATCCGGCTTTCGTGGCCGTCCGACCGGCCCGCGCCGTCCCGCGTGACGGTCCGCTCCCCGGATGGCCGCCGCACCCACCTTCGGCCGCGGGACCGCCGGGTCGAGTTTCAGGACACCCTGTCCCCGGGGCTCTACTCGGTCGAGGAGGACGGAGGGGGCGGGGAGCGGGTTTACGCCGTCAACCTGGACCGCGCCCGGGAGAGCGACCTGGCGCCCGCCCAGGCGCCCGCGTGGCGGGGGCTGCGTCCCGACTCGCTCCCCGAGGACTTCCGCCTCTGGGCCTATGGCCGGGACCTGCGGGGGCATGCCCTGGGAGCCGCCGCGGTCCTGCTGGCCTTGGAGATGCTTCTGGCCTGGCCCCGGCGAAAGGCCGGCCCCGCCCTCGAGGTCCCGTCCGCGCGGACGGCGGCGGGCATGCTTCTCCTGCTCCTGGCGGCCGTGTCACGCGTCGGCGCGGCCGAAGCCCCGCCTGCCGGCCGTTTTGTTTGGTCGCAGCTCAAGCTCGGGTCCGACTGGGACCCCTACCCCGGCGTCCATGGCGACGTCCTGGAACTCTTCGGCAAGGTGACCAGCGTCCTCACCCACCCCGAGCGGCGGGGGCTGGTCCTTGAAGACTCGCTCTTGCTGGAATCTCCCCTGGTGGTCCTGGCCGGCCGCGGGGGGCCGGCGGCCCTGCCGGCCGAGCAGAGGCAGCGCCTGCGGGGCTTTCTCTCGGCGGGCGGGATGATATGGATCGAAGATGTCTCGGGGTCGCCGGGCAGCGCCTTCGACCGCTGGACCCGCAAACTTCTGCGGGAGACGTTCCCGGAGGCCGAGCTCAAGACCCTGGAGCCGGATCATGCCGTCTACAAGAGTTTTTTTCTCCTGCGCAAGGCCGCGGGCCGCGTCGCCCTGCGTCCTACCCTCGAGGGACTCGACTGGGGCGGCCGGACCGCGGTCCTCTATTCCCGCAACGACATCCTCGGGGCCTGGGCCAAGGACGCCTTGGGCCGGCCCCTGCTGCCGTGCGTTCCCGGCGGCGAGGCCCAGCGCCACGAAGCCCGGAAACTCGCTCTCAACATCCTGATGTTCTCCCTGACCGGGACGTACAAAACCGACGCCGTCCACCAGCCCTTCCTGCTTGAGAAGCTGAGATCGGGGGAGCCGTGAACTGGGCCGTGGAACTCTCGGCGGCCCCCGTGCTGTGGGGGCTCGCCGCTCTGGCGGCGGCGGCGTCCATCGCCTTCGGAATTTTCACCGCCCAGCCCAAGGCGCTCGCGGCCCTGCGGCTCTCGGCGGCGCTGCTCGTGGCGGCCGCGGCGGCCGGACCCGTGGTCTCGCTGTCGGAGCCGGTGCTCGCCAAGCCGGGGCTATGGATCCTCGTGGACACGGGCCACTCCATGCGGGCGCGCGGCGACGGCGGCACGCGGCTGGAGGTCGCCCGGCGCTGGCTGCATTCGAACCGGGAGGCGATTTCAGCGCGCGCGGAGGCGAGCCTCTTCTCCGCCTCGGACCGGGCGCGGCGGCTCGGGGGGCTCGACCGTCTCGCCGACGTCAAGCCTTCGGATGCCGGGTTTCACGCCGCCGACGTGCTGCTGGACGCGGCCGGACACCCGGGGCGCCGTCCGGACCGCGTCTGGCTGCTGACCGACGGAAACGCGGTGCCCTCCGAGGACCTCGAGCGGGCGCTGGCCGCGCTCGCCGTGCCCCTCGACGTCTTGGGGGTGGGGCCCGAGCGCCGCGGGGCGGGGGTCTTCTTCGTGGAGATCAAGCCGCCGGATTTCGCCTTCCTTCACGCGAAGTTTCCGGTCGAGACCGCCGTGGAGGCCGTCGGAATTTCCGGCGCCCGGCTGCGCCTTCGCTTCCTTAAGGAGGAGGTCTCGCCGCAGGGCCGGGCCTGGAAGGAGATCGACACCCGGCTGCTCGTGGCCGCCGGGGAAGACGACGTGCTCCGCGCGACCTTCACCGCGACGGCGGCATCGCTCGGGCGCGAGCGCTACCGGCTCGAGGCGCGGCGGGAAGGAGGGGCGGTCCTCGCCGTGCGCGAATTCGGCGTCGAGGTCATCCGCCAGAAGTACCGGATCATGTATCTCGCCGGCCGTCCGAGCCCGGAGTACGCGAGCCTCCGCGAGTTCCTCAAGTCGGACCCCAACCATGAGCTGGTCTCCTTTGTGATCCTTCGAAATCCCGAGAGCGTCGCATTGGTCCCGGACCGGGAGCTCTCGTTGATTCCCTTCCCCGCGGAGGAAATATTCGTATCGAGCCTTTCACAGTTCGACCTCTTTATTTTGGAAAACTTTTCATACCGGCGGTTCAACCTCCCCGTGACGCACCTCAACGCGCTGAAGGGCTTCGTCGCCGCGGGAGGGGCGCTTCTCGTCATCGGCGGAGAACAGGCCTTCGGCCACGGCGGCTACCGCGGCACTCCCCTCGAGGAGGTTTTCCCGGTGGCCCTTTCGGCGTCGCCGGCGGATTTTGAGCCGGCTCTCTTCCAGGCCAAGCCCGTTTCACCGGATCATCCCCTGCTCGCGCTCTTCGATTCCCCGGAGGAAAACCGGCGCGCCTGGACCGAAATCGCGCCCCTGGAGGGGTTCGCCCGGTTCGCCGCGGTGCGCGAGGGCGCCTCGGTGCTCGTCACCCATCCCAGCGAGAGGACCGAATCGGGCGCGCCCCTGCCGGTCGTGGCCCTGCGGGCTTACGGGCGGGGCAAAGTGCTTCTGATCGGCACGGATTCGACCTGGAGGTGGCGGCTGGGCGCCGCGGGAGACCTGAGGCTCGGGAATTTCTACTCGAAGTTTTGGTCGCGGGCGGTCCGCTACCTGACCGGCAGCCTGGATCTCTCCAAGGTCAAATTCTCGCCCGTGCCCGACAAGCTGCCCTCGCGCGAGCCGGCATCCTTCCCCGTGCGTGTCTTCGACGATAATTTCGGTCCGGCCCCGGCCGAAGGGCTGGACCTGTCGGTGATCTGGACCCCCCCCTCGGGTCCGGCGAGCGCGGTCTGGCCGAAGCTCCGGGCGCCGGGCTCCTATGCCGTGGAGCTCACGGGCCTTCAACAGGGGACGCACCGGCTCAAGGCCGTCGCCCGGCGCGCCGGCAGGTCATGGGGAGAGGATGAGGCGCGCTTCTTCTGGCAGCCGGCCGGCGAGGAACCGCCGTTGGATCGGGCGTGGATCGAGAAAACGGCCCGCGCCGGCGGCGGCAAGGCCGGGACCCTGCGGGGCGCGAAGACCGAAGAGCTTTTCGGGCGGCTTCCTCCGGCGCGCGAGGAATTCCGTTCGAGCCGGCGCCTGCATCCGGCGGCGGCGCCGGCCTGGCTGTGGGCGACCCTCGCGGCCCTGCTCCTGGAATGGACCATCCGGCGTTGGAGGGGCCACGAATAGGGGCGAGGCGTGGGCGGTCTTCGCGGCCGCCTTGGCCGTCGGCGTCTGGTCCATGGCTCCTTCGATCACGTTCGGCGACGCCGGGGAACTCTCCTCCGCCGCTGCGCTGCTGGGCCTGCCGCATTCCCCGGGCTACCCGCTCTATGTTTTGCTGGGAAAGGCCGCCGGATCCATCCTCCGTATCGGCGGGTGGGCCTACCGCACCAATTTGGCGTCGGCGGCCTGCTCGGCCGCGGCGTTGGCCCTTCTTTGGCTCGCCATACGAAACGTCGGCATATCGGCGCTCGCGGCCGCGGGTGGCGTGCTCCCCGTGGCTCTCTCCAGCGCGTGGAGGACATCGGCGGCGTCCACCGAAGTCTTCAGCCTGCATTGGCTCTGCATCGGCGCTCTTTGCGCGCTGGCGCTGGCCCCGGGCGGTCCGTGGGGGGAACGCCGGTTCGCCGGGCTGGGTCTGATAGCGGGATTGGGGTTGGCCAATCATCACACGCTCCTCTTGGCCGCCCCCGCGCTGGCCTGGGAGGCTTGGGACCGGCGCCCTCGCCCCGCGCGGATGGCTGCGTGCTGGGGAGCGGGGCTGCTATTGGCGGGAGTGATGTGCTACGCCTTCCTGCCGATCCGTTCATGGAAGGACCCCCCCCTCGACTGGGGAGATCCGACCAGCCTCGCGAGGTTTTCGCGCGTCCTCACCCGGAGCGATTACGGATCCCTCTCGTTGACGGTCGAAGGGTCAGCGGGGTCGCTCGGCAGGCTCGGACAACTCGTCCGCTTCTCCCGCGAGACCGCGGCCGGTCTGGGCTTTGCTGCGTGCGCGGCGGCGGCCGTTGGGGCATTCCTCTGGAGGGGACTTGGCCTGCGCGTCTCTTGGCGATTCCCGGCCCTGCTCGCCTTCTGCGCCGGGCCGTTCTTTCTGTTCCTGGCAAACGCTCCCTCCGACCCGCAGACGAGCTATGCGCTCGAGCGCTTTTATCCGGCGGCCTGGATGGGGCTCGCCTTCTTCGCCGCGGCCGCGGCCGAGGCGCTGGCGCGTTGGAGGTCCGGGGCCGCCGCCGCCCTCCTCCTGCTGGTTTGCGTCGAGCGCGGCGTCCACTGGCGGGAGTGGCACGTGAGAGCGGATTTCGCGGCCTATGACTACGGCCGGAACATACTCCGTTCCCTGCCCCGCGACGCGGCGCTCTTCATCGACGGCGGCGACGACACCTTCTATACTCTCGCGCATCTGGCCTTCGCGGAGCGCCGCCGTCCCGATGTGCTCCTCCAGGACCGGGCCGGCTTGGTGTTCCGCGGGGCCTATGGGCAGGATTTCCGCTGGGCCGGCCGCCGGGAAAAAGACCGCAGGCGCCGGGAGATCGAATCGAGCATGCTTGGCGAGCGGCCGGTCTATTACAGCACGCTGCGGGGAACTCTCATCGACGGCGTTGCCCTGATTCCGGAAGGCTTGGTGCGCCGGGCGATCCCGGAGGGCGGGAAAGCGCCGCGGGCGGATCCCTGGGAAGTCTATGCGCGGCGCTGGGATGAGGACCGTCTCCGGCGCCATTACCGCGACCGCGCGTTGGCGGCGTTCTATCCATTCATGCGGGCGGTCGCCGACGCCCGGGAGGGGCGGGGCGAGGACGCGCTCCGGCGCCTGCGCCAGGCCATGGCCCTGGCGCCGGACGCGCTTTGGCTGCCCGGGGCCGCGTCCCATGAGGCCGATTTGCTGGCCTATGACGCGCTGCAGGCCAAGGACCTAACCCTGGCCGAGTCCGGCTACCGCGCGGCCTTGCGGTGGGAGCCGCGGGACGCGGGGCGCGTCCTCAATCTGGGCGCCGTGCTCCAGCGCCAGGGCCGTCTGGACGCGGCCCAAGACGAGTTCGAGCGGGCGGTGGCGCTGGATCCGCGCTCGGCGCTCGCCTGGCACAACCTGGGGTCGCTGCATTGGGAGCGCCGGCGTTGGGGCGAGGCGGCCGGAGCCTTCGAGCGTCTCGTCGCCTTGTCGCCCGAGAACCAAGACGCTAGAAAGTTCCGCGACGAAGCCCGGCGCCGGAGCGGGAAATGATAATGGGCACGCATGCCACGGCTACCTCCAGCGGTGGAGGTAGCCGTGGCATCCATACCATGCCGGCTTGGGGCGCGGTATTCGACAGCGGTATCACCAGATGAGGCTGCCCGTCATCGTCTTCGCGGCGGTTTTCGGCCTCTACCTGGCCGGACTTCCCCCCGCCCTGGCGCCCTACCGCGACGCGGGCGAGATGACGGCGAGCGCCGCCACCTTGGGAGTCTCCCACCCGACCGGCTATCCCCTCTACATCCTCCTGGGACATCTCGCGCAGTTGGTCCCCATCGGCAATCCCGGCTACCGGATGGGACTCTTATCGGCCGCGGCGGGAGCTCTGGCCGCCGCCGTCGTCTGCGGGCTGACGGCGGCGCGCTGGGGATGGGCCGCGGGGCTGGGAGCCGCGGCCCTGCTGGCCCTCAATCCGACCTTCTGGTCCGTGGCCCTGGTGCCGGAGATGTATAGCCTCTGGATGCTGGGGGCCGCGTGCCTCCTGGGCCTTGCGTGGCGCGTCCGGGAGTACGGCGCGGGCAGGCTGTGGTACTTCTGGTGCTTTCTCTACGGGTTTCTCCTGACCAACCGCCTGGATCTGGTGCTGTGGGCGCCCGGCTTACTATGCTTAGCGCTTTCTTCCCCCGCGTGGAATCCGCGGCGGGCGGGGCTGTGGGCCGCGGCGGCTCTCATCGCCGCGCCCGTGCTTGTGGTTCTGACCGGCTCGAACCTGCTCGTCGCCGTGCTTGCCGCGGGGACCCTGTTGTGGCTGGGAGTGCCCGGGCGAGGTTGGGCTTGGGGCGCGCGCAGTCTGGGCTGGGGATTGCTGGGCCTGGGCGTCTACCTATTTCTCCCGTTGCGGTCCGCGACCGGCCCCTGGCTGGACTGGAACCATCCCGCCACCCTCTCCAATTTCGTCGAGAGTGTGCTTCGCACCCGCTACGGCGGCACCCTGGATTTGCTCTCGAAGAGTTACGCGCCCGGGGAATTATGGCGGGCCAATGTGAAGATGTACGGGGCTCACCTCTGGGAGGGATTTTTTGGGGTTGGGCTTGCGGCTGTGGCGATGGGCGTGTGGTCGGCGGCCAGGAAAGACCCTGGCCGCGGCCTGGCCCTGGCCGCGGCGTGGTGGTGGAGTGGACCCGTCTTTTTGTATCTGGCCAACATGCCGCCCAACCCGCACGCCGCGGCCATCGTCGAACCCCACTACCTTTTGTCGGACCTGATCCTCGTCTTTTTTGCCGCGGAAGGTCTGGGGGCGCTCGGCGCCGTGCCGCCGGCCGCGGCGGCGTTAGCCGCCGCGGCCATTATTGCCGTTCCGTTTGCTCAGGGGCGATGGCCGCGCATGCAGAGGCGCAACCACATGTTCACCTACGATTATGCCCGTAACATACTCCGCTCCGTCCCGCAAGGCGGCGTCCTAGTCGCCAAGAAGGACGTCCAACTCTACACCCTTTGGCACTTTCAGGTCCTGCATGAGTGGCGTCCCGACGTGCGGGTGGTCGCCCAAGGCTTGGCCGGCAGTCCTTGGTACCAGAAGGGGTGGGCGCGGCGCGACCTCGGTCTTCGCTTGAGGCCGCTGCGCGATGCCTTGCAATGGAAGGGCTTCGTTCAAGAGAATGCTCCCGTCTTCGCCACCCCGGACGCGGAGGTCCCGCCCGACGCCGTTGCGCGGCGGCAGCGCGGGTTGGTCGGGGCGCTCGGTCCGGCGGCCGGCGGCGATTGGGACCTGACGCCCGCCCTGTGGAAACTCGCGGCCCTGCGCGGGGACTACCGCTACGAAGACCAGCCCGATTTCTTCACCTCGGATCTCATCGCCGACTACGCCCGCGCCCTTTACGCCCGGGCCTCGGAGCTTTCCCGCGCGGGGGCCGCGGAGGCGGCCGGGCCCGAGTTGCTGCGGGCCTGGGGGATGCAGTGGGTTTTCCCGGAGCCTGCCGTCTTGTTGGGCTATCTAATGTTTACCGCGGGACGGTTGGAGGATGCCCAGCGCTACTATGAGTTGGCCGTCGCGGTGCATGAGCGCATGCGGCGGCTGACCGAGGAGTACCATTCCCTCCCCAACCTCAAGCAGGATTTGGCCCGCGGCGCCGCCGAGGCGCGGATGCACCTCGGGGTGCTGGCGGAGCGGCGCGGGGACCGGGACGCCGCGGAGAAACTCTACCGGGAGTCCTTGGCCCGGGCGCCGCTGGCGCAGACCCACTACAACCTCGCGGTCCTCTACTGGAACCGGGACTGGGGGGCGGTGGAGCGTGAGTTGACGGCGGCTTTGCGGTTGGATCCCGCCCACGCCGACGCCGCGAAGTATCTGGCCATGCTGAAGGCCCGTCGCTAACCCCGCGGCGTCAAGACTTTGTCGCTCCACACCGGCACCCGCGGAAAACTCCGGCCCCCGCGACGGCCACCCTCCACCGGTGGAGGCAGCCATACACCCTGGCGGCCTGAAAAGTCCGGGAACT
>CAYJXJ010000074.1:0-21036 GCA_964374095.1 uncultured Elusimicrobia bacterium
CTGCCTGGGTTGGGAGGCCTGCGGCTGGGGTTCTCCCAAAACTTTCTGGGCGAGTTCGGGACCGGGGCCCACGCTCGCCCGCTGGGTGATGCCGGGGGGGCCGATCCCGAGGAGCCCGCGGACCTGGAAGCGCCCGGCGACGGGCGGCAGGGGAGTGCCGCGGGCCAGGGCCGAGGCGATCGTCCGCTCCCGGACCGAGAGAGACTCGAGCTGCTTGAGCCGCTGGCCGCAGTCGCGGTAGCCGGGGGTCGTTTGGGAGATCTGCCAGTACGCGGCCCGGGCTTCGTTGAGCCGGGCGTGGCGCTCGCAGACGAGGGCGAATGAGTAGTACAGCTCGGGAGAGGCGGCGGCGGGGATGGTCTTGGACAGGCCGTCAAAGACCCTCGCCGCCAAATTGAAATCCCCCAGCCGGGCGGCCAGGCGCAGGGCCAGGGAGTAGTCGCGCGCGCCCATGGCGGCGCGGCCTTCGGTGAGCGTCGTGAGGGCCTCCTGGTCGCGGCCCGCCTCCATGAGGGCCTGGGCCGCGTCGGCGCGCTCGGCCTCCGGGATGGACGACTGCTGCAGGCGCTTGCCGTGGTGGATGTAGTAGAGCTCCTCGGCGCCGAGGGTGGAGGGATCCCCGCCCAAGGACTGGAAGCGTTCGTAGAGACCGCGCAGCTCATCGAGCGAGCCCCCGGCCGCGGCGGGGGGAGCTCCCGTCAGCCTTTCATGGGCGGTCGCCGACCCTCCCCCAAGTCCGGCGACCATGGCGCGGATTTTCCAGGCCAGATCGTCCCGCGCTCCCGCGATGCGCCGGGTCCGGCGCCGTCGCGCGGACCATCCCCAGCCGCCGGCCGCGGCCGCGGCCAGGGCCGCGGCGAGCCAGGCCCAGAGGGCGCGCCGCCGTTTGCGGTGGGCCGCGAGCCGGGCGCGGGCGGTCTCAAGCATGGCGCGGGCCTGGGCGTTGTCGAGCTCCCCGAGGGCGGATTCCAGCGACGCCACCGCCTCGGCCGGGCGTCCGGACTCCAGGTGGGCCTGGCCGTCGGCCAGGGCGCGGCCGAAGACGTCGAGTTTGGAGAGGAAGCGCCGGATGACCTCGCCGCGGTCGATGCCGCGGTTGCGGCCCGGGGGTTCCCTGGCGGCCGCTTCCAGAGCGCCGCGCGCCTCGTCGAGCCTGCCCAACTCGAAGAGGCTTCGGCCGAGGACGTAGTTCCAGGTGAGTTGGCGCTTGTCGGCGGGGATGGCGCGCAGGGTTGCCACGGCGTCGGCGTGCTCCTGCAGGTCTTGCTGGACCGAGGCGAGCCAGTTGCGGCTTTCGGCGTCGTCCGGATCGGCGGAAACGGCCCGCGCCAGGACCTCCTTGGCCGCGACGAATTTCCCCTCGGAAGCCAAGCGGCGGCCGAACTCGAAGTCCCGGACCCGGGCGATTTCGGCTGCGACGTCCCAGAGCTTGACCGTGCGGTCTTGCCCGGTGGAGAGCCCCCATCGCCCATCAGGAGAAAAGGCGACGGCGGATACTCCGCCCTGATGGCCTTCCCACGTCGCCAGGAGGCGGCGGCCGGCGAGGTCCCACAGCCGGACGGTGTCGTCGGCCGCGCCGGTGAGGGCCGTCCCGGCGTCGGTTGAAACCGCGACGGCCGTGACGCGACCGGCGTGCCCGCGGAGCACGATCCGCTCCAGCCGTTCGGCCGGTGCCCATAGCACGAGCGTGGCGTCCTTGCAGCCGCTCAAAATGCCGAGGCCGTTGGGCAGGTAGGCCGAAACCGCGGCGCCGCACACCGAATAGGCGTAGCACCCCCCGCTCGCCGCACCCGCCTCGCAGATGCGCGCGGTCCCGTCCTCTCCGGCCGCCAGAAGGGAGCGGCCATCGGGCGAAAACGCGGCCGAGACGATGGACGCCCGGCCTATGCCGGGCAACGACGCTAACGGGCGCGCCTGGAGAGGTCCCACAACCGCCGGGTGCCGGCGCGGCTCGCGGTGGCCAAGAGGGCGCCGTCGCGGGAGAGGGCCATGGCGGTGAGGCCTCCCTCGTGCGCCTGGAAGCTGGCGACGTGCTTGCGGGCGCGCAGATCCCAGATCTTCACCGCGCCTTCCCGGCCGGCGGATATCAGGCGGGTGCCGTCGGGAAACGCCCCCAGTCCGACCACCGCCTCTTCATGGGCGCCCCAGACGGCGGTGGCGCTTCCCGCCGCCACATCCCAGAGTCGGAGCGTACCGTCGGCGCTGCCCGAGACCGCGAACTTCCCGTCGGGGGTGATGCTGAGGCAAAGAGCCTCCCGCCCCTCGATTTTCCAGACCGCGCGCGGGCCCCAGGCCGCGGCCGGCCCCGGGAGCGCCAGGGCGAAGATCAATGCCGCCGGCAGGGTCATTACATGCGACTTCATCATTGAGGGGATGGTAGCAAACCCGCGGCGGCCTGCGGCTAGTCCGTGTATTCGGAGGGGCGGCCGAAGCGGGCGGTGGTCTCGGCCAAGCGCCGGACCGAGGGGTCCTCGTCGAGTCCGCGCCGGTAGAGGTAGCGGCCCTCGACCTTCTTGCCGTTCTTCTTGTCGTAGGGCTCGGCGGCCACGATGAACTCGGCCGAGATGTTGCCGGGGTCGGTGAGCTGGACGAGCACGCCCATCATCTCCTCGTAGGCCAGGCCGTATTTCCCGGAGTGGCGCAGGAGGTCGCGGAGGGCTTCGGATTGCGCCCGCGCCTCCTCCGCATCGGCTGAACCGTGGTGGCGGATGGCGGCGATGTCGCGCAGCTTGGCGGCCAGCTTCTTGGCCCAATTGAGGGTGGAGCTGAGGGACTGGCGTTGTTCGTCGGCTCGCCCGCGCATATCATAATGGTCCCAGCCGAAGATCTTGCGGTAGTCGTACTTGACCGTGCCGTCGGGCAGGATTTCCCCCTGCTCAAGGACCTTCCCAAGGCGGCGGCGGTCCGAGGGGTCGGTCATCTGGACGTAGGCCCGCACCACGTCCTCGGCCGGGGACATCACGATCTCGTCGATGGCCCTTTCGCCAAAAACCAGGGTGAAGGCCCCCATGCCCCGCCGGAAGGTGGGGCTGGGCGGCCGGTCGCCGAAGGGGTCGTCGTGACGGCGGTGGCGGTTCCTAGGCTCGGGCGGCGGGGGCTGGAGGGGAAAGACCGTATCCAGGGGCAGGGCCGCCCGCGTGTTTTCGCCGCGGCCGCGGGTCCCGGCCAGGCTCATGATGCGGCTGGAGGTCACGGCGAGGTCCCGGGCGCCGCCCTCGGCGATATTGGTGTAGCCCGCCTGATGGACGAAGACCAGCGCCGGGGCCGTGGCCTTGCCGTCCGCGTCGGCGTAGGTGTAGGCCGTGACGCTTTTGCGTTCGTTGTTGTTGATGAGGCGTCCGAGGAAGGGGATGTCGAAAAAGCCGTTGGTCGACTCTTTGTGCGTGCGGTAGGCCCAGATCTGCCCTCCCGTGTCGTCGAAGAGATGCATCTGCTCGTCGCGCCGTCCGGAGGCCCAGGAGAGGTCGGCCAATAGGGGGATCTTGACCCGAAAGGAGCCCAGGAAGCCGTTGATCCGCTGCGTTCCCGCGAAACTGCGCGTGGCGTCCTCCATGGCGTTCAAGGTCTCGCCATACCGCTTCTTGAGCTCCTTGAGCTTCCGGTGCAGTTGTTCGGTATGGAGGAAGGACTCCCCGGCGAGCTTGCCCATTTTGCCGAGGGTGTCGAGTATGGTGATGTCGCCCCCGGCGAGGAGCTCTTCCAAGGCTTTCATCTGCTTGGGATCGTTGGGATCGAGTATGAACTCGATCATGGCGTGGTCCTCGCGCGACCACTGCGCGATCCAATTGATCTGGGCGGTGAGGTAGCGTTGGACCGCGCGGTTGAGTATGCGGTCGATGCCCCTGCCGACGAGACTGCCGACAAGATCGCCCATGACCTTCTCCATCGCATCCTTCCCGCCCGTGCGCAGGGCCTCCCACTCCGAACCCAGGATCGAGTACACCAGCCCGCCGCTGGGTCCCCAGACTTTCATGTAGTCGATGCGCAGGCGCATGCGCAAATGATTTCGGTCCAGGCGGCGCAGGGAGACGGCCGAGCCGCCCTCGCGCGAGTAGCCGAAGGAGACCGAGACGGGCATGTTCGTGACGGGCGAGCCCCCGGCCCCGATCGAGAAGCCCGCGCGCATGCGCAGGGGGAGGTTCCAAATCTCGCCGTCCTGCATGGCCGCGAAGCGGCCCGCCTTGAAGGGGAGGACGGTCTTGAATTCGCGGAGGTCGATGAGCTCGTCGATCTCCTTGCAGGCCTTCTTTCCCTCCAGCTGCCGCGTGACCATGGAGAGACCCTCAAGGTCGGTCCCCACCCACATCCCGACCCCGGCGTCCTCGACGATCTCGCCCAGGGGCTTGGAGTAGCCCAAGCCCACGTTGAGGCGCACGGCGTCAACGAGTATCATGCGGCCGTCGTGGCCGGTTTTAAGGAAGCGCTTGATCTCGGGGCGGATCTCGGCGAACTCCCCGAGCTTGAGGCTGTACTTGATGGGGATTTGGGCTTCCTTACAAAGCGTGTTGGCGATATCGTGCCAGAAGCCCTGGTTGCGCAGTTTGTCCCAGAAGTCGATTTTTTCGCGCGCCGAGGGGTTGGTCTCGGAGATCGAGTCGGCGACGGTGCCGAGCTGGAGCCAGTCGCTGTTGGGGATGGGGGTGATGACCGTCGGCGTGCTGGCGGCCGGCGCGGCGGGCGGGACGGGTTCGGCGCGGACGGCCTGGCCGTCGCCCGGGGGCGGCGGCTCCTTGGCCTGGGACGGATCGGGGGGGGGCGGTACGACTCCCGGACCGCCGGGGTCGGGCGGGGTCGGCGGCTCCGGCGCGGGCAGGCGGCCCGGCGCGCGTGACGGGGGTTCGGCCTGGACCGGCGCCGCCGTCCCTTGTCGGAAGGCGCTGCCGTCGAAGAGGCGCCCCAGCCTGTCGAAGGACCAGATTTCGGCCGCCGCGGGAGCGGCGGTCAATAAATTGGCGACGACGAGCGACGCCAGGACAGGCCGGTGGAGACCCATGCCGATGGGCACATGATACACCCACGGGCTTGCAACTTCATGGGCTGTCCGGGAATGCCGGTTCTGGGCTCAAGGACCTATGCCGGGACTTGCCGAGCTGCCTCCATCGCTGGAGGTGAGCGGCGATTTGGAAGGGGCGGTCCCTTCCAAAGATGGTGGAAAGGGACCGAAGCGCAGGCCGGCCTGAAACGCGGCGAAGGCCTCGCGGGGAATCCGGTTCTGGCGCCCCTGGCTTTCGGTCGTCACGCTCCGGCGGCTGATCGCGAAGGCGGCGTCGACGCTGGCGCCCCAGAGCCTCAGTCCCAGGCCTAGAGTCCGGAGGCTGCCGGCGCTGGTTTCCTCCAGATTGCGGGTGAAGCCCAGGCGCAGTGGAATGCTGAAAGTCCGGCGGTTGAAGAGGGTGATCTCGGTCCCCACGCTGAATTGCCGGCTGCGGATGCCGTCGATCATGGTGAAGTTCCGGGTCATGTCCGCGTCCGCGGCCAGAAGCCACCAGGAGAGCGGGCGGATCGACGCGCCCAGGCGGACCTGCGGGGTAAGGGCGAAGCGCTCCGAGAAACCGGCCATCACGGCCGGGTCGGGATGCTTGAACCCGGGATTGTTGACGTTGCGCGCGACCAGTCCTAAACGGGGACGCCACCGGATGTCTTCGAAGCTTCGATCGATGTCCCAAAGGGCGCCGAAATCGAGGCCGATATTGTAGCTGGTCTTGGAGCCTTCCTTGAGCTTGGCGAGCATGTTCAAGTTATCGTTGGTGTTGCGAAGGATGAAGAACTCCGAGAAACCCGCCTGGACGCGCAGGAGCTTGAGGTTGGCGCCGATCAGCAGGCCGGGCGCGACAGGAAGCTCGCGTCCATAGCCCGTCCCCAGCTCGAGCGTTTGCCTTCCCCGGATGACCAGCTTGGAGGAGTTGATATTGTTGTCGATGGCCCCCTGGGAGACGTTGATGAGATCCGCGAAGGGAACCGCGCCCATGTCGATGAAGGTGTTGCTAAATACCGTGGCGCGTCTGATCTTAGTCTGCGCGCCCGCGTCCACCCCCAGCCGCAGGCCGTTGCCGGGCGCGTTGAGCTTTGAGAGGTTGGCGTCGATCTGGGCCAGGCAGGCGAGGTTGGTGCAATGGCGCAGGTTGGGGAGGTTTTTGGCCTCCTCGAGCCCGGAGCCGGTCAGGGCGAAGTGGACGCCGATGGGAAGCTCAAATCCGTAGGCGGGGCCCGCGAGGCCAAGGGCCGCCGGGTTCCAGTAGACGGCCGCCGGTCCCTCGGCCGCGGCGACCCCCGCTCCCCCCAGGCCCATGGCGCGCGCGCCCATGAGACGCCATTCATCGGCCCGGGCGGGGGATGCGGACAGGCGGAGCGCGAGGCCGACGAGGAGGCGGATGCCCATGAGTGCGACCATCGAACCACAATGGCCACCGCCCGCGCCAGGCCCCGCTCAGTCCGAGTGCTGGGACGGGCCCGCGAACCGGCCGATGGTCTCCGAGAGGCGCCGCAGCTGGGGGTCCTCATCGAAGCCGCGGTGGAGGAGGTAGCGCCCCTCGCGCTTGGGGTCCTTCTTATCATACGGCTGAGCCGAGACGATGAACTCCGCGGATATGTTCTTGGCGTCGGTCAGCTGGACGAGTATGCGCATGATGTCCTCGTAGGAGAGGCCCCACCCCACCGATCCGGCGATGAGGTCCCGAATGGCCTCGGTCTGCCGGCGGGCGGGGGCCTGGCCGGCGGCGTTGCCCGTGGGCCGCATGCGCCGGATCTCGGCCAGGCGCTGGGCCAATTTCTTGGCGTAGTGGAAGTTGATCCGGACGTTGTCGCGCAGGCGGTTGTGCTCCTCGCGGCGTTCATCCGTGCCGGAGACCTCAATGTCGGATTCGCCGTACTCGACTGTCCCGTCGCGGAGCATGCGGCCCTTGGCGAGCACCGCCCTCAGCGTCGCCTTGTCCCAGTGGTCGTAGGCCAGGACGTAGGCCCGCACCACGTCGGGCGCGGAGGCGCTTAGAATATCCGCGATCGCCTTTTCGCCCAGGATCATGGTGAAGGCCGCGGCCCCGCGGCGGTAAAAAGTCTCATGTGTTTCGGCGACCCTGGCCCCGTAGGGCGTTCGGTCGCCGCTTCCGGAGGAGGCGGGGGGTGTGGGGGCCGCGGGAAAGATCTTCTCCACCGGCAATCCGGCTTTGGAGTTCTCGCCCCTGCCGCGGACGCCGGCGAGCCTCATGATGGAATCCGCCTTGAGGATCAGGCTCCGGGCGGAGGGCTCCTGTTGGTTGGTGTAGCCTTCCTGGTGGACGTAGACGATGGTCGGGGGGGAGGCCTTGTCGTTGCCGGGACTGTGGGTATAGGACATGACGCTGCGGCGGGTGTTGTAGTTGATGATCGCGCCTACGAAGGGCAGATCGAGCGTCTTAGCCGTGGACTCGCTATGGGCCCGGTAGATCCGGTACTCCCCGCCGTCGTCGTCCATGATCGAGACCTTCTCCTCCCGGTCTCCCCAGCCCCAGTTGAGGTCGGCCAGGAGCGGGATCTTGAGACGGATCGAGGTCAGAAAGCCCGTGACCCGCTCCGCGCCTACGAAGGTGCGCGCCGCGCCCGCGATCCCTTCGAAGGCCTTGGCGTAGGCCTCTTGAAGAGCCTCGGCCTTGCGGTTCATTTCTTCCAGATGCAGAAAGGCCGAGCCGGCCTCCCGGCTCATCTTGCCCAAGGTGTCGAGCACGTCGATGTTGCCTCCCGCGAGCAGGTCCTCGAGGGCCTTCATCGCCGCTTTGTCGCCGGGGTCCAGGAGATATTCGATCACGGCGTGGTCTTCCTTGAACCACTGCGCCATCCAGGTGAGACGCGCCACCAGGTAGCGCTCGAACTGCCGGCCCAGTTGCCGGTTCACTTCCTTAAATGCGAATTTACCGGTGAGGTCCCCGACCCCGTCCGTGAAGAGGTCCCTGCCGTCGTTGCGGAACTGCTCGAACTCCGAGCCGTAGACCGAGTAGACGAGCCCGCCGCTCGGGCCGTAGGCCCGCATATAGTCGATGCGCACGCGCAGGCGCAGGGTCTTGGCGTCCAGGCGGCGCAGGGAGACGCTGTTGGAGCCCTGGCGGGAGTAGCCGAAGGAGACCGAAAGCGGCACGCTGCCGGGCGCGAACCCTACGCCCGCCCCGACGTTGGCGCTGAAACGGATCGGCAGGTTCCAGATCTCGCCTTCCTGCATGGCCGCGAAGCGGTCGGCGTCGAGGGGCAGGACGGCCTTGATGTCGCGCAGGTCGATGAGTTCGTCGAGTTCCTTGCAGTAGCGTTTGGTCTTCAAGGGCCGGATCACCATGGAGACCCCCTCGAGGTGCGTTCCGAAATAAAGCGAGAGGGAACTTCCGTCGCCGAAGGAAAAGACACTGCGCCCGTAGCCCATGTTGAGGCCCAAGGTGGCGCGGTCGATGAGGTTGACCCGGCCGTCGACGCCGGTGCGCAGGTAGCGCGTGAACTCCGGCGCGATCGAGCCGTAGTCGCCGGCCCGCAGGCGGTACTTGAGGGGGATCTTGGCTTCCCGGCAGAGTTCGTCGGACAAGTCGCTCCACAGGGACTGGTTGCGCAGCTTGTCCCAGAAGTCCGTCTTTTCGCGGGCGGAGGGATTGGCGGGGGAGAGGGCGTCGGAGACCTGTCCCACCTGCGTCCAGTCGCTGTCCTCGATGGGGATGACGATGGTGCGGGGGGTGGCGGGCTTGTCGCCGTCCGGAGGGGGAGGCTCCTGGGTTCCCGAGGCGGCACGCTTGGGATCGGCCGTGCCGGGTGCCGCGGCCGCGGGTTCTGGAACAGGTTGTTTAGCGGGCGACGCGTGGTTGGCCGCGGAGACCGGGGACGCGCTGGTGTTGCGCCGTTGGACGCTGCCGTCGAAGAGCTGGCCTAGCCCATCGGCCGTCCAAACTTCCGGGGCGGCCGCGGCCGGGCCCCCCGCCGCGACCCAAAGCAGGACTGCCGCCGCTAGCCTCGATCGGATCATGCCGCCTCCATGCGCCTCCTTAGAAGATACCAGCCCGGCGATGCCCGCGCGTGGGCCGAGGGGGACGTCCGATTGGAACGATCGCTCCAGAAGGGGGGAGGCTGAGTTAGGCGGTTTATATGAAGCCGGGCTTCATTCGGGGGCAGGGGCTTCGGCGGGGCGGCTGCCGCGCGGGAGTTGCACCATCGACCCCCGCCGACTTTCGTAGAATCACCTATGCCGCGACTGGCCCTTCAAACCCGCGCCCGACTCCTCGGACGCCTCAAGCTCGCGAGGCTGCTCGGCATGCGCGAGGAGGAGGCGGCCAAGGACGAAGAGGGCTTGCGGGGCGACCCGCTCTTCGAGGACCTGCGGCGGGCGGGGGCGGTGGTGCGGAACGCTTTCCCCGCCGCTTACTTCCGCGCGCGCCTGATGGCCGGGCGCGACCTGGCCCCCGCGGGCGAGGGCCTGGGGGACTTGCTGGACGGCCGCTCGGATGTGGTCAAGCTCATCGAAAAGGTCGGCCGCGAGCGGTTTGAAAAATTCTTCGTCAAGGGAGACGAGTACAAGGACGGCGAGCGCGCCCAGGCCTGCGGCCTGACGGCGGCCGAGACGGCGCGGCTGATGGAGTTCATGAACGCGCTCTACGTGCGCTCCGAATTCCAGTCTCCCCGGCCGGCGGCCCCGGTCAAGGTCTTCAGCGCGGTGGCGGGCATCGCGGTCCATGGCGGCGTCCCGCGTCTGGAGTTCTTCAACCGGGAGACTTGGCGCTCGGCCTTCCGGGTTGACAACGACCGGCTCAACGTCTATCTGGGCTCGCTCGAGGCCGCGCGCCGGAACAAGGTGGCCTCCTTCGCCCGGCGTGTCGGTCTGATGGATTTCAGGCGCACGACCCTGCACCGCCTGCTGGAAACCTTGGTGCGGATACAAGCTCACTTCTTGATCTCCGGCGAGCCCGACGCGCGCCAGCCCGTGACCCAGAAGTCCCTGGCGACGGCCCTGGGGGTTGATCCGAGCGCCCTCAACCGCCTCATTTCGAACAAATGCGTGGAGCTCCCGTGGGGAACGGAGGTCCCGATGAAGGCCCTCATGCCCAGCGGCAAGGCGGTCGGGCTGGCGAAGTTCGAGGTCCTGGCGCGCGAGAAGCCCGAGCTCTCCGACGAGGGCCTGCGCGCGGAGCTCGCCCGCCGGCACCGCATCCATCTCTCGCGCCGGTCCGTGGCCCAGTACCGCAAGGACCTGGGATTGGGCTCGAAGGGACGCCGCGGCGCCGAGGCGGGAGATTGAAGCCGGGGCTTGCCTCCAGCGGTGGAGGTCATTGCGGCCCCTCGCCGGCCAAGGGCCGAACATGAGTTGGGCGATCGCGGTCGCCCTGGCCTCGGCCGCGCTCAACGGGATCATCGGCGCCCTGGCTCTGGTCCGCCGCCGGGACCGGGCGGTGTACCGGAGCCTCGCGGTCCTGGGAATCTCCTTCTCCTTCTGGAGCCTGGCCTACGTCCGCGCCTGGCCCGAGTTTCTCGATCCCTTCTGGATGAAGATGCTCTTCACCCCGCTCTCCTGGCTGCCGGCCGCGGCGCTCTCCTTCGTATGGAGCTTCACCGGCCTGCCGGAAAGCAAGCGGCGGTGGAGGACCTGGCCGCTGTTCGCGGCGGGACTCCTCGCCCTCGGTCTTTTGTGGGGCGGCGTGATCGGGCTCGACCGCTACCGGGCCGCCTTCGTGCTGGCGGGGGCGCCGGTTTTCGGGATGGCGCTGGTCCTGCTGTTCAACCATTGGCGCGCCAGCCCGCCGGGAGATGAAAGAAACCGCCGGGCCTACAGCTTCGCGGCGTCTTTGATCGCGGCGGTCGGCGGGCACACCGATTTCCTGCGCTATTACGGGTACGCCGAGATGAACCTGGCGAATGTCTCGCTGATGGCCTACTCGGTGCTGGTCCTGCTGGCCATCGGGCGACATCACCTCCTGGATCTGAGGTCGGCTTTGCGCCAGGCGGCGGCCTTGATCGCGGTCTCGCTGGCTTTGGGCGGCTTGCTGACGGGTCTGGCCTGGCTCACGCGGCGCGTCGAAGGCCAGTTGTTCCTGAATTTCTTCCTGGTGAGCCTGGCGCTGGTCGCGCTCCTGCCGGAGGTGTGGCGGCGGCTCAACCTGGAGTTCACGCGGCGCTTCCTGGTCGTTCAGACCCGGCGAGAGAGGGTGCTGGAAGAGTTCGAAGCGAGGCTGGAGGGCGCGTCGAGCCTCGCCGCCGCGGCTGTGGCCGCGGCGGAGGCGGTGCGCTCGGCGTGGTCGGCCGGAGCCCGCGTGCAATGGTCCTCCCGGGAGCTGCGCGGCGTGGAGGGGGGGGAGCCCCTCCCGGAGATCGTGCGGCAGTTCCTCGCCGCCGATCCCGCGGTGCATACCCTTCAAGTCCTGGCCCGGAGCGAGAGCCCGGCGGAGATGGAGCTCGCGGAGGCCTTGCGGCAATTGGGTGCCGAAGCCGTATCGCCGATCATCCGTGAGGGGGAACTCGCCGGGGCGCTCCTGGTCGAGAAGCCGGTGGAGGGGTATTACGACTTGGCGGCCGTGCGCTGGCTGCGGCGCTTGGGCCTGGCCCTAGGCCGCGCCGTGCACGCCGTCAAGCTCCGCGAGGAAGTCCTTCACGCCGACCGCTTGGCTCAACTGGGGACCTTGGCCGCGGGAATCGCCCACGAGGTTCGCAATCCGCTCAGCGCGATTCTAGGCGCCGTTGAGATTCTTCAACTAAACATCGCGACGGCCAAGCGCGACGAGTTCCTGGGCATACTCCGGGACGAGGTGGACCGGCTCAACGGGACCCTGACCGAGCTCCTCGACTACTCCTCGGCCCAACCCCGGCGCGGCAAATGCCAGTGGAAGGAGGTGTGGGAGAGGCTCGAAAAGCTCCTCCGGCCGACCCTGCCCCGGGGCCTTCGCCTGGAGTCCGAAGGCTCTCCCTTGGAGTTGGGCGTGTCTCCGGCGCATTGCCAGCAGATTCTCCTCAATCTGGTCAAGAACGCCATGCGCGCCGCGGCCTCGGACGGGACTGCCGAGCCTCTGGTCCGGATCCAGGTGTCGAGGGAGGGCGGCCTTGGACTGATCAGCGTTTCCGACAACGGCCCGGGCATCGCGGCGGAGGTCCTGCCGAGGCTATTCACGCCCTTCTCCACGGCCAGCCCCGGGGGCACGGGACTGGGTTTGGCTACGGTGCGCCGGCTGGCCGAGCTTTACGGCGGCCGGGTCTGGGCCGAGCGCCTTCCCCGCGGCACGCGCTTTGTGGTCGAGCTTCCAGTTTTGTAGAGTCGGCCATGGCGAGCTCTCCTTTGATCCTCGTCGTTGATGACGAGTCCTCGATCCGGAGGGTCCTCAAGGGTTTTCTGGAGGAGCAGGGTTACCGCGTCCTTCTGGCCCGGGACGCCGACGAGGCCTGCCGGGCCCTCGACGAGGGCCCAGATCTTGCTCTTTGCGACCTCAAGCTGCCGGGCGCCGATGGTCTTTCCCTTCTCAAGAAGTTCAAACAGCGTCGCCCGGGTCTTCCGACCCTTTTAATGACGGCCTTCGGCACCATCGAGGTCGCGGTGGCGGCCATGAAGGCCGGGGCCCGGGACTTCCTCGTCAAGCCCCTGGATTTCACGGAGCTTAAGAGCGTGGTGTCCCGGGCTCTGACGGCATCCAGCCGCGAAGGCAGCGAATGGGTGGGCCATGCCGAGGGCTGGCCCTTGGTGGGCCGCAGCGCGCCCATGGCCGAGGTCGAGAGGCTGGTGCGCAAGGCCGGCCCCGCGGAGGCCACGGTGCTCATCTTGGGCGAGACCGGCACGGGCAAGGAGCTCGTGGCCGCGGCGATCCACCAGGCTTCCCCCCGGCGGGAGGGGGCCTTCGTGAAGGTGCATTGCGGCGCCATCCCGGAGGATCTCTTGGAAGCCGAGCTTTTCGGCTACGAGAAAGGCGCTTTCACCGGCGCGGTGCGCGACAAGCCCGGACGCTTCGAGCTCGCCGACGGAGGCACGATATTTCTAGACGAGGTGGGGGAGATGTCGCCCGCCATGCAGGTCAAGCTCCTGCGGGTCCTCCAGAGCGGGGAGTTCGACCGGGTGGGGGGCGCCGCCCCGCGGGCCGCGGACGTGCGCATCGTGGCGGCCACGCACCGCGACCTCCAGAAGGAAGTCGCCGACCGCCGTTTCCGGGAGGACCTGTACTACCGCCTCAACGTGGTTCCCATCCCCCTGCCGCCCCTCCGGGACCGGCGCGACGACATCCCGGAACTCGTGGACTTTTTTCTGGCGCGCTTGGCCGAGAAAAACGCCCGCCCGCGTCCGTCCGTCGACCCCGCGGTCATGAAGCGGCTCTGCGCGGCCCCGTGGCCCGGCAACGTCCGCCAGCTCGAGAACCTCCTCGAGCGCATCCTTGTCCTCCTGGACGGCGACGCCGTGTCCCTGAAGGAATTGCCCAAGGATTTCTAGTCAGGCTCGGGGGGCCAGTTTAAGGACCCCAATCTTGGGCGTTGTATCCTTCCTGCTTGGAATGCCCGCGGCGAATCCTTGCGCCTGCGGCTTCCATCTCATCGGCCTCTCGGGCGCGGCCTGCCCGGCGCGTGGCGCGGGCCAAATCCTCGAGGACCTGGGCCACGGCTGGGTGGAGGGGCCCGAGGGCAGCGGTCCTGGACTTGAGGGCCGCGCCCAGCCAAGTCTCGGCGTCCTGCGCTTTTCCCTTGTCGAGAAGAACAAGGGCGTAGTGGCGCATGGCCTCGGACGCGAGCCAGTTGCCGGGGCCGTAGGCGCGCTCGTAAAGGGTCAGGGCCCTGGCCAAATGCCTTTCCGCCGATCCCCCCGAGTCGGCCGAGGGCACGGCCCGGTAAAGCCGGCCCAGATAGTCGTGCCTTCGCGCTTCCTTATGGGGCTGGTCCACGAAGCGCTCGGTGTCGTCGGCGACCTGGTCGGCTTTCAGGGCCGCGAAGGCGCGCACATACAAGGACTTGGCGGCATCCTGCCTGCCGGCGCGTTGATGCCATTTCCCCGCATGGAATAGGAAGATGGGACAAACCCTCCACAGGAGGGCCGGGTCCCGGTATGACCCGTCGCCGTCCAAGTACTTCCCGCAATGGCCCACGGTTTCACCATAGATCCTCTCCGCCGCGCCGCGCCGCCCTCGAATGGCTGAGATATCGGCCAAGTGGGCCTGGGCCGACCACTCCTCCTCGCTGTCGAACAGGATCGGATGCAAGGAGGGGGCTTGCCCCACGGCCTCGTGGAGCGCCGCCTCGGCCCGGGAATACCGGCCGCGGAGGAAGAGGATGATCCCCAATTCTATCCGGGCGCTCCAATAGAATCTCCGGTAGTGGTGCGGGAGTTGCTCCGGGTCGGAAACTGTCCCGAGGCAGGCGAGGGCTTCGTTTTGGAGCGTCTCCGCTTCAGCGAGCCTGCCCTGGATGACGCGCAGTTGGGCCAGGGCCGCGAAGGGTCTAGCCAGGTCCCAGGCCGTGTGGCCGTCCAGCGGAGCCTGCTTCGCGGCTCGGGCCGCCTCCACGGCGCGGCTGAGCGACTTCGCGGCGGGTTCCAAGCGCAGCGCCAAGAGCGAACGCCATCCCTCGCTGTAAAGGTCCGTAATGGACTCGTATTCTTGGGCGAAGCCCCGGGGAGGCTTCCAGGCCATAAAGAGGGCCAGAAGGCCCATCAAGGCGATGAACTTTGTCTCCGGCCGTGCCATATTCTTGCCCGTGTCGGCGAGGATTCCGCTCGCGTATTATAGCGCATCGCGGCGCATGCGCTCCACGGCGGATGCCCGGGCCGGCAGCATTGGCGCCAAGCCGGCCGCCGGGGTGTATGGCTGCCTCCATCGATGCGGCTAGGCCGTCGAGGAGGCCGGAGTTTTCTGCGGGTGCCGGTGGACTCCGCCCGGGCGGAGTTCCGCATGCCTGGCACCGAGGGCCGGCCGTGAACCCGTACCGGCGGGATGTCCTTGCTGCAGATGAGGACGCCGATCTTCTGGAGGCGCTCTTCGCCGATCGCAAGCGGACGGAGATGCTGTCGCCCGGAGTTCAGGTCCGCGACGTTGCGGCCGACCCGTCGGACAATAAATTCTTGGAACGCGCTCTGGCAGGCAAGGCGGAGTTTATCGTAAGCGGGGACAAGCACCCGCTCGCCCTGGGGTCTTTTCGCGACATTCCGATCGTGAGGCCCCGAACTTTTCTCGGAGCGATGAAATAAGCCCGGTATTCATCACATTCATCGAATGTGTTGAATGTTGAGACCTGGCCCCATCGGCACCATCGGCATAAAAATTGACCTCCAGAGTTCGACGGGAACCACGGAGGATCGAACATGGCGGACGAGGCCACGATGGAGCTGAGAAGGCAGGTCGAGGCGCTCAGGTCCCAGATGGAGGACTTGCGCATCGAGAACCGCGTCCTGGCGCAAAAGGCCGCGGGCGAAGCGACCGGCTTTCCCGAGAAGCGCGTCCCGACGATCGAGTCTCCGGCGACTCCCATCTTTTCCATTCCACTCGCCGCCCACCCGGAACCTGTCGCGCCTGATCCCAAGCCGGTGAAGAAAGAGGTTCCGCCAATGGCCCCGCCGCCGGCGGTCCGCAAGGAGCCGGAGCCGGGAATTTGGGCGCGTCTGCGCGCCTGGGCGGTGGGCATGGCCGCGCTCGTCCGCGAGCAGGGACCGGAGCGGATCGTGGGAGAGAGACTGCTCAGCGGAGCGGGGATCGTCTTGCTCGTGCTGGGAGGGGCCTTCTTCCTTAAGTACACGGCGGGCGCCTTAGGGCCGTGGGGACGGCTGGCGTTGGGTTTTGCCACCGCCGGCGCCCTGCTCGGGGGGGGACAGCGGCTGCGCGGCCGGCCGGGCTTCGCGCCCCTGAGTCTGGCCCTCATTGGAGGCGGCTGGGTCCTGGCTTACTACACGGTCTTCGCCGCGCATTACGTTCCTCAATCCAAAGTGATCGCGAGCTCTCGCCTGGAGCTGGTCCTTTTGATGGCCGCCGCGGCCGGCATGATATCCCACGCCTCGGCGCTGGGTTCGCGGGTGCTGACGGTCTTTGCCCTCAGCACCGCGTACTTCGTGTTCGGCGTGACGCATCTGGGGGTCGAGACTCTGACGGTGTGCGGTCTGCTGGCCGTGTCGGGTGCTTGGCTCTCGCGCCGCCTGGACTCGCCGGGCGTGGCCGCGGCCAATCTCGCCGGGTTCTACATCGACTCCATGCCGGTTCTGGGATCCTTGATCGCGGCCGGGACTCGGGCGCCCGTCGCCGACCTGTGGACCTCGCTGGCCATCACGACCTGCGTGCAGGCCGTCACGGTGTGGCTCTGCGGTTCCTCTCAGCGTATGCGGGAATCAAAGACCGCCGACGCCGCGCTGTCCTTGGCGGGGATACTCTACGCCGCCGCGGCCTGCGCCCAAGTCTCGGCAACACAGGCTCCGGGCGCCGGGATCATCCTGCTGGGTGTGGCCTCGGTTTTGGGGTTGGGAAGCTCGTTGGCGGGACCCGGCGCGCCGGGGCGCGCCTTGCCCGAGATTCAAAGCCTGCTTGCCGCCATAGTCGCCGCGGTGGGAGCGTTGAAACTGCCCTCGGTACCCGCACAGCTCTGGGGCTTGGTCCTGGCGGCATCGGCGCTTTCGAGCTCGGGGCTCTGGTCGGGACGGGCCAGCCTGGAGCGCTACGGAATAGCCCTCTCCGGCCTAGCCGCGGTGTGGGCTTGGGGCCATCAAGGGACGATCGGTGAAGGCCGCGGGCTGGCCGCGCTGGCTCTGGCCTGGTCGGGGGCCGCGGCCTACGGCCTGGCCTGGGCGCGCTCCCACATGCGATCCGCGCCGGGAGCGGAGACCGGGGCCCATCTTGTGGCGGGCCTGGGCATGCTCCTGATGTCGCTCTGGACGGGGCTTGAGCCCCCCGCCTTCTGCGTCGCGGCCATGGGATTGGGCCTCATCCTGGAGCTGGCCGGCCCCGCGGGTCAAGGGGCGCTCCTGCGGCAGGCCGTCCTGGTACAGACGGCCGCGGGGATCTATAGCTTCTTCCTCGACTACGGGGCCAACGCGCCAGTGCTGGGACCGCTCACGCCCCGCGGGCTGGTGAGCCTGTGTCTTGCCGCCTCCTACCTCCGTCTCACCACGGCCGCCGCCGCTCCTCAGGGAACTCTGCTGGGCTGGGAGCTCGCGGGCTGGCGGCGGGCGCAGGCCTGGCTTCTGGCCGCGGTCGCGGGTTGCTGGATATACGCGGAGTGCGGGCCGCGCCTGCGCCTGCCGCTCTGGAGCCTGACGAGCCTGGTTTTCCTGGCCGCGGGCCGGCGGCGGGGAGACGCGGGCTCGAGTCTGCGCACCGCCTCCGTGGCGATGACTTTGGCCACCGTGGTGGAGGGAGTGATCTCCTATTACCTGCAGCCCGCCGCCCTGGGCGCGGTCCTTTCCATCGGGGAGCTCGCGGTCTACTGCGGCTCGGCGCTGGCCCTGCTCGTCCCGCTAGTTTTCACCGGCTGGGCGCAAGATGACGCCGAGGCGAGGGAAGAGAGGCGCGGCCACTACCTGGCCGCGGCCTTGAGCCTCAAGCTCCTGGCCCTGCTGGTCGCCAAGGAGGCCGACGGCGCGCTCATCACCATCGCCTGGGGCCTCATCGGAGTCGGCTACCTGACTCCGGGGTTGTGGCTTGATTCCAAGCCCCTGCGTCTCCCGGGTCTGGCCTTGCTCATTCTCTGCGTGCTCAAGGCCCTCTTCCGGGATCTCACGGGCCTGGCCTTGCCCTACCGGGTGCTTAGCTTCGCGGTGCTGGGACTTTTGATGGTGGGTTCCTCGTGGCTCTACGCGGGCCGCCGGGAGCGGGAGGCCCGCCATGCGCCATAGCATGCTGATCGCGCTGATCGCCGCCTCCGGGACGGTCGCGGTGATCCTGGCCCGCCGCGAAGTCCGCGCCCGGGAGAGCCTGGTGCCGGTCTTGAGGATCGGGCAGGAGCATATCCGCCAACTCGAGCGCGCCGGGTCGCGTCTCTCGCCGCTCGGGCCCGAAGAGGAGCGCGCCGCGGGGGCCGAGGCGATGAAGTATCTGGAGGCGCGCGGCGCGGCCCCCGATCCGTGGATCGAGGAGTTGGGGCGGCGGCTGGAACGGTCCCCCTTGGTCCGGCGCTACGCCGGGCGTTATATTTACCGGGTCGTTCCGTCGTCCGGGCACTTCGCCCACGCCCTGCCCGGCGGCTACGTGATCATATCGGAAGGGCTGATCTCGGCCTTGGGGCGCGACCCCGGCCGGGTGTCTTTCGTGCTCGGCCACGAGTTGGCCCATGCCGAACTGGGCCATGTAGCCAACAAGGTCCGCTACCGCGAGGGACTGCGGCGCTGGGGCGTCCCGCTGGGAGGCGCCATGCAGCTCGTCCGAAACTTGTTGGCGTTGTCTTTCAGCGAGACCGAGGAGATGGAAGCCGACGCGCTGGCCGCGAAGATGCTCTTCGAAGCCGACCTGCGTCCCGCCGCCGGGCTCGAAGTCTTGGAAGTCCTCCACCAGGGCCGGACGCAAGCGCGGCCCCGCACCGGCGATCCCGTCGCCGTGGCCGCGGATGCGCTCGGCGACTACTGGGCCACGCATCCGAGCGGCCCGGAGCGGCGGGCGGCGCTGGAAAGGGTCCTGCAAAACATCCCTTGACCTGCGCTTCCAATTAGTGGGGGCGCAGGTCCTTGAAAGCGCGCCAAACCGGGGTTACAATGGGGGTATGTTCCGGCTCCTTGTCCTGCTCTGGGCGGCGGCGGCGCCGGCGCGCGCCGTCGACTGCACCATGGCGGAATACGAGAGAGTCCAGGAGCGGTGTAACGTGACTATCCTTGGCTGTGAGCACGCCGATGTTTCGCCGTTGCGACGGGCTTGCAGCGCGGCGAATGAGGAGGCGCTGAAGCTCGTGAAGACCCGCCTCGAGAAAGCGAGAAGCGAGCCGGAGGTCTCAGCCGCTCTCAAGTCCTGGGAGGGAACATTCGACCTCTTAATGGCTGTGCGGGTCATCAGGGCGCAGGAGCTTGCGGGCGGTGAAAACAAGGTCATCAGCATCGAGCCGCACCTCGGGTGGCTGCCGGGGCAGTCCGAGGTGAATGAGTGGAAAAAGGCGGCCCAGGTTCGAATTGCCCAACCTCCAGGCCGGGAGTCCAAGCCGGAGAAGGCGGACGCCGTGTCGCTGGTCCGCGAGGCCCGGAATCAGGAGCGCGCGATCCAGGAGAAAACCCCCAATGACGATAAGGCCCTGGCGGAGGTCGGCGAGTGGTATTTGAGGGCGGGGAGTCCCCTCGACTCGCAGCGGGTCGTGGATCGCGCGCTCGAAAGCAACCCGGACAACCCGCAGGCCCTGGCCCTGCGATCCTACTTAAGAGCCCATGGGGGGCGCGGCCCGGAGGCTTTGGCCGACGCCCGCAAGGCGCTCGAACGCGACCCCGGCAACGAGCTGGCCGGCTCGGTCGCGCGCTACCTCGCCACGGCGGTGGGGAAGGCCGGAAACAAGGGCCGTTTGCCCGGCTTCGTCGGCGGGCGCCTCGCAGCCTCCGAGTCGTCTGCCGTGGGCGCGGTCGGGCGCGCGGAGCCGCGCCGTCTCACGGAGTCCTTCCCGACCGCCGCGCCTCCCGGCCGGCTGTCTACGACCGGCCCCCTGCGGCTGCAGGCGGCCGGGAAGGTCAAGGTGGGGAATCTTACGGGCGCCCTGCTCGATGCGACGCGGGCCATCGAGGCCGATCGCAATGACGCGCGGGCCTGGGCCTTGCGGGCGTTGATCTCCAACAAGCTCAAGAACTACCACGGAGCCGTCAAGGACGCCGGGGAGGCCTTGAAGCTCGATGCGGACGACGCGGCGGCGCTCCTGGAGCGCGGCTACGCCCAACTTCAGTTGGGAAACTACCAACTGGCCCTCGCCGATATCGACCGCTTGCTCCGGCTCGATTCCTGGAGCGCGACCGGTCACCTCTACCGCGGCATGATCCTGGAGAAGTTGGGGCGAATGGAGGAGGCCTTGGAGGAATACCGGGCCGCGGCCGACTTGGACGTGTCTCTCAAGCCGCTCGCCGACGAGGCCTTCGCCCGCCTGAGAAAGGGGTCCCGGGACATCCCGGCCCCCCCAGCCTCTCCGTGGAGCCCGAAGGTCGGGCTCCTGGCCATCCTCGCGGCCTTGGTCTTCGTCTGGCAGGGCATCCGGCGCGTCTTCAAGCCCGGCGGGATCACGACCACGGAAGCCGGGCGTTCGTTGGAACGGGCCCCGAGGGCGGAAAGCCCCGCGCCCGCGGGAACGCTCCCATGCGGGAGCGTGCTCGCGGGGAATTTCCGTATCGAGCGGGAGTTGGGCCGGGGCGGCATGGGGATCGTCTACGAGGCGACCGATTTGACCCTCAAGCGCCGCGTGGCGATCAAGCACCTCCGGACCGAGGCGCACGGGTCGCCCGAGGTGCGCGAGCGGTTTCTCCGGGAGGCCCAGCTCGCGGCCCGGCTACGGCATCCCAACCTGGCGCAGATCTTCTCGGTCGTCGATGCGGGGGAGCTCTACCTGGTCTTTGAGCTGGTGGAGGGGGAAGCGCTCGATCGCGTTCTGTCCCGGGAGGGCCGCTTGGCACTGGAAAGAGTCAAGGGGATGGTCGGCGACGTCTGCGGCGCGCTCGAGCACGCCCATGCCCACCGGGTGATCCATCGCGATCTCAAGCCCGCCAACCTCATGCTTGCGGGGGACGGGACTTGCAAGGTCATGGACTTCGGCATCGCGCACGAGGCGCGCAGCATGTCCGCCCAGACCCAGACCACGCCGTGGGGGACGCCCCCGTACATGGCGCCGGAGCAGGAGGCGGGGCGGGTCTGCGGGGAGTCGGACCTCTATTCCCTGGGCGTGATGACCTACGAGATGCTCACCGGGAGGCGTCCGTTCGATGGGCCGTTCTTCCTGGAGAAGAAACTCAAGAAGGAATTTCCGCCCATCTCGGCGCTCGACCGTGGGCTGCCGCGGTCCCTCGACGCCTTCTTCGCCAAGGCCCTCGACCCGGAGCCCTCGCGGCGCTTTCGCAACGCGCGGGAGTTCCGCGGGTCCATCGAGGCGATCGGCCCCACAGCCCCCCGGGCCAGAGAATCCGGGCCCCGTCGATTGACAGAAAAGGCCCCC
>CAYJXJ010000075.1:0-20912 GCA_964374095.1 uncultured Elusimicrobia bacterium
GGGAACCCACGACATGAAACGAGGGGGTTCTTCAGCGGAATCAACATCTGACAAATTCGAAGAGTTTGTTAGATGTTAGGATGTGACCCCATTAAAAGCTGAGGCCCATTCCCGCGAAGAAGTGCTTGGCGTGGTAGTTGTAGCGATAGACCCGCTCGTAGGTCGTATTAGAGGAAGCCAGGCGGTAGCCCCCCTGAGCCTTGAAGGCCACGTGCTTGTGGAGCCAGATGGACAGGCCGTATCGGAAGTCGTGCGTGTTCGTGAAAAGGTTGTCCTCCAAGTAGGCCCCGTCCTCCCTTTGCGCCCGCCGCGACCGGTAGCCCCGCCGCGTGAAATCATAAGCCAGGTGGGCCTCCACGCGCCACCAGCCGGCGGTGAGGGTGGGACCCGCCGTCACGTCGGCGTAATCGTAGAAATCGGGGGTGAACTTCAGGCGGCCCACGTCGTAGTGATTCTGGTTGGACCGCAGGCCGCCGGTGGCGATATGGAAACCCCCGGCCGAGTCCAGGCGCCAGGGGCCCGCGCCCAACCGTGGGAAGCGCTGCTCGAGCCCGAAATCCCCCGACCAGTACAGGTCGAAGCGCTCCTGGTCGGAGAAGTTTCCCGCCACCGTGACGACGCGCTGATCCTCAAAATCGCGGTAGGAGCCCAGAAACGATCCTTTCAGCAGCGTCCCCTCCCAAGGCTCGAAATCTGCCGCGGCGGAATAGTCGTAGCCGTTGAAGTCGAGCACGTCGTCGCCGGTGCGCACCTCGGAGCCCAAGCGCGCGGCGGCCAGCGCCCGGTAGTTGTAGAAGCGCACGCCGTAGGCGTTGAAGGCGTGGCGGAGGCTGCGCAGGCGCTCGCCGGTCCTCTCCAGTTCGAGCCCCGCCGACATTTTGTGGTAATCGAACAGGCCGCCGCCCAAGCCCTCGTCCTTGGTCTCGGAAAGCATCTCATTCTTGAAGCCGATCTCGGGCTTGACGAGAAAATTCTCGGCCGCGGCGTGGACCCACTTGAGGTTGAACCTGTTCTCGAGTCCCTCGTGGACGAGAAACGCCCCGCCCGCGAGCTCCCGGGCCTCGGTGGTGCGCCGGTAGCGGCCGGTGAGCGTGGGGATGAGGGCGTTCTTGTCGGAGAAGCGAATCGCCGGCGCGGCGGCCCAGGCGGCATTGCCGGCGAAGCGGCTGCCAGTGTCCTCCAAGTAATGCCGCCCCGAGAACACGTCCAGCCGAAAGAGCGGCTCGAGCCGCGCCGCGCCCGCCCATGCGGCCATCAGCGCCAGACCCGCCGCGATCATCGGCTATTGCGGGATGTCCCCGGCGCCGGCCGCGGGGACCTCCCGGGAGTCGGTCTCGGCGGCGAGGAGCCCGGAATTGAAAAAGGCGCCCGGGGTCAGGGCCAGATCGATTTTTCGATCCGCGAAGGCCGAGCTGGTCAGCACGCGCTCGAAGGAGCCCTTGAGCAGGACCCTGACGCCCTCGTTGACGCGCGCGGTGTCGGCGCCGGAGGGCCGGGCGAAGGCGGTCGCGGCGACCTTGCCCAAATCGTCGACCGCGTAGTGCTCCGCTTTCAGCCACGCCCGCGGGTTGGCCGCGGCAAAGGCCAGCAACGCGGCGTCGCTGGGGCCGGTGACGCCGGCGACCTGCGGCTCGGCGCCCCCGATCAGGCCGTCGCCGTTTGAGTCCGAGAAAAACTGGGTGTCCCCGGCGTTGGTCAGGCACAGGGCGGCGGTTCCCAAGCACCCGGCCCCGGCCAAGGCCACCAAGGCGGTCCCGTTGAGGCGGTTCATCCGGTCGTGGAAGACGTTGGCGACCGCGCAGCTGCCGTAGCGGCAGCCCGCCCCGGCCTCCACGGGTTCGGGAAAATCGAGTATCCCGTTGCCGTTGGAATCCCGGAAGTTGATGTAGTCGAGCTGCTCGACATAGCGCGCGCTGAAGGGGTCCGGGGCGCTGAGCGTCTCCAGGAAGGTCAGACCGGTCATGGTCCCGCCAAGGTCGGTGGGCACGCGGCTGAGGAACGCGTAGCCCCAATAAACGGCCAAAGACGTCCCGGGGACCGCCTGATCCCGCACGCGGACCTCCACGGGCTGCATGTGCCAGGTCATGCCGATCACGGGCGTCCCGGCCGTCACCCCGTTGTCGAGGGGCCGGAAGGCCGCGTCGGAATGGATCCGGTCGATCCCGCCGCCGCCGCCGTTGAGAAACTCGTAGACGTTGCCGAAGACGGTCTGGAAGGCCGCGAGCTTCACGGGAGCCTCGAAGCGCTGGGCGGCGGCATTGAAGACGGCCTCCGGCGTGATGTCGACGCCCCGCGAGTCTCCATCGACGAAGAGCCGGGTCATGGAGTCCCGGTCGTTGGAGACGGTCCAACGCAGTTTCTCGGCGTAGAATTCGGGCTTGCCGCCCCCGGCCCGGTAGTAGAGATCTCCAATCCCGCTGAGATCCTCCGGAAGATCCTTGTTGACCGAGACCGTCAACTCGCTGGTATCGAAGCGGTTTTGGCGATGATTGAGGGCCACGAGCTTGAAGCTCCGGCTGTCGGGACGCGTGACGTACTCCTCGACGCGCACGCGCAGGCCGAAGGCGTCGATAAAGGTCCGGCCTTCCTGGAGTTGGGAGAGCCGCAATTCCTCGGCCGCGGCCGACTCAACGGCGTCGCGCGCCACGGTCCTCGCGAATTCCCGCTCCAGCGTCGCCCGGAATTCCGCCATCGGCCGGCGGGCCTCCCGGGGCGGCGCCGGCGCCGGGGGAGGGCGCGGGCCCTCGTCGGGAGGGCCGGCGGGCTGGAGGGCTTCGAGCTGACTGGCCTCGGATGGGGGCCCGGGCTTCTCCACCGCCGCGTCGGCGGGAGCGGACTTGAAGGGCGCGACCGCCCCCAACCTGCCGCTCTCAAGCATGATGCGCCGCCCTTCCCCCAGCGTCACGGTCAGCCCCTGATCCCGCACCGAAACCTCACCGGAGAGTATCTCGATGGCGCCGTCCCCGGCGCTGTCGACGCGCAAGCGGATCTGCGCGGGCTTGGTGCCGCGGACCGACGCCCCCCCGACTCGGGCCTCGAAGGTCCGGCGGGCCCGGTAGGAGATGGACGCCGTCATGGCGCCCTGCGTCAGACGCAAGACGACGTGGTCGAATTTGGCGCGCTCAAACACCGCGATCGCGAAGTCCGAGAGTTCCGCGCTGGACTCCTCGTGAAACGATACCACGGCCTTGGAGTCGCCGTAGGTGTGCACCCGATCGCCCGGCCGAATCTCGACCGGGAGCTTGGACGCCTCGAACCACTCCCGAGTCGCGGGCTTGACCTCCACCGTCCCTTGGACCTCGGTGATCAGAGCCTTTTCATCGGGTTCGGCGCCGGTCCCCCCACCCGGGGCCGCAACGGCCCCGGATATAGAAGGCAGCATCGCGTTTATAAGGAACACCGCGGCCGCGCCTGCTCCGACGGGAAATCGACGAGAAAACACGAGAGACTCTAGCAAAATTATGGTAGAATCAGGCCGGACCCGCTGGGAGGGCCCGAGGAGAACTATGCGATACCCACCGATCGCCTTGTTGCTGCTGTTGCCGTCCCTGTCGTTCGCCGCGCCAAGCTTTGAGGCCGCCGCGGACTCCGCGCGCGCCGTCTTCACGGCGGCCGGCGCCCTGAAGTTCCGCGGTCCCGCCCTCGCGCCCCCGCCCCGCGCGGTGCGCCTGGGCCACGATGACGATCACCTGCCTTACCCGGACCCGGGCTACCGCTGCAACCGGCCCCTGGTCCACATCGACCAGTGGAACCGGATCTACGCGGACGGCAAGCTCCTGGGTTCCAACGCGAGCAACTACAAGACGGCGTGCAACGGCGCCGTGGCCTGGATGGACTCCTGGGGACGCCTCTACAAGAACGACTCTCAACTCGGCTCCTCCGCCTCCGAGTACGCGCTGGCCTGGCACACCGGAGACGTGGCCTGGAAGGACTCCTACGGCCGCCTCCACAAGAACGGGTCCCAGCTCGGCTCCACCATCAAGAGCTACTCGCAAAACGGCTACACCGGCCAGGTCGTCTGGACCGACTCCTCGGACCGCCTCTACCGGGACAGCGAGTCCCTGGGCGGTTGGGCGCGGGAATGGAAGACCGCGCTCTTTACCGGCGACGTCGCCTGGATGAGCACCAGCGGCGACCTCTACAAGAACGGCACGCGCCTGGGCACCTCCGCCCAGCGCTACGAGATCAACGACTACACCGGCGCCGTGGCTTGGACCAATTCCTGGGGCGAACTCTACAAGGACGGCACGCGCCTGGGCACCTCCGTTGCGCGCTGGGTGGTGGCGCGCTACACCGGCGACGTGGTCTGGCTCAACACCTACAGCCAGCTCTACAAGAACTCGGCCCAGCTGGGCTCGAGCGTCTCGGAGTTCCAGGTAGCCAACGACGGCCGCGTGCAGTGGCGCGACTCCTACGGCAACTGGCACTTCTCGCGGTAGGGATTCCGGAAGTTCCGCAGAAGACCTGGAACGCCTGCGCCTCCAATTACTGGAAGCGCGGGGTTCCAGGCCTTCTTATTGGGGGGCGAGCCGCGCGCGCACGCGCCACGCGTTGGCCATGACGCGCCGGCTGAAGTTCCGGAAGCGCCGGGCCCCTTCGGGGGATTTCAGCAGGGCCAGGTCGCGCTCGACCCAGGCCGCGTAGCGCCGCGCCAGGTCAATGCGCCGCTCGAGCGGGCGGAGCACGTCGAGCTTGAAGGCCTCGACCCGCTCCTGCGCAACCCCCGAGGCTTGCAGGCGTTCGAGGACCCGGGTCTGGCCGGCCAGGCGCTTCTCATGGCCGGCGAGCCGACGCCGCGCCTTCTCCCCCATCTCGGTCAGCCGCCCGATGTAGCCCTTCAAGCTCGAACCGGCCAGCGGGATATTGTCCTTGTACTCCTTGCCCAGCCAAGCCACGAAGTCCCACACCCCGCGCTCCAGCGCGGCGCGCGCCCGATACTCGAAAGAACCGCGCCGCACGCGGTCGCCTAACTCCACGGCCGCCTGAAAGTCGGCCATGTAGGCCTCAATCTCAAGCTCCAAGGCATCCGTGGGGAGGCCGGCGGCCCGCTGCACCACGTGGACCAACTCATGGACGAGGGTCACGGCCGCCGAGACTTGGCTCTTGCGGTGGGAGGTGTCGAGGCTGACCAGGTCCCAATCGTAATTGAACTCCCCGCTGTTTGAGATCTTGTCCACCGCGACCACGACGGGCCGTTTGCGGGCGGCCACGAGCCTGGCCACCTGGCGCAGCACCCGCCGGCCGGTCCTTGAGCGCGCGGCGGTCTTAATGACGTCGCGCAGCCACGGGGCGTCGGCCTGCCGCCCCGCCAGCAAAGTCCCTTCGGGCACGATCCCGCCCGAGATGTCGTCCAAACCCGGACCCACGACGGGGACCGCGGGCGCGGCCGCGTCGAAAACCTTGCCGGAGAGCTCACGCGCCTGGGCGTCGGGTGCCGCGAGCGCTGCAACGGCCTTTGCCGCGCCCTCGACAAGCGCGGGCAGCGCCGCGCGTGGAGCTTCCTCCAACGCAACGACGCCCTCAACCGCGGGATCGCTCGGCCCCTCAAGCGCCGGCGCCAAGCCGGGCGTGGGCAGCAGGGAGACGGCGGGAAGGAGCCTCGGGCTTAGGTGCGGCGTTGCGGCGCGCGCCAGGGTCGCCGGGGCCACTAAAGGGCCGGCCGACGCGGGAAGCCGCGCGGGAGCGGGGCGCAGGCGCACGAGGGCCGAGTGCGCGGGCGCGGACAAAGACAGGACCGCCGCCAAGAGGAGGGCCCTCCGCGCCTGGCGCGGGAGCGCAGGGTGCCTGACGCGATCAAGGAAGCCTGGAGCGTCAGGCATGAGATGAATTCTACCGCCGGCGCCCCCGAGGCTAATGGGGCCATGGACCCTAAAATTCCGGGGGAAAGGACCCGCCCCGGCATAGGCCGACCGGGAGGGGGGTAGGCCTACGAAGCCGCGCCGTCGCGGGCGTCGAGTATGCTACCATCGGTTCAGCGGGGTTCCCCCGCCAACTCACCAAGGAGGCCGCATGCACAAACCCGTCAAGCCCGTGCCGCCAGGATATCACACGCTCACGCCGTATCTCATCATCAAGGACGCGCCCAAGGCCATCGAGTTCTACAAGAAGGCCTTCGGCGCCGTCGAGTTGTTCCGCATGCCCTGCCCGGAGGGCTCCGTCATGCACGCCGAGATGAAGATCGGCGACTCCATCTTCATGCTGGCCGAGGAGAACAAGGCTTTCGGCTGCATCTCGCCGACCACCCTGAAAGGCTCGCCATGCTTCCTTTATGTGTATGTCCCGGACGTGGACGCGGTCTGGAACAAGGCCGTCAAGGCCGGCGCCAAGATCAAGCGCCCGCTGGAAGACCAGTTCTACGGCGACCGCAACGGCCAGCTCACCGACCCCTTCGGCCACGAGTGGAGCCTGGCGACCCACAAGGAAGACCTCACGCCCGAGCAGATCAGCGAGCGCTCGAAGGAGAGGTTCGGGGCCCTGGCCAAGGCCTAGCCCTCACTCCGGATTACGTCGAGGGCCTCCTCTCACGAGGAGGCCCTCCTCTTTGCGGCGATCCGCCGTGGCCGAAGAACGAATTTGGCATAATGGCCCCCATGCGACGCTCCGAGATCAAGGAAGTCCTGGCCAATGGCAAGCCCGGCGACGAGGTGACGGTCGGCGGCTGGATCAAGTCCGTGCGCGAGTCCAAGAGCGTGGGCTTCGTGCACTTAAACGACGGCTCGACCTTCGACTCCATCCAGGTCCTGGTGCCCGCGGGCCTGGCCAACCGCGCCGAGGTGCTCCGGCAAATCACGGGCGCCTGCCTCCTCGTCAAGGGCCGCCTGGCCGCCTCGCAGGGCAAGGGCCAGGCCCTGGAGATCGAGCCGGCCGCGATCGAGATTCTAGGCGAGTGCGACGCGAGCTCCCCGGTGCAGAAGGCCGGCACCTCCTTTGAGTTCTTGCGCGGCGTCGCCCACATGCGGCCCCGTACCAACACCTTCGGGGCGGTGTTTCGCGTGCGCTCGGAGCTGGCCTTCGGGGTGCACCAATTCTTCCGGGACCGGGGCTATTCGCTCTGCCACTCGCCGATCCTCTCGACCTCCGACTGCGAGGGCGCGGGGGCGTTGTTTCAGGCCACCACCATCGACCTCGAGAACCCCCCGCGCGGCAAGGACGGCCGCGTCGACTTCTCCCAGGACTTCTTCGGCGAGCGCTGCGCGCTCACGGTCTCGGGCCAGCTCGAGGCCGAGATCTTGGCGCTCTCCTTGGGCAAGGTCTACACCTTCGGCCCCACGTTTCGCGCCGAGCTCTCGACCACCCCGCGCCACGCCGCCGAGTTCTGGATGATCGAGCCCGAGGCCGCCTTCTTTGATCTGGCCGACGACCGGGCCCTGGCCGAGGACTTCGTCAAAAGCCTCATCGAGCACGCCTTCAAGCACTGCGCCCGCGACCTGGCTTTTTTCGACGAGCGCATCGAGAAGGGCCTGCGGGCCAAGCTCGAAGGCGTGGCCAAGGCCGAGTTCGCCGTCATCGCATACACCGAGGCCATCGCGGCCCTCGAGAAAGCCGGCCGGAGTTTCCAGCATCCCGTGGCCTGGGGCAAGGACCTCCAGACCGAGCACGAGCGCTGGCTGACCGAGGAGCACTTGAAGCGCCCGGTCTTCGTCATCAACTATCCAAGGACCCTCAAGCCCTTCTACATGTACTGCAACGACGACGGCCGCACGGTCGCCTGCATGGACCTGCTCGTTCCCCGCGTGGGCGAGCTCATCGGGGGATCGCAGCGCGAGCACCGCCTAAGGATGCTCGAGGCCCGCCTCAAGGAATGCGGCGTCGACCCCGAGCGCCTGCGCTGGTACTGCGACCTCCGGCGCTACGGCACGGTCGCCCACGCCGGTTTCGGGCTGGGCTTCGAGCGCCTCATCATGTACGTCACGGGCATGGAGAATATCCGCGACGTCACGCTCACCCCCCGCGTGCCCGGCTACGCCAAGTTCTAGGGGTAAATCCCCCGCAGCTTGATGGCCTGGGCGATGCGCTTGACCGCCAGAATCTGGGCGGCCGTGCGCATGTCGACCTTCTCGTCCTTGGAGCAGCGGTAGACCGACTGGAAAGCCTTGACCATGAGCTTCTTCAGGCGGGTGTTGATCTCGTCTTCTTCCCAGAAGAAGGACTGGATGTCCTGGACCCACTCGAAGTAGGAGACCGTCACCCCGCCCGCGTTGGCGAGAATGTCGGGGAGCATGAAGACCTCGCGGGAATGGAGGATCGCGTCGGCCTCCGGCGTGGTCGGCCCGTTGGCCGCCTCGGCCACCAGGCGCGCCTTGACCCGCCGGGCGTTGTCCTCCGTGATCTGATTCTCGAGCGCGGCGGGAACCAAGATATCGCACTTAAGCTCTAGGAGCTCGGGGTTGGTTACCTTGGCCGACCCGGGAACCGAGAGATCGTTCACGCTTGCGCCCCGGGACTTCAAGGCGATGAGCTTGTCCACATCCAGGCCCTGCGGGCGATACACCCCGCCCTGGGAGTCGGAGGCCGCGACGATCTTGACCCCCAGATCGGAGAGGAGCTTGGCGCAGATCGAGCCCGCGTTGCCAAAGCCCTGGACCGCGGCGGTCGCCCCGCGCAGGTTCCAGGAAAGGTCCTTGAAGGCCTCCTCGATCACGTAGACGCAGCCGCGGCCCGTGGCCTCCGCGCGACCCAAGGACCCGCCGATCTCGATGGGCTTGCCCGTCACCACGCCGGGCACCGAGTAGCCCGCCACCGCGGAGTAGGTGTCCATCATCCAGGCCATGATCTGAGGGTTGGTGTAGACGTCGGGGGCCGGGATGTCGCGGTCGGGACCGATGAAGCTCGCGATCTCCGAGGTAAAGCGCCGGGTCAGGCGCTCGAGCTCGCCTTGGGAGAGCTTCTTGGGATCGACACGCACGCCGCCCTTGCCCCCACCGTAAGGCAGGCCCATGACCGCGCACTTCATGCTCATCCAGAAAGCCAGGGCCTTGACCTCGTCCAAGCACACGTCGGGGTGATAGCGGATGCCGCCCTTGGCCGGCCCGCGGGCGAGGTTGTGCTGGACGCGATAGCCTTCGAAGACCTCGATGGTGCCGTTGTCCATCTTGACCGGGATCGAGACGGTGAGTATGCGCTTGGGCGTGCGCAGGTACTTGTGGATGCCGGGGTCGAGCTTCAAATGCTTGGCCACGGAGTCGAGCTGGCGGACGGCGACGTCCCAGGGGTTGATCGCGGGCGGGGCGGATGGATTCTTGTGGGCGGTCTTGTTCATGGAATGGGTCTCCTTTCGGCGCTAGTTCGACTATAGAATCTCGGGGCGGGCGGCGTCAAGCCGCTTCGGGCCTCCCTCAGCGCGTCTTCTTCGCGAGCATAGGCCGCCGCCATCTCGAAAAGGGAGGCATGAAGATACTCCCCGCCGAATCCCGCCTACGGCATGGCGACGGCCGATTCCAGCAGCCCGATCTCCCGGATGCCGTGCGTTCCCCCGTAGCGTTCGACTTGGTCCCGATGGATTTCCAGGACTTCGGCGAGCGTGAGAATGACCGGCTCGCTCATTTGGCGAGCTTGGAAAAGGTCTTCCCGTGTTTGGCGACGACCCGATCGAGAGACGCGCGAAACCTCTTCTCCCGGGCTTCATCCTTCACCGGGGAGATGACGAGACACCTGCCGTCGGTGGAGATCTCCAGGGGCGTCTGCATGTCGATGCGCAGCAGCTCGAGTATAGGCTTGTCGATCACCAAGGCCGCGCTGTTGCCGTGGGCCGTCAGGTACTTGACCATGGGACGCCTCCAGGTGTTACTACAATGTTAGTATAATGTAGTAACGTCTATCTGTCACGGGGCCCGCGGTGAGCGGTCCCGCCCGCCCCTGTCGTGGTCGCGGTCGCTCCGCCGCCGCTGGGATTCCCGCATGTCGGCGGCCTCGTTGTAGGCAAACAGCATCGCCACCAGCCGCGCGTCGGCCTCGGGAGAGGCGGCCACGGCGTAGCGGTCCAAGAACCAATGGTCCTTGGTCAAACGCGCGAGCTCACCGACCCCGGTGCCCGAGAGCGTCACGGGCGACTGCCGGTACTCAACGTCGCCGGTGCGGGACACCGCCCCCGCCGCGTCGGTTACGACGAATGAGCGCTCGCCGTCCCAGCCGTCCCTGCGCACCAGCGTGCCGAGCAAGGCGCCGACGCAGTCTCGGACGGTGATCTTGACGCCGTCGGAGGTTGGCTCCTCGCTTGAGCGCGCGACCAGGCGCTCCTGGGAGTCGCGCAGCCAAAAGCCCGAGGACGTGCCGCTGATTACGCCCAGGCCGGCGTCTCCCAGCTTGATGTCGTAGGTGAGCCGCCAGGCCAGCATGCGTCCCTGGATGGTCGCGCCCTTGGGCAGGGCGACCGCCGGGCAGACGGACTCCCGTTGCCGGCGATTTGCTAGGATCGGCGGGTGATCCGCGCTCGCTTGGCGATCCTCGCCGGGGCTCTCGCCGTTTCTTCCCTCCTCGCCGCGGGCCCCCCGCCCCAGCCTGAGCCCTGCGACGAAGTCCGGGCCGTCCGGGAGATCGGCCAGGCCGCCGAACAGCTCGCGAAGGTCCCGGAGCAGGTCCGCTCCCTGCCGGAGGACCAACGCAAAGCCCGCGAAAACGAGCTGAGCGCCCCGGCCAACGCGATCCGGGCCGGCCACCTCTCACGCTGTCCCGAGAGCCCCGCCGTGCTCGAGAGCCTGACCCGTTCCGAGTACCGCCTTGGCCGGGCCGAGGGCGGCCTCGAGCTGGCCGAGCGCGCGGTAGCCCTGGCGGAATTTAAGGGCGCGCCCAAGCCCCTGGCCGCGGCCCTGGCCGCCCGCGCCGAGGGCCGCCGCCTGAGCGGCGATCTTTCCAAGGCCGCGGCCGACGCGGCGCGGGCGCTCGAGCTCGATCGGGACAACACGCGGGCTTTCGCGGTCTATCAGTTCACACGGGGACGGGAGAAGGCCGAGCCGGCCGAAGAAGGAAGCTCCCCGGCATCCGGCACGGGCAGTTCCCCGGCCGAGCCGGCGAACGAGGAGTTCCGCAAGTTCATCCGGATCGTCCCAGGCGGCGGAATCCCCCCCGCCGACCACGCCGCCCTCGAAAGAATCGCCTTGGCGGCCATTGATCGGCTGCAGCAATCCGCGGAAGGACGCGACATAATGAGCCTGACGATCCAAGAAGCCCGTCGCCTCGGAGTTCCCATCACCATACTCCCGGAAAGGATCGCGGGATCGGAGCTCGTCGTCACCGATGGGGTCGAGGAAGCAACTCAGGTCCAGGGCTACGCCTTTGGCCCTAAGATGCGCTACAGCTTCAACCATCTTTTCGGCCGGATGCGGGATGCCGATCTCGCTACCCAGACCATGGCTCCGAATATGGGACACGAGTTGACTCACATGGTCTGGCACCACCAGGCCCAACGCGAGTTTCCTCAATACCTGGATATCCTAAGGTATGACCTCACCGATGAGTTGAACGCCCGCGTCAAAGGCTACATCGTGGCCGGCGAGATCAACACCGGCAGGCCCACAAGCTATACGAGGCGCTCCATTTCCGCCATTAGAAACCCGGAGTCCTATATCAGCCGGATGCGCCTGGTAAATCCCCGCTACGCCGAAAGCCTGCTCCCCTCGGAAATGGCCGATCCGATCCAGGCATACTCCGAGACTCTCCGGCGGCTGGAAGACGCCGCCGACGAACTCCGAGAGGATCGCGACCATGCCTATCCCGGGCGACTTTTGGAAATCGCCCACTTCGAGACCGTCCATGGCCGCAAGGACGCGCTGAGCGAGTTGCGCGCGGAGGTCGAATCGGATCTACGGGGCGTCTCCCAAGACATCCAGGACAATGGAAAATCCTCGCAACGGGTGCGGACCATGCTCCAGGTTCTCTCTTCTCCCGAGGGAAAGCGCTTGCTGGAGACCTTCCAGAAGGCCGGCCGGGACCCGCGCTACCTCGCCAAGCAGCGCGAGATGCAAGACTCCATCAAGAAGCTCCAGGCTCTCCACGGCCGCGCCCCCTTTCCCAAATCTCAGGGAACCCCTGGACAAATACGATGGAAGGAGTTCATAGACATGGTGGAACGGGACCGTCGGGAGAACCCATCGCATTGGGAGGGCGGCGATGACAAGAGGTAAACTCTGCCTGCTGCTCATAGGCGCCTGCGGGAACTGGGCCGACCTGCGCGGAGAGACCATGACACCCACCAACTGCGGTCAACAGGGACTCTTCCGCTGCTCCTTGCCCCCGGGATGGCGCGTGACCGCGTCGGCCGCGGCTCCCGACCCCAGCGTCACCTACCGCCAGGGCGGCGCTTCGATCCAAGTCACCCGCTTCGGCGGGAAGGACTCGCGCTTCCGGCGCCCCCAGGATTTCCAGGACGAGTACAAGACCAACCCCTCCCCCCTGGAGGCCGCCGGGACCGCGAAAGTCTCCGGAAGAGCGGCCTCCCTATGGCGGCGCCAATTCGACATGCCCACCGATGACGAGCACGGCTCCCGCAAGAAGCCCGGCTGGATCTACGAGGAGCACGTCGTCCTCCCCGAGACGGGCCGCTTCTGGGTCATCAGCTTCGAGAGGTCCTCCCGGCGTCCGCCCGGGCCCAAGGATCTGAAGGTCTGGCGCGACTTTCTATCGACCTTTAAGCTCGAGAAGCCCGCCAGGCCCTGAGCGTTGACGATGTCCGGCGAGCGCCGCCGGGTGCGGGCGCGTAGTCATCGATGAACTGCCGCGAACTCCCGGAGTAGAGCTGCACCTAGAACTCGTTGTACTTCCTAGCGCTTCCCCTGGCCTTCTCGATGGGGTATTTCTTGGCGTTCTTTTCGAGCTTCTGCCGGGCCGCTTCGATCAAGTCGACTTGATAGTGATTGGCGAGCTTGAGCAGGAACATAAAGGTGTCCGCGATCTCCTCCCGCAGGTGCCGGAGTTTTTCAGGCGGGAGGCTCTTGCTTTGTTCCTCCGTGAGCCACTGAAATATCTCAACGATCTCAGAGGCCTCGACAGAAAGCGCCATGGCCAGGTTCTTGGGGGTATGGAACGGTTCCCAATCTCGGTCGCGGGCAAATTTTGTGAGGGCCGCGGATAGGCCGGGAAGTTTATCGGTCATTTGGCTTCACCCCAAGAAGCGGCGCTCGTTGTGCCAACAATTTGGCCCCGGGAAATCCCGCAATCCTCGGAGCCTCAGTCCCGCCGGGGTCGCCCGATGCTGGTTTCCAATAGAAAGATGATCTCCTGGGCCAATGATCTCCGATTATCCCTTGCGCGCTTAACCAGAGCCTGATGTAATTCAGAAGGCAAGCGCATGTAGTAGCTTTTAGGTCCGCCGACTTTCTCTTTCTCCGTTGACACGAATGGCCTCGATTCTTAGTAGCAGAATACTATCAGATTGCTATTGGCGGGTCAACCATCATGCTGTATACTAGCATTATGATATTGTTTTGCTACTCTCAGCGGCGGGATCCCCGGGTGGCGCCAGCAGTAATAGATCGCCGACCTCCAGACGGAGCAGGACTGTTCTGGATGGACCGTCGCGAAGATTTCGGGAACTTTTTAGGGGGGTCGATCGTATGTATGGGTGCGGGGTGCCTACCCAGATGGTACAATGTGGGTATCCCAGGGGGCTGGAATGATCACAGACGACGTTCCCGGGGAATTAATCATGCCGCTTAAGCCGGGCGTTTTCGCTAAGAAGCGACGTCCATTTTTCTCGACCAGTCAGGGCATGGCCTTTTTAGCTGATTCCATGGACATACTCCACGAGATCAAGACGGGCTCTATTAACCTGGTCATGACTTCGCCGCCGTTTGCACTGGTTTTTGAGAAGGAGTACGGAAACGTCAAGCCTGACAAGTATGTGGACTGGTTGGTCGATTACGGCAGGGAAATTCACCGGGTCCTCCGGGAGGATGGCAGTTTTGTGCTCGATGTTGGCGGAGCCTGGAACCGGGGGCGACCCACCAAGTCACTCTATCAGTTCGAAGCTCTCCTCCGTCTCTGCAAGGAAGTTGGCTTTCACCTGGCCCAGGACTTTTAATGGTATCGTCCCGCTGCCCTACCTGCGCCGGCCGAGTGGGTTACGGTGCGCAGGATACGCGTGAAGGATGCCGTCAACCATGTGTACTGGCTGTCCAAAACCGAAAATCCAAAAGCGGACAACCGGCAGGTGCTCCAGCCATACAGCAAGGACATGCTTCGCCTTATCAAGCGTGGCTATATCTCAAAGGCACGCCCCTCTGGGCACCACATTACTGACAAGTTCGGTAAGGACCACGGGGGAGCAATCCCGTCCAACACGTTTAAGACACCGGTCCCAAATGGTGATGAAGTTCCTGAAAACTTTTTGGAGTTGGGCAACAACGATTCCAACGGTCTCTATATCAAAGCGTGTCGCGAGGCCGGGATTAAGGTTCACCCTGCTAGATTCCCAAACGGCATCCCGGAGTTCTTCATCAAGCTATTGACCGGGCCCGGTGACATCGTCCTTGATCCCTTTGCGGGTTCAAACGTCACTGGCGAGGCTGCAGAGAGCCTTGGGCGGACGTGGATCGCTGTTGACCTGGAGAAAGAGTATCTTGAGGGGTCGAAGTTCCGCTTCCGCCAGCCTCGCCTGAGCCTGGCAGGCTAGAATCCGTCCTTGGCCAGTTCCTTGAGGACGGTAGTCAAGTCCTCATGCCACCCAGCGCCGTAGGAGGTGTCCCTCTCAAGCGATACTCTGTTCCAGAGGCGCTTCTTGTCCTTCGGGTGTCTGGGCAGAACTGCGGTCCGGATGAAGCGGAACCGCCATGCTCCCGTCCGGTTGTAGAGACAGCCACCGAGAATTTGGAACTCGTCCTGACGGTAGAACCGGCTGATAGGTCCCTGGGTCTTTTGATAGCGACTCTTCCAAAAGTCAATCGTCGTGCTCTTGTTCCTTCCCCTGGGTTCCTTGGGGGCGATGTAGCAGACTGGAATCAACGAAGACATACTAAGGTTCGTTTCGGGTTCTGCCATGGTGGCCGTTTCCAACCTTAACCGGACCCCCATCAAACCCCCACCCCCCCAAACGCCTCGGGATTCACCGCGTGTTCCGGCCGGCGGCCGCGGACCAGGGCGTCGAGCAGGCCCTCGGCGGCCATCAGCGCCATCTTGGTGCGCGTCTCGCGCGAGGCGCTGGCCAGGTGGGGGGCCAGCACAACGTTGGGCAGGGCGCGCAGGCCGGGGGCGGTCTTGGGCTCGTGCTCATAGACGTCGAGCGCGGCGGCGCGGATGCGGCCGGAGCGCAGGGCCGCGACCAGGGCGCGCTCATCGATGATGGGGCCGCGGGCGGCGTTGACGAGTATGGCCGAAGGCTTCATGAGCGCGAAGGCGCGGGCGTTGAAGAGGTGGCGGGTGGCCGCGTCGAGCACGGCGTGGACCGTGATGTAGTCGGACTCGCGCAGCAAGTCCTCGAAAGACCGAAACTCCGCCTTGAAGGCGGCCTCATCGGGAGGAGAGAGCCGCCGGGTGTCGTAGTAGATGATCTTCATGCCAAAGCCCAAAGCCCGGCGCGCCACGGCCTGGCCGATGCGGCCCATGCCGGCGATGCCGAGGGTCTTGCCGTAGACGTCGGTGCCAAGGAGCATCATGAGGTCCCAGCCCTGGTAGCGGCCCTTGCGCATCATGTCGTGGCCCTCGACCACGCGGCGGGCCGCCGCCATAAGGAGCGCCCAGGTGAAATCGGCCGTGGTCTCGGTGAGCACGCCGGGGGTGTTGGTGAGCACGACGCGGCGGGCCGTCAAGGCGGGGACGTCCACGTGATCATACCCCACCGAGATGGTCGAGACGGCGCGGAGCTGGGGTGCCGCGGCCAAGAGCGCCGGGTCGATTTTTTCGGTCAAGAGGCACAGGAGCCCGTCCTTGTCTTTGACGCGCTTGAGCAGGAGGGGCCGGGGAATCGCGGTCGGCTTGTCGTAGTGCTCGATCTCAAAGCTGGGCTTCAAGCTGGCCAGGGCCTCCGGCGGAACGCGGCGGGTGATGAGCAGGCGGGGCTTTGGCATAGGCACCCGATTATAAAATATTGTCCAATGCCCCCATGGGGACGCTGATATTGTTTGCGGCGGCGGCGCTCTCAACGCTCGCCTGGACGGCCCCCTCCCCGGAGCTCCACGCCCTCAACCGCCTGAGCTACGGGCCGCGGCCGGGGGACGTGGAGCGCGTCCGGAGCGCGGGGGTAAACGACTATATAGAGGAACAGCTCCACCCCCGCAACATTCCGGACCGGGACTGCGACGAGGCGCTCAAGGGGTACAAAACGCTCACGATGAGTCCGGAACAGCTTTACGCGGCTTACCCACCGCCACGTCAGGACGGCAAAGGCAAAAGGGACCGCAAGGACAAGAATCCCGAGCGGTCCCCAAAGCGAATCATCCTGGAATTGGGTGAAGCCAAGCTGCTGCGCGCGGTGCACAGCGCGCGCCAGTTAGAGGAAGTGATGGTCGACTTCTGGTTCAACCACTTCAACGTGGACGCCCGCAAAGGCCAGGTCAAATGGCTGGTCACGAGCTACGAGCGCGACGCGATCCGGCCCCACGCCCTGGGCAAGTTCCGGGACCTCTTGGGCGCGACGGCGCATCACCCGGCCATGCTGATGTATCTCGACAACGCCCAGAGCACCGTCGATTCCCGCTACGCCCCGGCCTATATGCGCGAGCAGATCGCGGCCATGGAGGAGCGCATGGAACTGCGCGGCAAGACCCGGAAAAGGCTGGGCTTGAACGAAAACTACACCCGCGAGCTCTTGGAACTGCACACCTTGGGCGTCGACGGGGGCTACGGCCAGAAAGACGTGCTCGAGCTGGCGCGCGTGCTCACGGGCTGGAGCGTCGAGCGGCCGGGGAGCCCGCGCGGCCAGGCGGGCTTCGTGTTTCGCAAGCGCATGCACGACCGGGGGCGAAAGACCGTGATGGGGCGGGTGTTTGAAGACGACGGCGAGGCGGAGGGCGAGCGGGCCCTCGACATGCTGGCCCGCCACCCCTCCACGGCGCGCTTTATCGCGACCAAGCTCTGCCGGCGCTTCGTGGCCGATGAGCCGCCGCCGGAGCTCGTTGAGCGCGCGGCCAAGGCCTTCACCTATTCCGGGGGAGACATCAAGCAGACTTTGCGGGAGATTTTCGCCTCGGCGGAGTTTCGCGACCCCGGGCGCTTTCGGTCCAAGGTAAAGACCCCCTTTGAGTTTACGGTGAGCGCCCTGCGCGCCACGGGGGCCGAGCTTCGCGAGCCCGCCAAGGCCTTGAGGGCCCTCAACGACATGGGCCAGCCGCCCTACATGTGCGAGCCGCCCACGGGCTACCCGGATAAGGCCGAGGCCTGGGTGAACTCAGGCGCGCTGGTGGCGCGCATGCAGCTGGCGACCGCGCTCCTGGGCGCGGGGAAGCGCGGGCCGGCCACCGTGGACCTGGAAGCCCTCGCCCCGGGATTTGAGGAAGCGCCCGGGACCAAGACCCTGGAGCGGCTGATCAAGGCGCTGTTGGGCGGCGAGGTCAAAGCCTCGACCCGCCGCGTGCTCATGGAGCGGCTGGAGGACCCCGAGGTCTCCCGGGCGGCCTTGGATGACGCGCCGCGCGGCGTGGACGCCCGCAAGCTCGCGGCGCTGGTGCTCGGCTCGCCGGATTTTCAAAGAAGATGAACTCGGACTGCCCGCTGTCTCGACCCATCACCCGCCGGCGCTTCCTGGCCTTGGCGGGGGCCGTGGCCGCGACCCTGGGCGCCGCGCCGGCCTGGGCCGCCCGGGCCATGGCCGCGGCCGAGCGGCTCAAGAAGCGGACCTTGGTGGTCTTGTTCCAGCGGGGGGCGGCCGACGGGCTCAACATCGTTCCCCCCTTCGGGGACCCCCACTACCGCCGGGCGCGTCCTTCCATCCGCGTCGAGGATACCCGCGGCAAGGACGGGGCCCTCGACCTGGACGGAAACTTCGGCCTGCACCCGGCGCTGGAGGGCCTCATGCCGCTCTGGCGCGAGAAGCGCATGGCCATCGTGCACGCGGCGGGCTCGCACGATCCCACGCGCTCGCACTTCGACGCGCAGGACTACATGGAGAGCGGCACGCCGGGGCTTAAGTCCACGCCGGACGGCTGGATGAACCGGACTTTGGGGCTTTGGTCCGGAACGTCCAAAAACCCGATGTCGGCCGTCGCGATCGCGCGCCGCCTGCCGCGCGCGCTCCGGGGCGAGCACGCGGCCCTGGCCTTTCCCGATGTCGAGCGCTTCAGGAAAGGCGGGCGCCTGGCGGCATCCTTCGAGGAAATGTATGAGGAGGCGGTGGACGCCGTGCTGACCGGCGCGGCGCACGACGTGGCCGAGGCGGCGCGGGCTTTGCGCGGGGTGCCCTCCGGCGAGGGCGGGCGCTCCGGGGCGGCCAAGGACTTGGGCGAGGTCGCGCGCCTGGTCAAGGCGGACCTGGGCCTGCGCCTGGCCTTCTTGGAGATGGGCGGTTGGGATCATCACGCGCGCGAGGGCGGGGCGGAAGGCCTGCTCGCCCGCCGGCTCACGGAATTAGGAGAGGGTGTCGCGGGCTTCTACCGCGACTTGGGAGATCGGTCCGAGGAGGTCCTGCTCGTCGCCATGACCGAGTTTGGCCGCACGCTCCAGGAAAACGGCAACCTCGGCACCGACCACGGTCACGCGAGCGCGATGTTCTTGTTCGGCGGCTCACTACGCGGCGGGCGGGTCTACGGGAGCTGGCCGGGCCTCTCCCGCGAGCAGCTCTTCGAGGGGCGCGATCTCGCCGTCACCACGGATTTCCGGCAGGTTCTCGGCGAGGCGCTTGGCGGGCATTTGGGGCTGAGCGATCTGGCCGGGGTGTTTCCGGGGTTTACGCCCGGCCCGGCGCTGGGACTACTTGGCTAAGGCATGAAATTCCCATCGCCGCGAGCATGGAATGAGGATAGGCGCATCACGTTCGACGACCAGCAAGCCCAATACAACGAAAAGCTGGCCTGCGGCTATTGGACCGTGGTGAAGTCGCTCCAACTGCCGAAGTAGGCGCTTTTTTTCCGCTGCCTCCACCGGTGGAGGCAGCGGAAAATACAGCGGCGAAGGACTAGCGGGCCCGCGCCACGGCCTGGCGCCATTCCTTGAGGCGCGCGGCTCGGGCCGTGGCGGAAAGCGTCGGCCGAAATATTTTCCGCGCGCGCCACGCCGCGCGCACTTCGGCCAAACTCTTCCACACCCCGGCGCCCAGGCCCGCCATGAAGGCGGCGCCGGCCGATGTGGTCTCGACGATCGCGGGCCGCACGCAGGGAACTCCCAGGGCGTCGGCCTGGAGCCGCATGAGCAGGTCGTTGGCCGCGGCACCCCCGTCGACCTTGAGGGAAGCGATGCGGCCACCGCCGTCCTGGCGCATGGCCTCCAGGAGCTCGGCGTTTTGAAGCGCCATGCCCTCCAGAGCGGCCCGGGCCAGATGCGCGCGCGTCGTGCCCCGGGTCAGGCCGCAGATGAGCCCCCGCGCCTCGGGATCCCAATGGGGAGCGCCCAGGCCCGTGAGCGCGGGGACAAACTGCACGCCCCCGCAGTCCGGCACGCTCCGGGCCAAGGCCTCGATATCAGGGGCGCTTTTGATGATGCCCAGGCCGTCCCGGAGCCACTGCACCGCGGCCCCGCAGATGAAGGCCGAGCCTTCGAGCGCGTAGGTCGCGCGGCCCTTCCAGCTCCAGGCGAGGGTGGTGAGGCACCCGGAGCGGCTGGGCATCGGCTTTGAGCCGGTGTTCATCAAAAGAAAGCTGCCGGTGCCGAAGGTGCATTTGGCCTCGCCGGGCTCAAAGCACGCCTGCCCAAAAAGCGCGGCCTGCTGGTCGCCGGCCATGCCGGTGATGGGGATGCCGTCGGGCAGGCCCGGGACCCCGCTGGTGCGGCCAAAAAGGCCAATGCTCGGCTTGATCTCGGGGAGCAGACCGGCGGGAACGCGCAGGAGGCGGCAGAGCCGCGCGTCCCAGGCGAGCGTCCTCAGATTCATGAGCAAGGTGCGGGAGGCGTTGGAGACATCGGTCGCATGGACCCGGCCGCCGGTCAGGCGCCAGAGCAAGAATGAGTCCACGGTGCCAAAGGCCAATTCCCCCCGCGCGGCGCGGCGGCGCAGGCCGGAGACATTGTCGAGAAGCCAGGAAATCTTGGTGCCTGAGAAATACGGGTCAAGGACCAGGCCGGTCTTCTCGCGGAACTCCCCCTCTCGGCCCGCTTTCTTGAGGAGCGCGCAAAGCCCGGCCGTGCGCCGGTCCTGCCACACGATCGCGTTGTGCACCGGCCGGCCGGAGGCGCGCTCCCAGAGCAGCGTGGTCTCGCGCTGGTTGGTGATGCCGATGGCCGCGACCCAGGCCCCCCGGACTTTCGCGCGCTCCAAGGCCAGGCGCGCGGCCTTCAAGGTGGAGCGCCAGATGTCCTCCGGGTCGTGCTCGACCCAGCCCGGCTTGGGGAAGATTTGGCGGAACTCGACCTTGGTCTTGGCGCACATCCTCCCCGAACGGTCGAGGATGGCGGCCGCGCTGCCCGTGGTGCCCTGGTCGACGGCAAGAATGAAGCCAGGCACCTTGCGCGGCGGCGCATAGCGCCTGACGCGATTGGGAGATGCTTGAGCGTCAGGCATGCGGGCACATCTTATGAAATGGACGAGGGGAGCGGCTGCCGCACCTCCACCGGTGGAGGTGCCGGCCAGCTTCTCCTTCAATCGCGGCGTGAAATCGTTTTTGTATCATTGACCCATGGAACACCCGTGCTTATCGCCGTGGAAAGGCGCCGTGACCGGCGGGCTGATCGCCTTCGCGTGGAGCGCCGTCTCCTGGGTGGCCCTGCCCTTCCACGAGCTGACGCTCAAGACCTTCGCCGATCCGGCCCCGGTGGTCGACGCCGTCGCGGCCCAAGCCGCGGAGAGCGGCGTCTACATCCTCAAAAACGACCCCGCGGGCCAGAAGGCGCCCACCGAC
>CAYJXJ010000076.1:0-20804 GCA_964374095.1 uncultured Elusimicrobia bacterium
CGTTGCCAAACAGACGATACCACCTCTGGCAGGGAACCTCTAGATGATTATCAGTTCCGGGGCCGCGGACCTGGCCGCGGGGGCTCGCCAACCGCGGCCGACGCCGAAGCTCACGACGCACAAGCCCAGCACCAGGAGCACGCGCAGGAATTCCCCCGTTGAAAAGGAAAGCGACCTTCGGCGCGCTGTCCCGGCTCCGCTCCAGGCAATCGAAATGCGCACGCCTCCCCTGGCAGGATTGGAATCCATGGAAATAGTATGGCAAATTCTCGATCAAAGAGCTTGGGACGACGCGCGCCCCGTCACGGTCCGAAAAGGACGGACTTCCCGGCGAGCAGGAATTGCCGCAGCTGCGGAGCGAAGAACCAGACCAGCAAATTGACGCCCAGCCAAGACCCGGCCCCCGCGGCGAAGCGGCGGCCATATCGCGTCTGCAGGTCTTTGGCCCCGGCCGCGGCCAGCAAAATGAGCGGCCCCGCGATCGGCGTGCGGTAGCGCGACACCGGCCCGCCGGCCACCGCATGCACCGCGACATAGAGTCCCAACATCAGCCCGATCAGCCACAACTCCCGCCTGCGGCCAAGGCTCAACAGGGCGACGAGCCAAAAAGGAACCAAGACCATGTACGTCCAATCATATTCGGGCAGAAAGGGATAGAACATCGAGGCCACGTTGAAAATGTAGGCCTTGGCGATCTTGGCCGCGGGCGTCGAGGCCCATAAGTGAGCCATGGCTTCCTTATAATGCCGCTTCTGTTCGAGTTCGGGCATGCGGGGAGAATGGAATTTCACCTCGCCCAAGTCGCCCAGGCGATTGAGCGGCAAGGCCAAGCCCATGTAAATACCGGCCTCTCCCTGCGTGGAGGCCGGAATGAACCGGCCGAATACCGCATAGTTTCGCCAAATCCACGGAGCGAACACCGCGAAAATAACGGACAAATAGACGGCGGCGTGCCGCGGCTTGGCCTTGGACCTCAGGACCGGAATGGCCAGACCCGCGGCCCCGGCGAAGGGAGCGAAATCGGGCCGAATCAGACAGAGCGCTCCGGATATTCCTCCCAGAATGAAGGCTTCAGCGCCGGGCCCGGCTTTGAGACCATGCCAACACCACAGAAAAAGGCATGCCAAGGACGCCGCCGCCGATTCGCTCAAAAGGCGGGCGCAGGGCTCGATGAGGCCAAAGTAAGCGGCCGCCGCCGCGCCGATCGGGACTTCCCACTTGCCGCCGAGCAGAACCCCGCCGGCCGCGGCCAACGCCACGCAGGCCAGCGCTCCAAAGGCGGCCTGCCCCATTTGGACCGGGAGAATTTTAACGCCGAAAACCTTATAGCTGCCGGCCAGCAAAAGTGAGTATCCCGGCATGCGAAACAGCCGGTCCCCGGCGCCATCCTCGTAGCGGCCGCGCGACGCCAAATTGACCGCCACGTCGTGGTACTGCCGGGCGTCCCCGTCGAGCTCGCCCGGACCTCGGGAATCCATCAGGACAAATCCGGTCCGGAGCGCGAATGCCGCCAGGCCCACCGCGGCCAAGCGCCGCGCGCCGCTCACGCCTTCTTGCGCGCCACGAGCTCCAGCGAATCGCGCGTGTTGAGATAGAGGACCTTGTCCTCCATGCCCAGCCCCCCCACCAGCGCGTCGACCGGACGACGGACGACCCAGGGATAGTTCTTGAGCCGGCTCGACCAGTAGCCCCAGGTGAATATGCGGCCGAAGGAGCGGACCAGCGCCACCTCGAAGCCCGCCCGCTCGAGCAGCCGCGAGAGGGTCCCGCGGCCGAAGTAGTAGAGGTGCGCCGGGCGCAGGGCCCACCAGCCTCCCCGCAGGATCTTGGCCGAGAGGCTGTCGATGTCCGGGGTGACAAGGTAAAGGAATCCACCCGGCTTGAGCAGCCGGCCGCAATCCGCCACGACCTCGGCGGGCATGGTCAGGTGCTCGATCACATCGATCATGGCCAAGGCGTCGAAGCTCCCGGGCGCAAGGCGCGCGTCCTGCAAAGTCCCGGCATGGACCTGGAGGCCGAATCTCCGTCGCGCTTCCTGCGCCGCCCACCGGCTGGGCTCGACCCCTTCCACCTCGAAATCGGCGCGCGCGGCGTTGAGGAAGAATCCCGTGGCGCAGCCGAGCTCCAGAAGCCTGCCGCCGGCGGCGAAGCGCCGCACGGTAGCCAAGGAAAGGTGCGCGTTTATGGACCGGCTTGAAGACTCTTGCTGGTAGTCGGGATCATGGCTGTCGGCGTAGCCCCCCATGACCGTCCCCTCCTCGGGCCGGGGGTTGGTGAAAGCAAGGCCGCAGGAACGGCACTTGACGATGCGGCCGTAGCCGTCGAAGCGGTCGGTGGTCGCGTTGAAGTCATCGGCGGAAAGTTCGCGGGAATAGGGCCGCTCATAAAGCACGCGGCACTCATCCGAGCCGCACAGGCAGGAAACTGAAACGAGTTTCATATGGGGCCAGGTCTCAACACGGCTCCGCCGAACACATTGTGTCTATTTGGGAATGATCCGACAATGTGTCAGATGTTAGGATGTGACCCCCTGCGCAGCCAGGCGCCGATGACGCGGACGATTCGCTCCGCGGCCTTGCCGTCTCCAAAGGGATTGGGTCCCGCGGGGGGTCGCGGCGGATGAGCCGCCAGGCGAGCGGCCTCGCGCACGAGTCTCTCCGGCGAGAAGCCGACCAGCGTCCCCCACCGGCCGATAATCTCGGGACGCTCCGTCTTCTCCCGAACGACCAGGACGGGCTTGCCGAGGCTCGGCGCCTCTTCCTGGACGCCCCCGGAGTCGGTGACCAGGAACTCCGACCGGCGCATGAGCGCCACGAACTCCCTAAAACTCAGCGGGGAGAGGAGACGGATGCACGGGTGGCTCAAGAGCCTCGCGGCCCACCGAACCTTGGGGTTGGGGTGGACGAGATAGACCCAGGTCACGCCGGGAATCAGATGCGCGGCCTCCAACAGCCCCTCAAACACGCGCCGCATGGGCTCTCCGAAGCTTTCTTGGCGATGAAGCGTGACCGTGACCAGACGGGCATCCTCCCCAATATCCTCCAGGCCCGGCACGGAGCAGGGCGGCCGGCTCAGCGCCCAGCGCAGCGCGTCGACTCCCGTGTTTCCGGTCACGTGGATGCGCCCCGCGGGCAGGCCTTCCCGCAGGAGGTGGCGCCGCGCCGACGGCGTCGGCGCGAAAAGCAGCGCCGAGATCTTATCGACGCAGGCCCGGTTGAGCTCCTCCGGGAACGGGCGGGCCAGGTCTCCCGTGCGCAGGCCCGCCTCGATATGCGCGACGGGAACGCCCCGGTGGAAGGCGGCCAGCGCCGCGCCCAGGGCGGAGGTGGTGTCTCCCTGCACCAGCACGAGCTTGGGCGCCGAACGCGCGAGCACGCGGTCCATCCCCGCGAGCACGCGTCCGAGGACCTGCGCCGAGCTCTGGCCGCGGCGCATGACGTTCAAATCGGGCTCCGAGCGCAGGCCGAACTCCGCGAGCGCCGAATCCAGGAGCTCTCGATGCTGGGCCGTGGCGCACAGGCCGACCCGCAGGCCCACGCGGCGCAGAGCGCGCACGACCGGGGCCATCTTTATGGCCTCCGGGCGCGTGCCCACCACGGCGAGAATTTTCACGCGCGGCCCCGGTAGAGCTCCTCATACCGCAGCGCCACTCCCGTGACGCTGCAAGCTTCGGCCGCGGCGCGGGCGCGGCGCCCCAGCAACCCGGCGAGGACGGGATCCCCCAACAGCCGGCGGAGATGCCCTTCCAGAACCCGGGCGTGGCCCGGCTCGAAGAATAGCGCGGAAACTCCGTCTTCGAGGAGTTCCGCCGCGCCCCCCACCCGGCTGGCCGCCACGGCCAAACCCGAGGCCATGGCTTCCAACAGGGCGTTGGAAAGCCCCTCCGAGATCGAGGGAAGGATGAAGACATCGGCCGCGGCGTAGGCCTTTTCGATATCCGGCATGGAACCCGTGACCAGCACCCTTGATGCGAGGGATGCGGCGCGCGCGCGCAGCGTCGCGGACTCGGGCCCATCCCCCACCAAGACCGCGAACGCGGGCCGGTCCTGCCCGGTCGCGGCGCGATCAAAGGCCTCCAGAAAATCCCCCAGCCGCTTCTCGGCCGAAAGCCTTCCGACATAGATGAAGCCCATGCCCTCGGGCCATCCCAGCTCGCGACGGGCCGCGGCCTTGGCCGCGGCATCCGCGGGGCGATGGCGGACGGTGTCCACTCCGTTGGGGCAGACCCGGACCCGGCGGCGGTCAAGGCCGTAGGCCGCGGCCTCCTCGGCCAGGCCTTTCGTCACCGCCACAAACAGGGGATCCAGGCCCCTCAGCAGGCGGAGCTTGAGCCGCCCGCTCCATGTCCCGGCCGAGGCCGCCAACTCCCCGATCCCGGGCCCGCCCCCAAGCTTGACCACGACCGGCTTGCCGGCCAGGCGGCCGATGATGGCCGCTGAAAGCGCCGGAGACCCCGCCAAGTGCGCGTGGATCGCGTCGTAGTCGCCCCGGGTGCGCCACAACCGCGCCGCCAGCGAGGCCATGAAGGTCAGGGAATCCGCAAGTCCATTACCGGCGCGCCACAGCCGCCGGACGCCAACGCCGCGGACCGACTCCTGCGCCGCCAGACCCGGCAGCCGCCGCGTCAGCACCGAAACCTGATGCCCCCGCGCGCCCAGCGCCACCGAGAGTTCCAAGGCCTGCTTTTCGGAACCCCCCAGGTACGGGTGAAAACCCGCGCTCACCATCACAATGCGAAGCGGAGCCGCGCCCGGCGTCATCACGTTCGGCGGCCCAGGATGCCGGGCTTGGGCACCAGCCCATGAGGCAATACCTTCAGCGGGGTGAAGCCCGCATCCTGGAACCAGCGCTCCAGCTCTTCTTTGGTATGGTGGTGCTGGAAGGGCGGGGAAATCCAGTCGAAGTTCTCGATCAGGCGCACCTTGAAGTCCGGATGGATGGAGAATGTCAGGAAACGCGCCAACGGCACGGCCCCCAAGGCCGCCAGCGGGTAGCACAGGGCATAGAGAAGGCGCGAGCCGAGCTTGACGGTGAAGACCCGCAGGAGATCGCTGAGGGCGTGGCGCACCGCCACCACCGCCCAAGCCGATCGCCGATGATCGGCGATCCAGTTCCGGCCGGAGCGCAGGGGATTGGTGGCGAAGTCCTCGAACCGGCCGGCCTTGCCGTACACCCACGCCGTCATCAAGCCCCGCGGCCTTACCAATTCCGCGGTTCTCCTGAAGGCCGTTTCGGTGTCCGGAGTATGGTGCAGCACTCCCAGGCTATAGACGATGTCGAAAATCCCCTCCCGAAACGGGGGATGCAGGAGATTGCCCTGGACGACGTGAAGGCGCGGGTTGTCCCGCGCGTGGGGAGCCAGGCGCAATGCCGCGTCGGAGAGGTCGAAGGCCACGACCTCCGCCCCCAATCGCAAAGCGGCCAAGGAGTATCGGCCCATGCCGCAGCCGGCGTCAAGGGTCAGACGGCCCTTGAAATCCGGCGCCGGAATTTGGGTTTCCTCGATGAAGATCCCGTCGTCCTCCGGAAGGGGTCCCGGGTAGCGTTCCCATTCCCAGGCGAAAGTCTCCCGGGTCCGGTTCATCGCCGGGTCGGACTCGACGGCGGCCAAGAGCCGCGGGACGCCCGAGATAATCGGGTACTCTTGCCGGCAGGAGCGGCAGCGAAGCCTTCCTTCCGACGCCGCCTCGTTCTCCCAAGCGACCTCGGCGTCGAGGGGCCCGCGGCAGCACGGCGAGGCCAGCAGTTCCAGCAACCGCCTTCTCACGGGGGGTCCCCGGAATCCTCGCCCTGGGATTCGACGGCTCCCAAGGTCAGGCCCTCCCGCCATAAGAAGGTCACCCCCAGAACCGTGATGAAGAGAAATCCGACCATATGCGACAGCACGGCGTAGGCCAAAGCCTCGGCGGGCTGCGCGCCGAATCGCTCGAGGATCGTGCGCACCGCGGCCTCGAATGTGCCGATCGCCCCCGGCGCGGCGGGAAGCGCGGCCCCCGCTCCGGCCCAGGAAAGCACGAGGATGGCCCGCGCCGGTCCCACCAGTTCCCCCATTCCCAAGGCGCGGGCCGCCGCCCACAATCCCACAGCATCCACGCTCCAAAGCATCAGGCTTAGGGCCGTGGCGCTCAAGGCCGCCGCGGGGCGGCGCAGCGCCGCGCCGCCCGAAACCAGATGCCGGGCCAAGTCCCGGGCCTTTGGCCAAACCGCGAGCCTCCGGCCGATCACGCCCTCCGGCTCGAACCAGGACCGGGCGAAGACGATCAGGCCCAGCACGGTCAGAATGCCCCCCAGGGCGGCATGCGCCGCGGCGCGGACAGGGGCTTCGACCATCCCGGGTTCCCACCACCCGGCCGCCGAGAACAACGCCAACAGCGCGGCCACGTCCATGAAGCGCTCCACGACCACGCTGGAGAGCGCCGTCGCGGCCGGCAGTCCGAGTTTTCGGCCCGCCAGAACCGCCCTAAGAAATTCGCCCACGCGCATGAAGATCAAATTATTGACGCCCAGTCCGATCGCCTCCAGCCGCGCGAGAAGCCCCCACGGAGCATCGGCCACGGGCGAGAGCAGGATGCGCCACCGCGCCGCTCGGATCGCGAGATCGACACAGGAAATCGCGACCATGATGGGGATCCAGCCCCAGCGCGCGCGGGAGAGAACATCGCGGACTTCTCCCCAATGGATATTCTTAAAGGCCAAAGACAAGCCCAGGCCCGTCACCGCCAAGGCCAGAGCGACGTAAAAAAAACGCTTCTTCATGCGGGGGTTTTCCGCACCATCAAGGCCAGCCACGCGGCCCACGCCAGGACCGCCCCGGCCGCCCAGAGCGGCCAGCCCGTCGGCTCGAAGCGCAGGTCGAGGTCATAGGCCCCGGCCCGCGGGACCCTGACGCTCTGAAAGATTCCCCCCCAGCGCTCGACCGGGACCGGGCCCCCGGAGAGGACCGCCCGCCACCCCGGGTAGAAGGCTTGGGCGAGTATGAGCCGATCGGCGTCCCGGGGACGCCGGCCGCTCACCCGCCATCGCTCCGGCCGCGGAACGCGAAGGGGGGCGTCGGCGCGAACCTCGCCGGAGCCGTCCTTGACGAAATGCGCCAGGCCCATGGCTCCGCCGTTCTCCTCCCAATGGCCGCTCGGCGTGACGCGGTAGCGGACTCCGGCCCGGCGCATCTGGGGGGTATCGGCCCGGGTCAGGTGGGTTCGGCTCGGATCGGCCGCGGCCCGTCCCTCGGAGCCGGAGGCGAACTCGGGATAGCCGTCGAGGTAGAAGGCTTCATAGCCGTTGACATTGGCGAGACGGTAGAGCATGGTCTTGTTCGGGTTGGCGATCTCGGGGTGGGTGAGGACGCGCCACTGGGATGCCCCGGCGGCGCGCTCCATCACGCCGGCGTCCGGCGCGAGCTTGGGACGAGAGTCCTCGGCGCCCACGAACCGCGCGCTCCAAGCGGCCAGGTCGGCTCCGGTCCAGGCCACGGCGAAGGCCAGGGCCCAAGCCGGAAGCGCCCGCCCCGCCCCTCGGAGCGCCGTCCCGACGGCCAACAGCAGGCCCCAGAGGCACAAGAACTGGTAGCGGGCCGGGGTGCGTAGAAATCCGAGCGGGGTATGCTCCACCAGCCAGCGATAGGCCGGATTGTGCCCGCCCGCGGCGAGAAAAAGTCCCGCCGCGGTCAGCAGCAGCGGCGCGCCCCCGCGGGCGCGCCACGCGCCCCACGCGGCCAGACCCAGTACCGGAAGTCCGACGTAAAGGCCCGCGGTCTCAAAGAAAACCGACGGCACGTCCGCCCAGGTCCCCGCCAAGGGCGTCCCCAAGGCCCCGGGATCAAGCCAGGTTCGCAAGGTGGGCCATGGCACGGAATAGGCGGTCGTGAAAGACGCGGGCCACGAGGCCCGCACCGAGCGCCCCAAAAATTCCAATGTCAGCGGCCATTGCGCCAGCGCCAGTCCCGCGGCCCCCAGCCCCTCCCCCGCCGCCCTCAAGAGGAGTCCCGGACGCCTCAGCATCACGAACAGGAACATCCCCATCGCATTGACCGCCAAAAACTGCGGGTGGCCGGACAAAAACTGCAGCGCCCAGGCCGCCGCCAATAGCCCGGGGATGCCGGACTGCAGCGCCAACCAGCACCAGGGCGCCCATGAAAGAGCGGCCAGCAGAGTCGGGATCCCCTCGGTGATGCGATAGACCACGAAGGGCGAGAGCGCGAAGGCCGCCGCCAACAAGGCGGCTCCGAGAGAGGAAAGTCCGTTTCGTCGGCCCAAGAGATACGTCCCCATTCCGGCCCAGGCCCAATGCCACAGCATGTCCCATGTCAGCGCCAGCGTCAGCGGGACCAAAGTCCCCAGAATGGAGACCGGATAGAACACGGCGGCCTGGGAATTGGCGAGCAGCGGCAAGCCGCAGAACAAATAGGGATTCCAAAATGGAAGCCGTCCGGCCTCAAGGGCGCCGGCGACCAGATGCCGCATGGGATAGTGGTAGGTGTAGAGGTCCCCGAAATTCGCCAGGGCCCGGCGCGAGTCGAGCCAGGCCGGGGCCGTGAGGATAAGCAGGACGCCAAACCCCGCCAGGAGCCAAAGGAAATCGCCGCGTCTCATGGTTTGATCGCTTGACTGGGGAGGCGATTGTACCAATATGCCGCCATTCCGACGACGGCCAGGACGCTGAGCCATGCCCCCACGGTAAACGACCAGGGAGAGTAGCGCGCCTCGCAGCGCCAGCGTCCGGCCGGCACGGGAATCTTCATGAATGCGCGCAGCGCGCGGTGGATAGCAACGGGGCGGCGACCGTCGGGAGTCCACAGATCGGCGCGCCATCCCGGATAATAGGGCTCCGCGATATAGACCCACCCCGCCCGGTCGAAGACCCCGCCGACGAAGAAACGATCTTCGCGCGGCCATCGGAGCGGCACTGGAAACCCCTGCGGGGGCGGATCGTCGGCGAAATCCGGCGGGATGGCCCGGCCCGCGGCCTCGCCGTGCCAGTGCGCGCGCCAAGCCTGCGCCCGGTAGACCTCCCAAAGCACCCGACCCTCATGGGCCAGAGCGGCCGGAGCGCCGACGACCGGCGCGCTCGTCAGCAATACCTCCACGCCGGACCAGGGGAACCACCGCGCCGCGGCCGCGGCTCCCGGCCGACTATATAAGAAATTCATGAAAGCGTAAGTATCGCGCGGCACCAGGGGCTCGCCGAAGTTGCCGCCTGACGGCAGGCGGAAGGGGGCGTTGGTCAGTCCATAGAGCCGCCACTTCCAATCCGGCACGCTGAAGCCCTTGTGCTCCTCAAGGGCGGTGGGCGCCAGGAGATATCGGCCGGGCCCCATCGTTTCCTGCAGACGCCGGACCAGCGGACCGGCCGAAGTGAATATGCCGCGGGGCGCCAAGGGAAGACGGGCGAGGCCGTAGGCCGCCAGTTCCATGGTGATGACCGCGGCCCATCGCAGGGGCCGGCTCACCCGCTGAGCTCCCATCCCGACCAATAGGGCGAGTATGGGAAAGGCCAGGTAGCCCATATTGCCCGGGTAGCGCACGTAGCGCAGCGGAGGAAAGCGGCTCCACACGGCCAGGGACGCGGTATTGGTCCCGCCGAGAATGATCAACACGACGACGCCCAGAAGGACGGCCAAACCCCACCGCCGCCGCGTCGCGGCAAAGGCCCCCCCAATCACCGCGAGGACGCAGCCGGCCAGACCCAGATAGGCGCACTTCCACCATTCGACCGCGGGATCGAAGCGGCTCCAGGGCACGAGCAGCGGGCTGATCCATTGCACCAGGTCGCTTGGCGCGTAGCCCCACTGGAGGGTCTCCGCCAGGTCCATGCCTCCGGCCCTGCGGCAGAGGCGGACCAGCTCCACCGCCGGAAGCAGCTGCGCCGCGCTCATCGCCAGCGACGCGGCCCCGGCCGCCGCCCAGGTCCACAGCGCCGCGGCGCCCCCGCGGCGGAGTCCTCCGAGAACGGCGCGCAGCGCCCAGGCCCAGAGTATCCACCCGGCGAGGATGGCCGGATAGCCCGCCAGATACGATAGCGCCAGCGCCAGGGCTAGGCACCCCGGTCTCCTGAAAAATATGAGCAGGGCCGGCGATAGGCTCAGGACCGCCAAGTGGTTGAGAAAATGCATGCGGCTCCACATGCCGCCGCAGAGGGCGTAGGTCAGGCCCCCGCAGATCGCCGCCGCCCGGTTTAAGCCCGCCTGACGCAGCCAAATGTAGGTCAGCCACGCCGCCAAAAAGTACTGGACCGCGTGAAAGAGCGCCGTCGCCGTCGCGAATCCCCAGATAAAAAAGGGCAGGGTGCCGGGATAAAAGAGCCCGCCCTGCATGGCGCCGGACATGGGCATTCCGAAATAGATGTAGGGATTCCACAGGGGGAGCCGTCCGGCCTGGTTGAGCTGCGCCGGCACCGACTTCCATGTGTGATGGATGTAGGTGAGGTCGCTCCAATAGGGGGTGAGTCCCCGCAGCCAGAACCAGAGGAATGGGAGCAAAACCATGGCCGCCAGCCATGCGACGGCGGCTCGTTCCGGCCGGTCAGAAGCCATCGCCGCCCGGCTCCGGGGGCCGGACCCCCAAGGCCCGATAGATCTCCGCCGTTTTCAAACGCGCCCGCGGGTCGCGCGAATACTGGCCGGCTTGGCGCAGTCTCCACAGCGCCTGGGTCCAGCGCGGAGGCCGGGCGCGGAGATGCTCCATCGCCAGGGCTTGGAGGAGGCCGCTGTCCTGGGGCGCGATGCGGACCGCGGCCTCAAGCTGCCTCAGTCCCGACGGCCCCCGCATGACCCAGAGCCCCGGAATCGCCAGCAGCAGGCAGCCCGCGGCTCCGGCCCAGGCAAAGACGGGCCGCAACGGGACGACGCTCGTCTCTTCCTCCTCAGGGCCGGGCGCCGCGCATGCGGCGGCCGAAAACCACAGCGCCCAGACTCCGCCGGCGCTGAGGAGGCTCCCCAGGATGGCGTAGGCCGCCAACGCCCAAAAGGCTCCTGACGCGGCGCAGCGCTCCCACTCCCTAGGCGCCAACTGAAAGCCGGCCCGAGGGCGCAACCCGGTCCTCAGGACCGCCAACAACAGCAGGGCCGCCCCGATGGGCCCCGTCTCCGCCGCGGCCCGGAGCCATTCCGGAACGCTCGCGACGAAATCGCCGGCGACCCGCGCTTCCACCGATCCCGGAGGCGCAGGCCGCCGCTCGCCCCGCTGGAAAAGACCGGGACCCAAGCCCGATCGCGGCGCCGCGGCCGCCACCGCGGCCGCGCGGCTCCACGCCGCGAATATTCCCGCCGCAGCCGGTCCCCGGCCAGAAGAGGACCCGATCAGCACCGCGGCGCCCAGCGCCGCAATGAGCGCTCCCATGACTCTCCGGACCGCGGGCGGCAGGTCTCCGCGAAAACTCCCCAGGCACGCCCCGAGTCCGGCCGCGGCCAACGCCACGGCTTGGGGTTCCCAATGCCCCGACCACGCGCAACGCAGGCTCCACGCGACTCCTATGGCCCAGAGGCCCCCCAGCCATGCCCGGCGGTGCGGACGCCCCCACCAGGAATGCGCCAGCCACAGCACCAAGACCCCCGTCAACTGACGAGACCAAGCCCCGGCGGCCAGCCACGGCTCGCCCGAAAGCCCGGCGCACAAACCTCCCCAAAAAGCCCAGAGCGACCACGCCCCCAGCCCGCGCGGCCCGCGTAAATCCGACGGATAGAGCGCCGCCGCCACCCAGATCAGAAGACACGAAGCCAGCCACAGCCAAGCGCTGGACAGCGCCCCGGCGCCCACCGAGACGCCAAGCAGTCCCAAAAGGATCCACCCTCTCACCGCCGGGCTCCCCGGAGCGGAGGGCAGTGGACGGCTCCGCGGCCGCGGCTCTCCGCCGCCAGATCGGTCAAGCCCAGCCCCACGTAAAGCCGCTCCAACGAAAGCCAGGTGCTCGCCCGGTAAGGATCGGCCCGAGCGGCTTCCTCAAGCCTCTCGGAGGCGCTCAAGGCCTCCGCGGCCGATGCTTGGGCTCCCCGCAGGTAGGCCTGCGCCGCGAGGCGTCCGTCATCGGGATGGGCCTCGAGCTCGGCGGCCCGCCGGAGCATAGCGAGCGCCCGCGAGGCGGGCTGCCCCAGGGAGATGGCCTCCGCGGCTCGCGCGCGCAGGCGATCGGCCTCCCAGCCGTCCCAGAGCCGGCCGCAAAGGACCCAGCCGAGGCCGAGGACGGCCACCGCCGCGGGAAGCTTCAACCGGGAGGAAACGTCGAAACCGCGGGAGCATTCGGGCAACCCGCACCCCGCGTAGTAGCAGAGCAGCCAATACAACCCCGGGATCGACAGGGTGTAGTCCCACATGGACTGCACCAACAGCGCCAATGCCCCGAAGGCCTTTCCGCGGCCGCCGTTGCGCAGGCTGTGGGCCAAGCCGAGATACCAAAGCAAGGCGTAGGGCGCGCCGGACTCGGCCAGGGTCTCTAATACAGCCTGATGCGCGTATACGGATCCGAGTCCTCCGGCGGCGGCGTGGGCCGGCGACACGACGGCGAAGGTCCCCGGCCCGGAACCCAACAAGGGCCGTTCCCAGAATACGCCGATGGCGGCCCCCCACCATGCCAGGCGGTTGAGCACCTCCGGACTCTGCGCCTGGGCGTAGAGCGCCACGAGGCAGACGACGCCGATCGCCGCCCCTGCCTTATAGAGAAAGCCTCCCTGGTGCCGGCGGTGCGCGACAAGAGCCGCGGCCAAGCCCAGCCAGGCCGCCACGCCGCGCGACCAGAGCATGAGCACCAACAGCCCGGTCAGGAGCAGCCAATCTCGAGACCGCGCGGCCAGGGGAAGAAACATCAGGCACGCCCCGGACAGGAGATTCTCCTTCAACAAACTGGCCGGGGGACGCTCGATCCCTTGAAAGAAGCGCTGGTAACATGCCAGCAGGAGGATCACCCAAGCCGCGGCGCGCAGGATCTGGTCGATGGCCTCCCGCTCGTCGCGGCTCACGGCCGAGACCGAGACCAGCAGGGCGACCCCCCCGAGCATCCATCTCCAGGGCGCGGCGGCGTAACCGGGCGAGGGACTGGCGGCCGCCGAGAAAAAGCCCAGCGCGGCCAGCGCCGCGGCCCAGGCCAGGGCGCGCGAGGAGGGGAGCGGAACGTAACCGGCGAGGACCCGGCCCGTCAGCCAGAGGGTCGCTCCGGAGGCAAAGGCCATCAACAGCAACGTCTGCGCCCAGAGGTCCCCGGCGCCGCGCGCCAGCGTCCCGCAGCCGACGACGAGGCCGACGGCGAGGGCCAGCAGCGCCGCTACTCCTGCATGATCTTGGGGGTGACGAAAATGAGGAGTTCCCCGCGGTTCCGGATGACCGACTTTCTCTTAAAGAGCCAGCCGAGAATCGGCAAATCCCCGAAGAGCGGAATCTTCGAGACTTGAGTCGAAATCGTATCGCTGATGAGCCCGCCGATGACGATGGTCTCGCCGTCCTTGACGATCACGGTCGTCCTGGCGCTGCGGGAGTCGATCTGCGGGGCGCCGGACGCGGCGCCGATCGCCGAAGGCTGGCTCACCGAGGGGTTGATTTCCAAGGTGATGCGGCCGTCGGCGTTGATGACGGGAGTCACGCGGAGGATGATGCCGGTGGTGGCGTAAGCGATGTTGCGCGACACCACGCCGGTGGGCGTCACGCTGGCGATATCGTAAGGAATCTGGGTCGTGACGTTGATCTCGGCGGCCTTGTTGTTTAAGGTCGCGATCTTGGGGTCCGAAAGCACCTTGACCTTGCCCTGCGCCGCGGCCGCGGTGATGCTGGCGTTCACAAAATAGTTGTTCGTGACCCGCCCCAGAGTCATGGACCCGAACGTGCTCGCGGCCGGGAGCAAGACTCCGGTGCCGCGGTTGGTCACTCCCACGATCGGGGTCCTAGCCAGCGGCGAGGCATTGAAAGGGGGCGAGAGCGGCGCGTTGGACCGCTGGCCCTCCCCCGTGCCCGCGGCGATGTCCGAGCCGATGGTCGTCACCCCTTGCTTGCCGAGCCCCCTCCCCTTATCCTGCTCGAAGTAGTCCCACTGGATGCCGTAGTGGAGGTTGCGATTGACGGAAACCTCCACCAGCTTGGCCTCGATGATTACCTGCTTGGGACGGATGTCCAACTGCGCGATCAGGCGTTCGGTCGCGGCGAGGCCATCGATCGTGTCGGTGAGGACCAGGGCGTTGGTCTTCTCATCGGCCAGAGCCAAGCCCCTGGTGCGTCCCTCCGCGCCGCGCACCGCCGTCACATGGCCTATGACCTCGGTGGCCTTGGCGTAATTCAAGGTATAGACCTTGGTAACCGAGGTGGATTCGCCGCGCTCCCGGGTCAGGGCCGGCGGGGTCAGCACCCGGAGAATATTGTCTCCCACCTGCAGCGTCGTCAGGTTCATCATCGACAGAATGGTCCGGAAGGCATCGTCAAAAGGGACGTCTTTGAGCGAAAGGGTGAGGTTGCCGCTCACGTCGGGGCCGGAGATGATGTTGATGCCGGACTGGGCCGACAGGAGCAGGAGGATTTCCTTGATGGTGGTGTTGTCGTACTCGATCTTGATTAGCTTCTTGGGCAGGCCGGCCATGAGATCGGTCCGCGGCGGCCGGGGCCGCTCCGTGGTCTTGAAGACGCAGGGCGGGCCGTTGGGGACGCACTCGGCGGGGGTCCGGGGCTTCACGTTCGGGATGGGGGTCGTCTGGACCACGGGGGCTACCGCGGCCACGATCATCGGAGCCGCCGCGACCTCCTGCGCCGCGACCTCCTGCGCCGCGGCCACCGCGACAAAGGGCGAGGCCGCGACGACGGCCGCCGGACGGGGGGCGGGCGCGGCCACCCGAGGGCGGGCCGGGGCCTTGGGCGCCTCGGGTTTGGCCGCCGGCGGGGGCGGCGGCGGTGGCGGGGGGGGTGGCGGGGGCGATGGGGGAACCGGGGCGGCGGCCAGCACCGGCGCCGCGGGCTCGACGGCGGCCGGTTTTGCCGCCGGGGCAACGGGTTTCACGGCCGGGGCGATGGGCTTGACGACCGCGGCCGGTGGCGCCGAAGGCTTGGCTGGGACGGCGGCGGGAGGCTCGCCGGCCGGACGCACCCCCGGGGCCAGCGCGACCACGATGTTGTTGCCCTCGGCCTGGACCCGGCTTTCCACCGGCTCGGTCAGCACCAAAACGACGCGCGACGTCAACTTGGGGGTCACTTCATGCTGGCTCGCTCTAATCTCCTTGATGTAGCGACCCTTGCCCTTCAACGCTTTCACTCCGACCTGGAATTCGGTGTTGAACAGATCGATCACCATGCGGGGCGGATTCTCGAGCACCAAGGCTTGGTGCAGGGCGGGCGAACTCAACTTGAGCGTCACCTGGTCCTCCCCGACTTTGATGCTCTCGAAAATGGACCTGGGGCCCGCGCCGGATCCCTGGTTCTCGGCCAACAGGGCATCGAGTTCCGCGGCCTTGCCCCCCTTGGCCGTCGCGGTGCTGCGGCGCACGGTCTCCGCGGCGCCAGCCAAGGAGCCGGGCCCCGGGGGAAGGATCAAAGCCACGATCAGCAATTTCGCCAAAGCCTTCATGGTTCTCCTCCCATCACTCCTTGTCCTCATCGACTTCGCCGAGGCGGTAAACCTGGACACTCTTTTGCTGATCCTGAAGGGTGAGGGTTTTTTGATCCATTTTCATGGTGCCGCTGATCCCGTCGACCTTAATATTATTCTTGTCGTAGAGCCGGCCGTTGCGGAAAATGTAGACCGTCCCGCACGGGTCGGCCAAAAGGGCGTAATCCTCCTCGGAAGAGCGCATCATGGCCCGGAGATTGAGCAGATGGATATTGACCTCCTTGGGGGCGGGAGGCTTGGCGGCGGGATCCGTGACGGCGTCAGCCTTGCAGACTCCGACCGCCGCGGACGCGGCCACGATCGGTATGAAAGGATCACGCTGCTTGACGGCCCGGTAGACCGACTCGATCGCAGGGCCCCCTGTCGACCTTTGGACCGCCGCGGTCGGCACCTGAGCCGCCGCGCCCGCCCACGCCGGGAACAGGATCGCCGCCAACAATCGCCGCCGTATTCGCCTCATTGCTTGTATTGGTACGATAGGAGCGTAAAATTGACTTCCATGGCCCCGGTGCCCGGGGCCGCGGCGCCGAAAACAACGTTCATCGCGTTAAAAATACGCTCCTCCACGGCGAGGCCCGCCAGGAACCTCCCGATATTGTGGCACGTCCCTTTGACCCTCAGGGGGTATTGCAATTCCATAAAGAAGGCCTCGGAGCGGACCGGGCCCGGGGTGAACCCCAGGACACTGACATTGGTCCTCTTGGCGATCTTCATGACCGTGACTAGTATGTCGGGCACGAACTTGTCTTTGGGCAATTGCTGCGCAACGGCGGTCGCCTGATCCGTGAGGGCCTCGAGCTCCGCCTCGAGCTGGGGCCGGCGGGCGCCGGCCCTCACGGCCTCCTCGATCTTCGCGCTGACGGCCGTGATGGACTCTCGCGCCTTTTGGATCCGCGCGGCCGTCGGCATCCAGAAGGTCTTGACGTAGAAGAAGCCACCGACCGCGGTGAGGAGCGCGCCTCCGGCCAGGTACTGCTGCTGCTGTTTGGAAAGCTTTCCGAACTTGATGGCCATGGTTCAGGGTTTCGCGGCGTATTGCCCCTTGAGGGTAAAACCGTAGGTCGGAGGAACAGTCTCGGTTCCAAGCACCGGGCCCATCTCCACGCCGGAGAACCCGGCCGCCGCCAGGCGGGAAATCCACTCCTTGATCTCCTCGCTGGAGAGCGCCTCGGCCGCCAGCTCGAGGGTGACGCTGGTGGCGGTGCTGTTCGTTCTCAACGTCTTGATGTAGATGCCCGACGGAACCGTCTCGATGAAATCCGACATGAAATTGGGGTAGAGCCGGCGGCCCTTGAGAAGGTTGTTGACGACGTTGAGGCGGTTGCGCAGATCGGCGATTCCCTTCTTGAGATTCTCGACCAGCGCGACTTCCACCTGCAGCTCCGCGAGCCTTCTCTCCTTGACGGCCAAGTCCGCCTCCTCCCGCTGGGCGGTCTTGAGATGCCAGAAAGAAACCCCGGCCACCCCCAAGAGCACCACGAACACCCCCAAGAAAATTTGGACGTTCTGCTGCTTCTGCGCCGCCTTGACGAGAATCTCGGATGGTACGAGGTTTACTTTGACCATTGGTTTCTTTCAGTCAGAGCCAGTCCCTATTGCGCCGCAATGCCAATCCCAAGGCGATCGCGAAGGCGGCCTTGTGCTCGGCCGTCACCCCCGGCGGCGCCTGCGGGAAGATCGCGAAGGGATCCACGATCGAGACCGGAACCTTGAGCTCCGCCGCGAGATGCTTGTCGAGATTCTTCAGATTGGCGCTCCCGCCGGAGAGCCAAATGCGCCCGATCGAACGCTCGGGACCCTGGGAAAGGAAGAAATCGACGGAGCGATGCACCTCCGCCACCAGGTCTTTGACCACCGCGCCGACGGCCTGCGAAACGCCGAGCCCCTCCTTGTTTCCAGCGGCCAACGCCTTTTCTTTTTCGGCGGGATCGACGATGAGCCCGTGGGCCTTCTTGGCCTCCTCGGCCTTGGGGTAATCGAGCTGGAGGCCCTTCATGATCCCCTTGGTCATGCTGTTGCCGGAGATGAAGATGTCGCGCACGACCCGGGTGACCCCCTTGTCGATAATGGAGAGGTTCGTCACCATATGGCCGATGTTAAGGCTCAAGAGCGCGCCCTTTTCCTTATAGGGCGGGCAAGCCTCGATCAGATTCTCCATGCAGAAGGAGTCCACATCGATGATCGTGGGGGTCAAACCCGCGCCTTGGAGCACGTCCAGGCGGGCGTTGATGAGCTCCTTCTTGGCCGCCACCAACACCGTTTCCATCTTCTTCTGGCCTTCCTCCACGATTTCGTTCAAGATATGGAAGCCCAACTGGACTTCATTGATGTCGAATGGGATGAACGGCTCGGCCTCGGCGGCGAGCGACCCCGAGAGTTCCGCCTTTGTCAGCCGCGGGAACTTGACATAACGCACGATCACCGAGTTGCCCGACACCGCCGTCGCGGCCCCCAGGTCGCTCGGGATGCCCTTGGCGATCATGAAGGCCTTGATGGCGTTGACGACGTGGGTCTTGCGCTCCTCGGCGATGGCCTCGGGCTTGACCTCCAATTTAAGATAGCCGAACGCCTTGAGCTCGGGCTTGCCGGTCTCCAGGTTGATCCAGGCCGCCTTGACGGCGTAATTGCCGACGTCCACGCCCAGGACGTCGGCGCGTCCGACCAGCATTGACGCGATCTGCTTGAATCCCGGCAGGGTGGCCAGGCGGTCTTTGATCGCCTCAAGTCCCACGTTTCACCCCGTCATCCCTCCTCGCGCCGACAAAAAAAACGCCGATCCCCGTCCCAAAAATAACATCTGGACGGGCGGACTCGGCGTACGATTCTTGAGAACGAACGTCCCCGGAAGCGACACCGGCTCCAGGCTCTATGATTAATAACAGGTCAGACGCGATTTGTCAAGACCCTGGTGATTCTTGTGATGATCGATGCCGATATGTATCATGTCCACGGGCCTTCTGCGTTCGGGGAATGACTTGCGGGCGCCGCGGCGGATTTCCCATAAGGCGCGATCCGCTTATTCAGACCCTCAGGCCGGCAACGTCCAGCGATGAACGAAGATCAAGGACCCCGGCGGCCGCTTGACGCCTCCGAGCCGCATCCGCGCCGCCCCCGGCTCATCCTGAGCCTCGGGGTCTGCGGTCACCGGCCCGGCGGCCTGGCCTCGGCCGACATGCCGGGTCTGCGCGCCGAGGCTAGGCGCGTCCTGAGCCTGGCCTCCGCGGGGCTGAGGCAGGCCCGCTCGCCGGATTTCCGCGGCGAGCCGGCGCTGCTTCGCGTCGTCACGTCGCTGGCCGACGGGTCGGACCGCCTCATCGCCGAGGAGGCCCTGGGGGGCGCCGCCGGCGCGGCTGCGGTCCAACTCCAGTGCCCGCTTCCCTTTTCCAAGGACGAATACGCCAAGGATTTCACTCCGGAGTCCCGAACGCGCTTCGACGCGCTCCTGGCCGGCTCGGCGGCCCTTGAACTCGACGGGTCGCGCGCCGATGAGCGCTCGACCGTCGAGGGCTACGAGCAGGCCGCGGACGTCCTGCTCGATCAGTCGGACGTCCTGGTCGCGATCTGGGACGGGCTCGCGGCCCGGGGCCGGGGAGGGACGGCCGAGACCGTCCTGAAGGCCCTGCGCCGAGGCCTGCCTACGGTCTGGATTCACGCGGGGGCGGAGGCGGCCCATGCCTCGTGCCTGGCGGGGCTCGATGCGGGTCAGGCGCGCTGCGGCGCGCCGATCGAGAGCCTGAGCGCCCTCATCGCGGCCCAGCTGCGGCCCCCGGCTCCGCTCGCCCAGACCGGCGCCCGGCCGGACCTGCGCGGGGCGTTCTTCGCCGAACGGCGCCGGCGCTGGAGCTTGGGGTTTCTCTGGCGGTTCTTTCGCGACGGCGTGGCCTCGGGCCGTCCCGGCCTGCCCGCCCTGCGCGTCCCTCCTTTAGAGGAATCGGCCGGCGAGGAGTGGTCCAAGTCCGCGCCGGCCGTGCGGGCTCCCTTCGCTTGGGCCGACGGCCTGGCGAATTACTACGCGAACCTCTACCGCAGCGCCTTCCTGGCCAACTACCTGCTCGGCGGCGTCGCCGTCCTTTGCGCCTTGCTTCCCCTGGCGCTCGGCTGGAGCGGCCGGGAGCACCCGCTGCACCGCTTCGAGCCGGCGTTCGTCGTCGCGGAGTTGGGCGTGATCCTCGCCATTCTCCTCAACGCCACCATCGGCATCCGCGGCCGGTGGCACGAACGCTGGATCGACTACCGCCTTTTGGCCGAATACCTGCGTCAGATCCGCTTTCTCGGTCCGCTGGGGAGAAATCCGCTGTTGTCCTCGCCTCCGGCCCGGCAGCGCAGCGACGACTTGCGCGGGACCTGGGCCTATTGGTACGCGCGGGCGGTGGCGCGCGAGGCCGGCCTGCCGTCGGGGCGCCTGGACGCCGCGGCCCTGGCCGCGCACGCCGCGGATCTGCAGGCCTTCGTCGGGGGCCAACTCTCCTACCATGAACGGACCGCGCGCATTCTCGGCGCGGTCAACCGCAGGCTGTGGCGGGCCGGCCTGGCGCTTTTCGGGGGCACCTTCGCCGCCTGCGCGGCGCACCTGGCGGTTCATTCGCCCTGGCTGACGCTCGTCTCGGCGGTGCTGCCCGCCTTCGGCGCGGCCTTCGCCGGCATCCGCGGCCAGGGAGAGTTCGAAGTCATCGTCCGCCGCTCCGAGGCCGCCGCCGCGGGCCTGGAGAGGATCGCGCGCGAGCTCCACCACCCCCGCGCGAAAGCCTCCTCCCGGGCCCAGACCGCGGTCGCCGAAGCCGCCTCCACGCTGATGATCGAGGAGACCCTGAGCTGGAGGTTCGTCTCCGAGTCGCGGCCCCTTGAGCTCTCGGGCTGAGACGATCGCCTGGGCGGCGGCGATTGCTCCGGCGCTGTCCGGCAGCACCCGCCTCTTGCCCATGACGTTTCCGGCGTTGTCGAAAAAAATAAAAAAGCGCTGGAATTTCCTCAATCCGAACTCGCGCCGGCGCGAGTTCGCTTCTAGGTTTTTCCAGCATAATTTAAGAATCACCGTAACTTCCCAGGTCCCTCTTGAAGGTTCCGCCGGGGATGAGGCGCCCCGCTCGCAGGCGCGGTGCCAGGCCTGCGCTTCCAATTATTGGAGGCGCAGGGTGAACTCGGTCCAGGACCGAGTTGGCAGGCAAGGACCTGGGTAGTTACGAATCAACGAAACCGCAGGGGCTTGCGGTTTTGGGCCGGGCCAGCCGAAGGCGGGG
>CAYJXJ010000077.1:0-20343 GCA_964374095.1 uncultured Elusimicrobia bacterium
CGCGCGGGCCGCCCGCAGCTCCAGCCTGATCTCATCACTCTCGAGGTCGCGACGCCGCCGGCGCTGCGGCCGCGGCGGGGAGCGCCGGCCGAGAAGGCGGCGGCGATGCTGCGGGCCCTCAACGGCAATCGTTCCAGCGCGTTCACCAAGGCCATGGGAAGGGGGCCGGCGGGACTGCGGGCCTGCCCTGCCCCGCACCCGCGCAAGGCCATGCTGGAACTGCACCGGCGCATGGCCTACGAGCCGGCCGGGAAAATCTTGGCGGCGTTCAAGGCTCGAATCGCCCATGAGCGCGATCCCGTGGAGCGCGCGCGTTGGAGGGTGCACCGCGGAGAGCTCTATCTGTGGCAGGGCCGCTACCGCCAAGCCCTGGCCGACATCCGGGCGGGACTGCCCTTCCGGCGCCTTTGTTGGCCGCCGGCGGGGGCGGCCGGAGCGTGCGTGATGCTGGGCCGCTATCGATCGGCCTTCGCCTATTTCAAGCAATGCCTCCGACGGGGGACTCCGGAACGGGTGTGGCGCCCGTGGCGCGGCGAGGCGCTGCGGCGCATGGGGCGCCTGCGGGAGGCCCGGCGGGACCTGGAATGGGCGATGGGCCGGGAGTCCGCCCAACCCGCGGCGCTGGTCAATCTGGCCCTGGCCTACGGGGCCTCGGGCCGGTCCTCCCAGCAGCGGGATTTTTTCGCCATGGCGTGCCATGTCTGGCCGCTCCTGGCCGCCCAGGCCGCGGTCAAGGCGGGTCTGGGCCGGCGGGTGGGCGCCGGGAGCCTCAGCGACCGCGAGGTCTCCAAGTGCCTGGAGGCGGTCCTGGGCCTCATGCGGGGCAATCGTTCGAACTGGCTGCCCGGGTTCTTCGCGCCCGGCCGAGCGCCCATGCGCGTGCTGGTGTCGTCGTTGGACTGGGCGTGGAAATCGCTATAATGGGCGGATGGCGGCGCAACGCGGCCCGCAGGTGTATCTCGTCGGCCTGGGCATGCCGGAACTGCGCACCCTGACCCGGGAGGCCTTCGAGGTTCTCTCGCAGTGCCGCACCCTTTTCGTCAACAACGCCGGACTTCCCCTGTTCACCGATATTTGCCCCGACGTCCGGGCGGTGGGGGAACTCACCCTCTGGCGGAACCCCGAATCGATCCGGGGCTTCATCAGCAAGGTCGTCGCGGCGGCGCGGCGCCGGCCCCCCGTGGCCTACGCCAGCTACGGACACCCGCTGCTCTATGAAACCTCGGCGATCCATCTGCTGCGGGGCTGCCGGCAGGCGGGGCTGCGCTGTCGGGTGATTTCCGGCATCTCCACCATCGACGCCCTGCTCTCGCAGCTCTGCCTGCCCATGCCCGTCGAAGCGGGCCTGCATGTGACGAGTCCCGCGCATTTGGCGCGCGCCACGCCGGATACCACCTCCCACGTCATCGTTTTCAGGATTTGCGAGAGCCTCGAGCGAAGCCGCTTCCTCCGTCGGCGCCTCCTGAAGTTCTATCCCCCGTCTCATCGGGTCGCCTTGGTGAAATGCCCGAACTGGGAGCCGGGCCGGGTGCGGTGGCTGCCGATCAGGGACCTTCCGCCCAAGGGCCAAAAGGCCGACACGTATATGAGCCTCCTCATCCCTCCCCTCCCGCCGCCCTCGTGATGGAGAACGCCGTCGTCTCGGGCTCCCGGGCCTACGCCTTGGCGGTCTTCATCGCGCTCTGGGTGGTCGTCGGCTGGAAGGACTGGTGGCACCAGAAGATCCGCCACCGCGACCTGGCCTGGGGCTTGGCCGGAACGGTCCTCGGGTACGCCGCGCTGGGCGTCAACACGGCGCTGGGCCTGGGCGGCTGGGTGGGCCGTTATCACACCGGGGCCTTCTACGCCGCGACGGCGTCCTCGGCCGGACTGTGCGTGCTCGCCGCGGCGGCCCTGTGGATGCTGCGCGTCTGGCCCGCGGGCGACGCCAAGCTCTTCATGACGCTGTCTTTGCTCTATCCGATCATGCACCGCGCGCCGGCGTTCCCGCGCGAATCCCTTTTCTTAAATCTCCTCATCAACATTTTTCTTCCCGCCGCCGCGGCGCTGACCGCGCGCGCCGCCGTCTACATCTTCGACACGCGGCTGCGCCACGGGCGGGAGTTTCTCCTTCAGCTCGGGTGGCGGCGGGAGCTGGATTTCCTGCTCCAGGGCATGCGCCGGAGCGCGGCGCAGGCCTTGGCCGCGGCCCTGGCCTGGGGGCGCGCCCTGCGCGATTCGGCTCCCGGGGAGGCGGCGCGGTCTCTCCTCGATAAAGCGCGCGGCCTGGCCGGCAACGTCGGGCAATGGATTATCGGGATGGCCTTCATGGCCTTGATCTCCTACTACCTCAAGGATTTCATGAGCTCGCCGTTCCTGCTGTCCCTGTTGTGCATGGGCCTCTTCATTCTCTACACCCAGCTCAGCCAGCGCGTCGGCCGTTGGCCCATGCGCGCCCTTCTCATCGGGCTGGGAGGGGCTTTCCTGCTCTGGAGGCCGCCCACCGACACGGCGCGCCTGCTCGGGCTTTTCGGCAACGTCACGGTCTTCGGTTTCTGCATGTTCCTCGGCATGAGCTGGTGCACCCAGCTTGTTTCCGGCGGGATGGGAAGCTTGGTCGGCTACCTCATGCCCCTTCTTTTGACGGGAGTTCTCTACGTCTTCTACCAGTTCGCGCGCCTGGCCCACGACGCCTGGCGGTGGGCGGCCGGGGGACTGCGGGAGGCGGGGTCGCTGGCGCGGGGCCTGACGCTTCCTGACCCGACGCCGTCCCTGGAGCCGGCGGCCACGGCGGTCCACGGGGTCCTGGCGTCGGCGCCCTGGGTGCCGGCGGACTGGAAGCCGGGCCTGGCTATGGCGGCCGACATGGCGGTGCTGGGGCTGTTCTTCGGCCTGGGGTTGGTGCTCGTTCGGCGCTGGGATGAGGAGGTGCGGCCGTCGCATCGGCGTGAGGCGCTGGCCGCCGGGCTGCTCGTGGACCCGGCCTTCCTGGCCCGCATCGAGGACGAGGACCCTGATTTCTACGCGGCGACCTTCGGCAGCGTCTACGCCGACGGCCTGACCCCGGAGCAAGCCCAAGCCCTGCGGGGCTGGTGCGCGGAGCGCAGCCTAGAGGCCGTGCCGCTGGCCCCGACGATCTCCTTCGCTTCCTGGATTTTCATGGGGTTTCTCGTCACGCTCCTCCTGGGAGGCGGGCACGTGGTGGAGATCATCCTTTGATCGCGTCAAGGCTCGATGCGGGGAATTGGATTCTGTCCCGGGGGCTGACACCCGAGTGGCGCCAGGTCGTGGACCGGCGGGCCGGCGAGGGGCTCGCCAAGCTCAGACGCATCTACGGCGTCTACCGGAGGCAGGCGCCCGCCGCGGCCAAGCGCCGGGGCTACGACTCGGGCCTGCGCTATTTCCTGGAGCGCGGCTCCCAGGCCCGTATCCGGCTGGCGACCGATCCCTGCTTCGACTATTGGCTCCATCTTTGGGATCGCCATTTTTCCAATGCCTCTCCGGTGGAGAACTGGCACCTCCAGTTCGGTCTTTTTCAGGGATTCGCGGCGCGCCTGGCTCTCGCGCGCGGGGAGAGCCGGGAGTTTGGAGCCACCCTCGACCCGGACGCGCATCTGCATCTTTACGGCGGCACGGCGCGCATCGAATTTCCCCCGGACTGCGCCCTCAAGCCCGTTCGCATCGCCACCGGGCCGCGGGGATTGATGGCCGCGGCGGGAAGCGTGAGCGGGGCGTGGCCGCGCGCGGCGGCGCTCTCTCCAGGCCCCGCGGTCTCCGCCGGCGGCGCCGTCCTGCGCCACGGCCGGGCCGCGGCTCCCGGGTTGGAGGTCGGCCAATGCGGCCTCCTGTTGACCCAGGCCGTTGTGATGCACGGGCTCGCCCGCCTCTCGGCCCGGGAGGAGGGCGACTTCGCCTCCGTGCTCGACGTCGCCCTCCGCCACATCCGGGAGCGGGATGCGGGCCTCCACGCCGAGATGACCGACATGGTGCGGGTTCTGGTTCCTCTGACCAACCCTCGCGACCACGGCAGCGTGAGCTCTTCCTACGTCGATATGCGCGGGGCGATCTGCCTTTCGCACGCCGCCGATCCCCTCCTGCAGGCCGAGACGCTCATCCATGAGTTCTGCCATCAGAAGATCAACCAACTCACCACCGTGGACCCGATCCTTCTGCCGGGCCAGGACGGCCAGGTTTTCTACTCCCCGTGGCGCAAGGACGCCCGCCGTCTGCGCGGACTCATTCTCGGCGCCCATGCTTTCCTCAACGTGGCCGCCTATCTGCTCAAGTCCCTCTCCCGGGAGGACTATCCTCTGCGGCCGCGGATATCGCTGATGTGCAACATCGCGCGCCGGCTCTTCGAGGTGGAGGCCGCGCTGGGTTCGGCCTGCGGCTACGGCAGTTTCACGGAATTCGGGCAACGCTTCATTCTCGGCATGACCCGGGAACTCTCCGTCTTGTTCCACGGCGTCCAGTGGTTTCCGCCGGAACTCCTCCGGGAGACCCGCGCCGCCTGCCACGCCCACCGCCGGCGCTACGCCCTGGCCCTGACCGGGATCCATAAGGCCGAGGGGTTTTCGGACGGGATACGGCGCCTGCGCTACGGCCAGCGCCGCGTGATCGTGCGGGGAAAGGCCCGCGCCGCGGCAGGTCCCGCAAAGGCGGGAACGTGAACCGCAAACAGATGCTGGATTGGCTGGCGGCCGCGGGGCAATGCGCTCGCCGCCGGTGCCCGGCCCTGCGGCGCAAGGTCGAACGCCTCGGCGGCGGGGCGGGCGAAATGTGGGAGGCGGGCGTGTGCAGCCGCGACCCCCTCGCCCTCCTGGGGGCGCGCTACGCCGGAAGCTCCGGCGATTTTCAGCGCTGGTCGGCCGCGGCCGGCCGCGTCCTGGGCCTGGCGGCGCCGCGGGCCGCGCCGCCGCCGAGCGAACTGCCCTGGTTGAGGCTGGTCTGGGAGACCCGCGCCGACCGCATCTCGGGAGGGGGTCTCTACGGGGCCGCGCCCCGCCGCGCGGGCGCCGCGCGGGCCCGGACTCTCGACGGCGGCATCGTCGAGCGCCGCGTCTCGGGATTTTCCCGGCGGCTCCTGAGGGATCCGGCCCTCGGCGCGGCGTTCTCGAGCTTGCCCGATCTGGTCCGGGTCCGCGACATGACGGTCGAGTGGGACGTCGCTTTCAAGCGTCCCCGGGAGGGTTGGAGCCTGCGATTCTCGGAGCCCATTGCGTGGCCGCTCTTTCTCCGGCTGGGGGTGGCTCGCCCTTTCGCCGAGAGTGGAACCCGGACCGCCTATCTCAACGGACGCGCGGCCGTGACGGAACTGGCATTCGAGCCTTCGGGGCTGTGGGCCTTCCTGACCGCATGAGGGCCAAGCGGCCGGTAGGCGTGCTGGCCAGCGGGGGCCTTGACAGCGCGGTTCTGATCGGGGAGATGCTCCGCCGCGGCCGCGCGGTGCATCCCCTTTATATCCGTTCGGGTTTGGTGTGGGAAAGGGCCGAACTGCATTGGCTCAGGCGATTCGTGGCGAGGCTGGGACCACGGGGTATGCGGGCCCCGGTGGTGCTCGATGCCCCCGTCGCGGGGTTGTGGGGCCGGCACTGGAGTCTCGACGGCCGCGGCGTTCCCGGGGCGCGCAGCGCTTGGGATTCGGTCTATTTGCCCGGCCGCAACTTGATCCTTCTCACCTCGGCCGCCATTTATTGCCGCCGCCGCGGGATCGGCGAGATCGCCATCGGGACCTTGAAGGGCAACCCCTTTCCCGACGCGACCGCAGGCTTCCGGCGAGCCTTCGGGCGTGCCGCGGGCATGGGTTTGGGAGGGAGCATGCGGATCACGGCCCCTTTCGCGCGCCTCTCCAAGTCCGTTGTGATCCGCCGGGCGCGGGGCCTGCCGCTGGAACTGACCTTCTCGTGCCTGCTTCCGCGGGGAATACAACCGTGCCGTCGGTGCACCAAATGCGCGGAGCGCGCGGCCGCGTTGAGGCTGGCGTGAGGGATGAGCGATGAAGACCACTGGAGATCGGCGGCTCAAGCTTGACTGCGGCATGGAAGCCTTCAACCGGGGCCGATTCCAAGAGGCGGCGCGGGCCTTCCAGTCGTTGATCGCGGCGGGAGACCGGAGGCCCGAGGTCCGTTGCTTTCTCGCCCACTCTCTGCGGGGCGCGGACCGCTGCGAGGAAGCCAACGCGGTTTTGCGGGGGCTGCTGCGCGGCAGGCCCGGCTACGTTCCCGCGCGCCGCGCCCTGGCTCTGATCGCCCAGGACCAGGCTAGGACCGCGCCCGGACCCTGGGCGCAGGCCGAGTCCTTCCGGCGGCTCATGGCGGCGGGGCGCTGCGCTGAAGCGGTGGCCGCCGCCGAGATCCTCCTCGACTCCCGGCCGGCCCCGCAGGCCCAACGCCTGTTCTGGGATCCTTGCGGGTTCAGCGCCAGGACTCCCGCCGAAGAGCGTCGCAAACAGATCCTGCGGCTGGCCGCGGGGCTGCCGCGGTCGGCGCGTCCGTGGCGGGACTATCTCGAGATCGAGTTCTGGCGGGGGGAGGAGGGCCGCGCGCGATTCAACCGGCTCGCGGCTCTTGCGCCGGGGCGCTACGGCTGGATGCTGCTGCGGGCGGGTTGGTCGGCGCTGATGCTCTGCGAGTTCGAGGAAGCCTTGCGGCGCCTCGGGCTCTACCTCCGGCGGTCCCGCCCGGACTGGAAGGCCTACGGCTACCTGGCCGAGGCGCTCTTGTGCCTCCAGCGCCGCGCCGCCGCCACGGCGGCCATGGGCCGGGCGCTGGACGGTGCGCCCCCGCAAGAGCGCGGGCAGGCCCTAGCCTGGGCCGCAGAGCATGACTTATGGCTGGGTCGCTACGGTCGCGCCGTGAAGCGCTGTGAGGCCGCACTGGACTTGGGCTCGGAGCACGCCCTGTGCTGGAAAGGCGGGGCGCTCGTCAAGCTCGGCAGGGCGAAGGAGGCTCTCGCGGCGCTGGAGAAATGTCTCGCCGGGCGTCCGAATGATCGGGAGGCGTTGGTCTGGAAGGCCGAAGCGCAGAGGAATCTGGGCCGGGATCGTGAAGCGCTCAAGACCCTTTCCCGCGAGGGGGAAAGCACCTGGGGCCTCGTCAACATGGCGCTGGCGCGCCACGGGATCGGCGACCGGGCAGGCCTGGCGGCGGATTGGGCGAGACTGCCCGGCACTCTCCTGGCTTACCTCCGCGCCCGCACGGGAATATCGGATCGTCCGGGGCTGCTGCGCAAGGGCTTGGACCTGGCCAAGGGTTTTCGGCGAGACGACTACGACCAGGCCGTCTGGATGGGGACCGGCGGTGCGTGAGCGGGCCGCCGTGTGGGGGGCCGCCGCTTTCTACGGCGCGGGCCTCTGGATCCTTTCCCGCGGCATCCGCCTGGACTATATCGATGGGATCAACGCCTTGGTCAACGCCCTGGTGGTCGCGGGCGACGGGCCGCCGGGAGGACCGCTGACGCACACGCGGCCGCTCTTGAGCTGGATGGGATTGGTGCCGGTCTCCATCGCCCTGCGCGGGGCCGGATTCGACGAGCTCCTCGCGGGTTGCCGCGCCCTCATGTGCCTCTTTGCGGCTCTCGTCCTCGCCGCCGCCTACCACTTCTACCGGGCTTCGTGGACGGCCTCCGCGGCCGCGGTCTTGACCGTGCTCACGGCCTGCAATCCCCTGCTGGTGCGCTACGCGCCGTTCTTGCTTTTCGACGCGGCCTCGGCTCTGCCGGTCCTGGCCGTGGTCGCCGCGGGCTGGAGGTATATCACCGCCCCCAGCCTTGGGTCCTACGCGCTTTTCTTCGGCGCTTACCTCACGGCGGTGCTGTGCCGGTACCAGCTCTGCCTGCTCATTCTCGCGCCCGGATTCTACCCGGTCTTCGCTCCCGGCGGCGGGGGCGTCGGGAGCCGCCTGCGGGCGGCGGGACTCTCCCCGATCTGGCTGGCGCCTCCCGCGGCCTATGGCGCCGCCGTGGTCCTGCTGGGTCTCGTGAGCTGGCATGCGTCCTCGGACGCGCTTCCCCGCTGCATCGGCTCGGCCCATCAAGAGCTGGCCCGCGTCTTGTCTGTCAATCTCAACAAGGAGGCCCCGGACCGCTCGATCTATATCGCCTCCGTGCTCCGCCACCTCGGCTTGTTTCCCTCGCTGTTCGCGGCGTTCGGGCTGTGGCTGGGGCTGGCCGGGGACGAGGCGCGGGGCCGGTATCTGGCCTGGTCCTTGATCCTTCCGCTGCTCCTCCTCAGCTTGGGAATCGCAAACAAGGAACAGCGCTACGTGCTGGCCTTCCTGCCGCTTCTCTATTCGGCCTTGGGCCGGGGGATGGTCGCGGCCGCGGAGCGGCTCAGGGGCTTGCCGCGGCCGCTTCCGGCGGTTCTTCTTCTGGCGCTGGCCGCCGCGCCGTGGACGGAGACCGCGGCCTCCGCGCGCTTCCTCGCGGCGGAGCCTTCGCTGCGCGCGGGCGTGGCCGCGGATTTGGCGGAATTGATCGGGCGGCGCACCCGGCCCGAGGGCTGCGTGGCGTGGCTGGGCGGGGAGCGCGCCCTGCGTCCGCGCCTCGACGCCATCGCGAGCGCCGAGCAGATGCCTTCCGTCGGCGCGGTGCTGATGCGGGCGGCCACCCGGCGTCGCGTCGACCCCGCGGAGCGCTTCGGCGCGACGGGATGCCGGCCGGGCCTGGTGGTGGCGGTGGCGGCGCAAGGGCCGGGGGACCCGGCGGCCGACGATCTCATCGCCGAGGTTTATGAGACCGACCCGCGGGCGCCGGAGATCGCGGGGAGCCGGCTGCGGGGACGCCGACGCTGGGTCGCGACCCACGCAGCGGTGACGGAGGTCCGGTGAGGGTCCTGCTTCTGGAGGTCCGGGCGCCCGGGAGCTCGAGCGTCTACAAGGATTTCGCGGGGGGGTTGGGCCCGGGCTTCCGCGTTGGCGGCGGACTTGGGGCCAAACTATTGGAGGTCGCTAAACACTGGGGCGTCCGGCTCCCCAACACCGCCTTCGGCTATCTGAGCGCGATTTTCCGGGCGCGGGGCCATGACGTCCGCTACGCAGTCAACGGGGACGCCGCGGGGGCCGACTTGGTCCTCATCCAGGCCTCGCTGACCGATTCACGGGCGGAGATCGCCGCGGCTCGCCGCTGCCGGGCCTCCGGCGCCAAAGTCGGCTTCATCGGCCTTCTGGCGGGTTCGCGGCCGGAATCCTTTTTGGAAGCCGCGGACTTCGTGGTGAAGGGCGAGCCCGAGGCGCTCATGGCCGCGGTCGCCGACGGCTCCACCCCGGTTCCGACGGGGCTCGTCGAGAGCCCCGCGGTGCCGGACCTCGACTCCCTCCCGGCACCGGACTGGGGCCCGTTTCCCACCGCGGCGTACCGCTACTTTCCATCGCTTCTGCGCGGGCCGGTGCTTCCGGTCCTTTCCAGCCGCGGCTGCGCCTACAAGTGCAACTACTGCCCCTACATCGCGCAGTTCAAGGATTGGCGCTACCGCTCGCCGCCAAACGTCGTGGATGAGATCGAGGGGCTGGTCGGGCGCCACCGCGTCCGGGGCGTGCTGTTCAGGGACCCGCTCTTCACCTACCCGATGGACCGCGCTTCGGAGATCGCCGGGGAGCTGCGCCGAAGGGACTTGCGCGTTCCCTTCGCCTGCGAGACCCGCGTGGATTGCCTCACCCCGGGACTGCTCGAGGAGTTGGCGAAGGCCGGGCTGCGCACGGTGAACGTGGGAATCGAGACCCTTGACCGCGAAGCCCTGCGCCGCGCCCAGCGCACCGAGATTCCGGTGGAGCGCCAGCGCGAGATCGTCTCCTGCTGCCACCGCCTGGGAATCAACGTGACCGCCTTCTACATGCTGGGCTTGCCGGCCGACACGCCGGAGAGCGCCCGGCGCACGATCGCCTACGCCCGCGAGCTCAACACCCTCGTCGCGAACTTCACCGTGTTCACCCCCTTTCCCGGCGTGGCGGCTGCGGAGCAGGTCGCCGACCGGATCGTTGTCGAGGATCTGGAAAGTTACGACTCCTACCACCTGGTTTTCAGGCACGACCGGTTCACGCCCGAGGACCTCGACCGCCTGCGTGAGCGCGCCTTCATCTCCTATTACTGGCGCCCGCGCTACGCGTGGCGGCTGGCGACGAGTTTGTGGCGGGGCTGGAGGTCCGCATGACGAGCGCCCGGGTCCTGCCGGCGGCCTTGGCCGCGGCCGCGGTGGCCTACGCCGGATGGACCTGGCCGGAGCGGATGTTCTTGGGACGCACGCCCAGCGTCGGCATACTCGAGTATTGCGCCGAGGGAGAGGGGCTGCTCCACCGCGCCCATCCCGAGAGCGTCTCGGTGTCCCATCACATGCCGGGCGCGAGCATACTCGCCGCCTGGATCTTCACCCACCGGCCGCCGGCGGGATTCGGCGCGCGCCGCGCCGCGGTGGCGGTCCTCGCGGCGCTCTTGGCGCTGGCCTTGGCACTCCAGCTCATGCCGCCGGTTTGGGCGGCGCTGGCGGTCCTCGCGCTGGCGGCTTTCCCGCGGCTGTGGGTCGAGGGCACGAGCTACGTCCACCTGCTGCACTCGATGTATCTTCTGTTGATCGGCGGGCTGGTCGCGTGGCGCGCCCGGTCGCCGACCGTCCGGCGCAGCCTCGCGGTCGGCCTCGGGGTCGGCTGCGCCGTGCTGTTTCGCTCCCCCTTGGCTTTTTTCCCTCTTGTCCTGGCGCTTTGGGAACTGGCGGCACGCCGGCTCAAGGGCCGCGGCGGTCTGCTCCATGCCGCCGCCCTATGCCTGCCCGCCGCGGCCGCCCTGGCGCCATGGGTCTCCTTGAACCGGACCCTGCACCGTGAAACGATCATCTTCGAGCACGGTGAGGCCACGCCCAATATCGTGACCGGAGCCCTGGGCATGCGTCACACCTGGGACGGGGATTGGAAAGCGCAGGAGCTGCTCCGCGGCGCCGCGGGCAACGAGGGGTCGGGGTCCCTCGTGCGCTGGGCCGCGGCCGAGTCGTTGCGCCATCCCGTCCGCACCGTGTCGGCCTTCCTGGCGAGGCTCTCCTACGCCGTGTCCCAGCACCCCTTCTTGGCGCTGGGGGCGGCCTTGGCGGTGTGGCGGCATCGGGGCCGTCCCGAGATCAGGGCGGTGGCGGGGCTGGCCGGATATTTTGTCGGCCTGCACTGCGTGATGGCCGTGCAGGAGGGTTATTTCCGCCCCGTCTGGCCCTTGGGCGTGGGGCTCATCGGCGCGGGAGCGGCCCGCCAGGCGGCGCCGCCGTCCCGCCCGGCCACCGGCTTGCTCCTGGGGGCTCTGGGCCTGGCGCTCGCCTTCGCCGCGGCCACGGAGGTTTTGGTGGTCCGCTTCGAGGCGGCAGCCAGGCGGCAGGATCCGGCCTCGCCGGAGGCTCTCGATGAGGCCCTCTTGGCCAGTCCCGGGGATTCGTGGTTGAGATTCGCCCGGGGCCGGCGCCTCCTGGCGCAAGGCCGCGGCGCCGAGGCCCGAGTCGACCTGGAGCTCGCGGCGCGGGCCCGCGGCAGCATCGAGCTCAGGCTGTGGCGGGACTGGGCGAGGGCCTTGGCCGGCGATCCCGGTCCGCTCGCGGGGCTGAAGCTGCCGTCGATCTCCGAGAGCACCGCGATGATCGAGGAGTTTCATATTCTCAAGGCCCATGGCCGCTGGCTGGCGCGCGACAGGCGGGGAGTGCGAGGGGAGCTGCTCCATGGCCTGGAGGCCCGGACCCTGGCGCCGGGGGCGGCTGAAAGCGAGCAGTCCCGGTATCTGGCCGCGGAATTCGCCGCCGGCCTCCCCGCGAGCCTGAAAGGGAGGCCCGCCCGGGAGATCATGGCCCTGGCCGCGGAGGCGGCGCTTCTGGCGCCCTCCTTGCCGAGCCTGTCCTTGGAGCACGCGGCCCAGGCCTTGGCCGCGGGGTCGCGGGCCGAGGCGCGGCGGGCGCTGACGCGGGCGGCGGCCGGCGCGCTCATGGACTTCGAGCGCCGCCGTTTGGCCGCACTCTGGCTCGAGGCCGGCGAGTACGACCGGGGCTTGGCGGTTCTCCGGGGCGGCGACCTGCCGGCGGCTTCGCGGATCGCCCGCGCGCGCGCCGCGATCGTCGCCGGACAGGACGCGGCCGCCAAAGGCCTGCTGGCCAACTTGGACCGGTCGGCGCTGACCGAAGCGGAGTTCGTGGATTTGGTCGGGGTCTACGCCGAACTCGGGGATGCCGACGCCCTGCGCGCGGCGCTGGCTAGGCTCGCCGGGCGCCGGCCCAAGGGCGGCGCGGGAATCTGGATTCTCCAGGCGCGGGCGGCCATCCGCCGCGGCCGGCCCGCCGCGGCGAAAGCCCTCCTCGACATCGTCAGGCGGGAATCGCTCGATCAGGATCAGCGCCGCGAGCTGCATAGGGTCTTCGAGGAGGTCGGGGACAAGGCCTCCGCCAAAGCGGTCCTGGAGGACATGGCGGCCGGGCCCTCCGAGAGTGCCGCCTGGATCCGGATTCGTCAGGCTTGGGCCGCGGCCAAGCGCGGCGACAAAAGAGCGGCCCAGGAACTGTTGGCGCGCGGGCTGGCCCTGAGTCCCCGGCCGGCGGACCTGCACGCGGCCGCCCTCGCGCGCCAACAGTTGGGCGAGCATGGCGCCGCGCGCGCCCTGCTCGACGGCCTGGTGCGGTCCCACCCGCGCGAAGCGCTCTACGTCAAGGACCGGGCCCTGAGCGCCTATCTCGAGGGAGACATCGGCACGGCGATCCGTGACCTGGAACGCGCGGCCCAACTCGACCCGGGGCTGCTGGAGGCCTACGTCAGCCTGGCGGCCGCGCACGCGGGCCGCGGGGATTTCCGGGCCGCTCTGACGGCGGCCGAGCGCGGCTTGGCCGCCAAGACGCGGCGCGCCCAGCCCGAGCTGCGGGCCAAGCTCGAGGAGACGCGGCAAGACTTGCGGGCTAGGCTCGCGGCAACGGAGCGCGCGCCGTGAGGGGAAGGGGAGGCGGCCTGTTCCAGCAGTGGTGGGTCTGGCCCGCGACGGCCGCCGCCATCGCCTTATGGAGCGTCTGCGTCGTTCCGGGGTGGGTTTTCGGCGGGGCCGGGACGTTGTTTCCGTTTCGCAGCTACGTCGATATCGGGGAGGCTCTCGCGCACGGGTTGCGTCCCCCAGGGATGCACGTTTCCTACCACATGCCCGGGGCCAGCCTCGCGGCGGCCTGGCTCTTCAATCATATCGAGCCGGCCTGGCTGGAGGTCGCCGCTGGCGCGCTGGGACTTGCCGCCGCGGGGTTGGTCGCGGCCCTCGGGGTCCTGCTCGGATCGCCGTGGAGCGGACTCCTGGCGGCGGCGGGCCTGCTCTTAGTCCCGGGAATCTGGTATGAAAAGTGCGGCTATAGCCACTTCGTCCATTCCCTTCATGTCCTCCTCGTGGCGGGTGTGCAGGCCTGGAGGACACGGTGTCCATCGACGGCCCGCAGCGCGGCGCTGGGTCTGGCTGTCGGTGGAGCGCTTCTGTTCCGGTCTCCCCTATTCTTGTATCCTCCGGTCCTGCTGGCCTGGGAGTGGTTCAGAAGGCCCGGGGGGCGGCGGCCCTCCTGGCGGGAGGCCGCCTGTTTGCTCGCGCTCCCCTACGCTTGTCTGCTGCCGTGGGTATGGATGAACTGGGTCGTCACTCAACAGATCGTCATTTTCGAACACAATGAGGCGACGCCCAACATCGTGACCGGAGCCGTCGGAATGCTGCATACCTCGGACGGCGATTGGATGTCGCAGGAGCTCTTCGGAGCGTCGGGGATGCGTGATGATCTGCCGGGGCTGCTCCGGTGGGCCCTCGGGCGCATCCTCGAGGACCCGCTGCGCTATCTCGGCTCCATCGTCCGGAGGGTGGGCTACGTCTTCGGGCACCACCCCTGGCTCGGCCCGGCGGCGCTTGCCGCGGCCTGGATTTCTCGCCGTCGAACCGAGGTGGAGGTTACGGTCCTGCTCACGGTCTATTACCTTATGATCCATTGCCTGATGGCGGTCCAGGAGGGATACTTCCGCCCGTTATGGCCCCTCCTGATGGTACTGGCCGCGACTCTGGTCGGCGCCGGCGGGCGGCCGTGGCCGGAAGCGGCGGCGATTCGGGGCGCGACGGCGGCGCTCGGGTTGGGCCTGGCGCTCAGCCTTTCGGCGGCCGCCGCTTCATGGGCGGCGGTCGTGTCCTATGGATCTGCCTACCGCCGGAGAGACCCGGGGTCGGCCGACGCGCTCGCGGCGGCGCTGCGACGGGACCCTGGGGACGCCTGGCTGCACTCCGAACAGGGACGTCTGCTGCTCGAGTCGGGCCGTCCCCGCGAGGCGGCCGCGGCCTACCGACGGTCCCTGAGGCTGCGGCGGGCCTATCCCGAGCGGCAGCTGCGCATGCACTGGGCGCGACTCCAGGCCGGTGAACCGCGTGGGTTGCAGAGATTCAAGTGGCCGGAGTGGGATACGGACCGGGGGATGCGGGAGGAATTTCATGTCCTCAAGGCCTGCGCGCTGCAAGTGGGAGGAGATCGCGACGGGGCCCGGGAGCAGCTGCGCGCTGCCTACGCCTTGCGCGCCTCCAGGTCGATGCCGGGTCTGGCCGCTCCTTCTCCGCTGAGGGCGAGCTACGAGACGGTGGAGCTCTCCGAGAGGATGCGTGGGCTGTGGGCGGCGCGGCCGCCACGGGAACGCGGGGAGTTATTCGCCCTGGCCGCCGAGTTGGCTCCGCGTCAAGCCAGCGCGTGGCTCGAGTTGGGAGCCGCCCGGCTTGAATTCGGGGACCGGCTGGGCGCGCGGCGGGCGCTGAAACGGGCCGAGGTTCTGGCGGTGATTCCCCCCGAGATCCGGCGTTTGGCCTGGCTTTGGGGCGCGGCCGGGGAGCCGGGACGGGTACTGTCTGTTCTTGAGAGGCACCGAGGGATACCCGGCGGGGTGGGCGGGATCCCCTTTCCGGCCGAGGCTTTGATCGGGCTGGCGCGCCAAGCCGGAGCCACGGGACGCCGGGAACAGGCGCGGAGCCTACTTGCCGTGGCGCGTTCTCTGGGAGGTCCCTCCTTGCGTCGTCTCGACATTCATGACGCGACACTTGAGCTGGGTGACATCCCGGCGGCCCGCCGGCTCTGGGAGGAGCTTGCCTCGGAGGAGCGTCGCGTTGCCGCGGCCGCCTGGACCGCACGATTCAATCGGGCGAGCGACCGAGGCGAATCGACCGCTGCGCTGCGGCTCGTGCGGCAGGCCCCGCCGGAGATAGTGTTTCCCGTGCCTGCGATGATCGGACTCGCCCGTAGATCGGCCTCCCAGGGGCGTCGGGGAGAGGCGCGGCAACTGCTGAACGTCGCCGAGACTTTCCCCGGCGCTTGGGCCCATGGGGCCGACCTTCATAACGTCTATTTGGAGGTCGGCGAACTGCAGACGGCGCGGAAAATCGCCGGTGGCCTGGCGCCGTCGGATCGCCCGCGCGCCGCGGCGGGATGGCTCGATGAGTCCATTCGAGCCTGGAGGCGCGGCGACCGGGCCGGTTTTCGCAGCTTCATGGCCGAGGCGCTGGCGATGGGCCTCCCTGATTCGGAGCTCGTCTCGGCCTCCGCCCGGCTGGGTGATTCGGAGGCGGCGCGGGCGGCGCTCGCGATGATCTCGAGCCGCTCGCCGCAGGCGACCGCGGGGGTCTGGATCGGACAGGCCCGGGTCGCGGGTGGGCGGGGGGAGGCGGGCCTGGCTCGCGAGCTTCTCTCGCGCGGCCTGGCCTTGGGGCCGCGGTCTTCCGATCTGCACGCCGCGGCGCTGTTGCGCCAGCAGCTGGGCGATCATGTGGGGGCGAAGGAACTTCTCGACAAGTTGGTGGGGTCACACCCGCGCGAAGCGCTCTACGTCAAGGACCGGGCCCTGAGCGCCTACCTCGAGGGAGACATCGGCACGGCGATCCGTGACCTGGAACGCGCGGCCCAACTCGACCCGGGGCTGCTGGAGGCCTACGTCAGCCTGGCGGCCGCGCACGCGGGCCGCGGGGATTTCCGGGCCGCTCTGACGGCGGCCGAGCGCGGCTTGGCCGCCAAGACGCGGCGCGCCCAGCCCGAGCTGCGGGCCAAGCTTGAACAGACCCGCCGGGAGCTCGCCGCCCGTTTGGGAGTCCCGGGGACCGCGCGGCCATGAGCGGCAAGGGTGGCGTGAGCCTCATCGTTCCGGTGCGCGATGAGGAGGCCCGCATCGATGGGTTGGCCGCCATCATCGCCACCCTGCGCGGGCGCGGCGGGGAGTGGGAGCTTCTCGTGGTCGAGGACGGGAGCCGCGACCGGACGCGGGAATTGGCCGAGGGGCAACTCCGGGGGGAGGCGGGGGCGCGGTTGCTGCACTTCGACCGGAATTTCGGCAAGGGCTTCGCGGTGCGCGAGGGGGTGCTCGCGTCCCGGGGCGAGTTCGTCGCCTACATCGACCTGGATCTGTCCGTGCCCCTCGCGGCTCTCGATGCCGCCCTGCCGCTGTTGAAATCGGGTTGGGACGCGGTGGTGGCGTCCCGCGCCCATCCCGACTCGCGGATCATCGACCCGGAGCCCGCGGCGCGGCGGTTGGGCGGGGCCTTGTTCAACGCCGTGCGGCGGTGGCTGCTGCCGACGCGCTTGGCAGACACGCAATGCGGCTTCAAGGCCTTCCGGGGCGATGTGGCGCGCCGGGTCTTTTCGGCCTGCCGCGTGGATGGGTTTCTCTTCGATGTGGAGGTGCTCTGGCGCCTGGAGCGCGAGGGCCGCCGGGTCTATGAACTGCCGGTGGAGTGGCGCCACCGCCGGGGGAGCCGCGTGCGCTGGGTCGGGGATACCCTGCGCTCGCTGCGCGATCTGGCCCTCATCCGCTGGCGCGCCGGGCGGGGCGTTTCTTCATGAGAGCGCTGGTCACGGGCGGCGCGGGATTCATCGGCAGCCATCTTTGCGACCGTCTCCTGGAGGCGGGCTGGGAGGTCCGCGCTTACGATGATCTGTCCACCGGCTCGCGCGGCAATATCAGCGGGGCGCTGGCGCGCGGCCTGCGCCTGGTCGTGGGCGACATACTCGACGCCGCGCGGCTGCGCCGCGCCGTGAAGGGCTGCGACGCGGTGTTCCACCTGGCCGCCAACGCCGATGTCCGTTTCGGGCCCCGGCGCCCGAGGCGCGATCTGGAGCAGAATACCATCGGCACCGCCGATGTCCTAGAGGCCATGCGCCGCTCCGGCTGCCGGCGCATCGGCTTCATATCCACCGGCTCGGTGTACGGCGAGCCCGCGCGCTTTCCGACCCCCGAGGACGCCGCTTTCCCGTCCCAGACCTCCCTCTACGGGGCTTCCAAGCTGGCCGGCGAGGCGCTCATACAAGCCTACGGCGTCGCCTTCGGGTTCAGCGGGTGGATCATCCGCACGGTCTCGGTTCTGGGCCCCCGCTACAGCCACGGCCACGTGCTCGACTTCTGGCGCCAACTTCGCCGCGACCCCTCGCGCCTGCGCCTGCTCGGCGACGGCCGCCAGCGCAAGTCCTACGTTTCGGCGCGCGATCTGGTCTCCGGCCTGCTCCTGGCGGCGCGCCGCCGCCCGCGCGGCGTGCATGTCTATAATCTCGGGACCGATGAGGAGTGCACGGTGGGGCAATCGGCCCGCTGGATCTGCGGGGCGCTGGGGCTCAAGCCCAGAATCACCCATGGGGGCGGGCCGCGCGGCTGGCCCGGCGACAGCCCGCGCATCCGGCTCGATTGCTCGCGCCTGCGCGCGCTCGGCTGGAGGCCGACGGCCGGCATACGCGACATGATCCTCGGGACCCTGGAATGGCTGCGGCGCGAGGCGGGGCGGCGGTGAAAGTCTGCGTCTACGGCCTCGGGCATCAGGGAGCAACCACCGCCGCGTGCCTGGCCACCCGTGGCCTTGAGGTCTCGGTCTTCGACCCCGATCCCGCCGCGGCCGCGGCGCTGGCCGCGGGCCGCGCGCCCTGGGAGGAGCCCGGCGTGGCCGAACTGTGGGCCCAGGGCGTCGCCGGGGGGCGTCTGCGCCCGGCCGACAGCCTGGCCGCGGCCGCGGCCGGAGCCTTGCTGCTGTGGGCCGCCTTCGAATTGGAATCCGCGGCGCTGGCGCCCGTGGTCCTCGGCCGAATCCGGGAGAGCTTCCCGGTCCTTCCCCGCGACGCGGTCGTGCTGGTCTCCTCGCAGCTTCCGGTGGGGTCCATGAATCGGCTGGAGCGAGACGCCGCCGCGGCGCGGCCCGACCTCGCCTGCGCGTACTGTCCCGAGAATCTGAGGATCGGGTCAGCGGTGGCGACGTTCCTTCAAGCCGAGCGGTTCGTGGTGGGCCTGCGCGGGGACCGGGGCCGGCCCAGGCTTGAGGAGTTGTTCACGGCGGTGGGGCGCCCTGTGGTCTGGATGGGGATCGAATCGGCGGAGATGTCCAAGCACGCCCTGAACTCTTTCCTCGCGATGACGGTCGTCTACGCCAACGAGCTGGCTGGCCTGTGCGGCGCGGCCGGGGCGGACTCGCTCGAAGTCGAGCGTGCCCTGCGCTCCGACCCGCGCGTCGGGCCGCGCGCCTATCTGCGCGCCGGATCGGCCTTTTCCGGCCACACCCTGCGGCGCGACCTCGAGTGCTTGCTCGGGGTCGGGGAGCGGGCCGGAATCGAGGTCCCACTGCTGTCGGCGATACTTCCGAGCAACGAGTCCGCGCGGCTATGGGCCGCGCGGCGGCTGGAGAGTCGTCTGGAGAGCCTGGAGGGACGGCGCGTGGCGGTGCTGGGCCTGGCCTACAAACCCGGTACGGCATCCACGCGGGGCTCCGAGGCCGTTGAGCTTTGCCGGCGGCTGGCCGATCACGGCGCTTCCGTGCGGGTCTTTGATCCCCTCGTGGGCCGCTTGCCTGAGGGGATGGGCGCGGTCGCGCTCTGCCGCACGGCGGAGGAGGCGCTGGACAAGGCGGACGCGGCGGTGATCGCGCTGGCCTGCCCGGAGTTCTCGCATATCACCGCCGACATGCTGGCGCGCCGCATGGCCGCGGCCTTGGTCCTCGACCCGGGACGGGTCTGCCAGGCCGCTCTCGGCGCCGACCCCCGAATCGAGTATATTGTCTTTGGCCGATGACAAACACGGGACGAAAACTCGAAGGCCGCGGCGCGGTGGTCACCGGCGGCAGTTTGGGGTTGGGCCGGGTCATCGTGGAGGCGTTCCTGCGCGAGGGAGCGCGGGTGCTCACCTGCGGCCGCGACCCGGCGGCGCTCGCCCGTCTGGGGCGGGAGTTGGGCGACCGGCGGCGTCAGGGCCGGCTTTGGATCAAGCGGGCGGACGTGTCCAAGCCGTCCGCTATGAAGTCCCTCTTCTCCGAGGCCGACCGCCGGCTGGGCCCGTGGGACATCCTGGTCAACAACGCCGGGGTCTTCGGTCCGCACGGGCCTTTCGTGGACGAGGACTGGGGGCGCTGGGTGCGAACCATCTCGACCAATCTCCTCGGCGCGGCCTACGCCTGCAAGCTCGCCCTGGAGCGCTTCAAGAAGCGCGCCCGGCGTGGCGGTCCCCGGCGCAAGATCATCAATCTCTCCGGAGGCGGCGCGACCGCTCCAATGCCCGGCTTTTCAGCCTACGGGGCCTCGAAAGCCGGCCTGGTGCGCCTGACCGAGACCCTCGCCCATGAGGCCGCGAGCCTGGGAGTCGACGTCAATGCCGTGGCCCCGGGACCCTTGAACACCCGCTTCCTGGACCAGGCCCTGGCGGCCGGACCCGGGCGGGTGGGCCGCGAGTTCTACGAAAAGTCTTTGCGCCAGCGGCGCGAGGGCGGCGCGCCCCTGGAGCGAGGCGCCTCCCTTTGCGTCTTTCTGGCGAGCGCCGAGTCCGACGGAATCACCGGCCGCCTCATCAGCGCGATCTGGGACAAGTGGGAAGGTCTGGCGCCGCGTCGGGAGGCTTTGAAGGATTCCGACGTTTACACCCTGCGGCGGATCAAGGCTTCGGACCGGGGGCTCACGTGGGACGGCTGAGGGTCGCGATCATAGGCTGCGGCCTCGCCGGGTCCAAGCGCGCCGCGTCGCTGGCGCCGGCCGGGCGCTTGACCTGGGCCGCCGATCCCCGGTTCGCGCGCGCCCAGGCCCTCACCCGCGCCGCCGACGGGCGCGCGAGCCGGACCTGGAGGCAAGCCCTGAGCGCCCCGGACGTGGACGCGGTCATCGTGGCCACGCCGCATCACCTGCTCGCCCGCGTCGGCCTGGCGGCCCTGGCGGCCGGCAAGCACGTCCTGCTCGAGAAGCCGGGCGCGCTGCGCTCCGCCGACATCGCCCGCCTCATCGCCGCGGCAAGACGTCGAAAACTCTGCGCGCGCGTCGGCTACAACCACCGCTTCCATCCCGCCGTGCTGGCAGCCCTGGACCTGGTCTCCTCCGGAGACTTGGGGGAGCTCTTCTACGTCCGGGCGCGCTATGGGCATGGGGGA
>CAYJXJ010000078.1:0-19935 GCA_964374095.1 uncultured Elusimicrobia bacterium
GGAACTACTGCCAGCCGTCGGCGACCACCGACCAGCCCAGGCGCTCGGAGGTCTTGGCGTAGCCGTGCAGGAAGGCCATGCTCTCCGGGATGGAGAGCCCGGAAGCCACGATCCGGTAGGAGACATGGTGCTCGGGCCGCCACCCGGCCAGGGCGGGGGGGCACTCCTCCCGGTGCCGGCGCTCCACGGCCATCAGCGACAGGGCCGTGGCGCCGACGTAGGCCTGATGAAGATCGTCGTTGGTCGCCTCGAAGACGATCACGATCTTCTCCGTTCTGGGGCCCATGGTCCTAGGATAGCCCGCGGACCCGCCCGCGTCAATGAAACTCGCCGTTCTTACCGGAATTTTACGGTACTAAAGGGGCGGCCCCTCCACCGCGGTAGCGCCCCCGCGGCCGTCCACCGGAGACGAAGGCAAGTTCGTATAATAGGCGTGTGTCCCAGGTATTCGATTGCCGCGACATCGCCCGGGAATTCCTCGACTGGTCCGCGGCGACCATCCGGGACCTGGTGAGCGCGCCGAAGATGGCCACGGTCCTGTACCGCCCCACGGCCGGGCCGGCCTCGCGCCAGTACCGCGACCTCATCGCCCGCGATGCCGCGCGGCTGGGCATCCCCTGCGAGAGCCTCGAGCCCGAACGCGAGGCCGACCTCCTCACGGCCCTCGAAGGCTTGAACCAGGACCCCGACATCACCGGGGTCGTGGTCTTGTACCCGCTGGGATTGCCGCGCCGGGATGAGGACGTCATGGACCTCGTCTCCCCCCTCAAGGACATCGAGGGCCTGCACTCGACGAACCTCGGCTACCTGATCAAGTACCGGAGGCTCCTGGACGCGGAGCGGGGACTGAAGTGCGTCGTCCCGGCCACGGCCAAGGCCGTGGTCAAGACCCTCCAGCGCTATCCGGCGGTCCGCATCGAAGGCGCCTTCGTCTGCGTCGTGAACAACTCCATGCGCGTGGGCAAGCCTTTGGGGCTGATGCTCGAGAATTTGGGCGCCACCGTGGTCAAGTGCTACGACAAGACCCCCCCCGCGACTCTGGAGGAGTGCGTGCGGCGGGCCGACATCCTGGTGACCGCGGTCCCCGCGCCCGGCTTTTCGCTTGACCCCCTTTGGGTCAAGCGAAAAGCCGTTGTCGTTGACGTTTCATTCCAGGGGAATATCGACATTGGCAAACTGGAAGACAGCGCTTCGTTCGTGACGTCTCCCTCCAACCGGGTCGGCCAGGTGACGCGGGCCATGATGTTCGTGAACCTCCTCTACTGCGCCCGGGCGCGCGCGCTCGGACTCCACGCCGCCCCGCATGCCTGAGGCGGGGCTCCTCTTCTGCGCCGCGGTTTGGGGCGCGACCTTCTACCTGGTCAAAGACGCCCTCTCGGGGGTCCACCCCGTGGCCATGGTCGCCTACCGCTTCCTCGCCGCGGCGGCCTGCGCCCTTCCCTGGGTCCTTCGCCGCCGGAGCCTCTCGCCCCTCTTGCGTGAAAGCGCCGTCCTCGCCTCCCTGCTCGCGGTGCTCTACGCTGCCCAGACCGCGGGCCTGCAGTTCACGACCGCCTCCAATTCGGGCTTCATCACGGGCCTCTTCGTGGTCTTCGTCCCGCTCTTTCTCCTCACGGTCCTCGGCACCCCGCCTCACCCCCTCCAGTGGGCCGCGGTCATCATCGCCGTTGCCGGGCTTTGGCTGCTGACCGGAGGGGCGCGGCAATTCAACCGCGGGGACGCCCTGACGATACTCTCGGCCATGACCTATGCCGCCCACCTTCTGGCCACCGACCGGGTGGTGAGACGTGAGGCCGACCCCGTGCTCCTGGCCTTCCACCAATTTTGGATGACGGGCGCGGCCTGCCTGCTGTGGTGCGCGGCGGCGGGCTGGCCCCTGCGGATCACCACGCCCCAAGCGGCCTGGACCACGCTGTTCTTGGCCGTCCTCCCGACCTTCGCCTGCTTCTACATCCAGATGCTGGCCCAGAAGGTCGTCGCTCCCCTCAAGACCTCCCTGATCTTCTCCTCGGAGCCGGTCTTCGCCGCCCTCTTCGCCTGGACCCTGGGCGGCGAGGAATTCTTTCCGGCGCGCGGCTTCGGGGGATTTCTGATCGTCGCCGCCATGGTCATCGGCGAAATCCCGCGGACCGGGCTTCTGAAGGCCCGCCGCAAACAAGTCTTGCCGGTCTAGGCCGCCGGGATCGCTTCGAAGGTGACGGTGAAGCGGAAGGCCGAGTCGGCCCCGCCCAGCACGATCTCGTTGGAGGTTCGGTCGAGAGCGGCTTGGTTCACCGCGGAACTGAGGCCGATGGTCTTGCCGTTGACGATGGTGCCGCAGGTGCTGCCGCGGTCCTGAATGAAGAATGTGTCGATGGCGGGGAAGTGGTTGATCGAGCAGTGGTTCCGGGAGACTTGGGAGGGGCTCTTATCGTCGATGTAGAGGTCGTTGTGGGAGAGCAGGTCCGCCAAGGCCTCGGAACCGCGGCGTCCGATGCGGTACGGGAACCGGGCGACCCGGACCGAGCCCCCCGAGACGCCCAAGCACGCCGCGGCCCGGGGCGTGGCGCCGCTGATGACAGGGAGATGCTTGAGGCCCGCATGGCGAAGTTCAGCGGGGGTGACCTCGCCCCCCTGCGTGCCCCCGCCCCGCAGGACCAGGCCCACATTGTGGAGGGACGCCGAGTTGACCGTCCGGAGTCTCTCGAAGATGAGGCGCACCAGGGGGAGGAGGTCCTTGGCGGGCGCCAGCGCGCGGGCGAAAGTCTCGGGGTCGATGCGGCGCAGCGCGGCCTCCTCGATGGCGCGCACCGACGCGGTGCGCGGACGCTCGAGGACGAGCGCCATCTCGCCGAAAATCTGCCCGGGGCCCAACTCGGCGAGAACGATGTGGGATGTGCCCGAGTCGCGGAACACCTCGACCCGTCCGGAAACGATGATGTAGGCGTCCCGGTCGACCTCGCCTTCCCGAATGATCAAGGTGCCCTTGGGCACCTTGATGGGCGCCTCCCCGGAGTCCATGTCGGCCATTGGTCTGAGTATAGTAAAGTTGGGGTCACATCCCGCCATAAGACAAATTCGAGGAATTTGTCTTATGGCGGGATGTGACCCCATGGGGTTGACTTTGCCGGCGGAGGGGCCTACACTTAGGGGGTGAGCCGCCCCGCTCGCGCCGCCGCGCTCTTGGCCGGACTCCTAGTCGGCCTCCCCGGGTGCACGTCGGTTGGCAACGTCGGAATCATTTCCAAAAGCTCGGCCGACCCCGGGGCGTTCTTGAGGAATAGCCGGGTCTACAAGGACCTCGGACCCGCCGAGGCTCGCGTCTGCCGTTTCTTCATCATCGGCCTGGTGCCGGCCGGCAATGCCGACATCCAGGCGGCCACGGATAAGGCCCTCAAAAAATCCGGGGCCGACGCGCTGGTCAATGTAGCCACGTCGAACAGCCTCTACGGCTTCTTCCCGCTCTATAACGTTCTGAGCGTGACCTGCACCACGGTCAAGGGCTCCGCGGTCAAATTCGAGTGAGGGCCGCGGAGCCGGAGCGTCCCCTCCAGGAGCCGATCCGCGGACACGCGCTTGTGGCGGCCGTCCCGCCGCGGAATCCCCCCGCGCTGGGATGGGGCATCATCCTGGAGTCCGCGGCCTTGCCCGAGGCGATCGAGCGCGCCACGCAGCTTTCCCGCGCCGGCATCGCCACGACCCTCCTGCACCAGGGATTGCTGCGGCCCCCTCCGCGTCCCGTGCTCATCACGCGCCTGGAGTTCACCCGGCGCGGCCTCAAGGCGGAACTCGCGGAGGGAGGAGACGCGTTCAGCGTGTCCTGGAGCCAACTGATTCTTGTCGCCGCGGCCGTGATCGCGCCGTCTTCGAAAGCGGCTCCCGGCGATCCCCCCACCGCGGTCCTGGACATCCTGACCGAAAATCCCGCGCGACGCCTCAGGGTCGACACGCGAAAGTTCGATTTCTCATCTCTGCCGGGATCCGCGCCGGCCGAGCCGCTGCGCAGCCTCATGATCCTGTGCGGCCTCCTGCTCCGCCGCGCTCCCTCCGCCGACCGCAATCACGGGGCCCGGCTCCTGTTTAAAGGGGCCCGCCCGCATGAATTCGGCTACGCCTCCTTGGAGGATCTGGAGCGGGAATTCCGGTGGATTCTGGCCCTTCGGGAAACGGCCGGCGGACGGTGCCCGGGCTGCGGCAAGGAACACCTCGTTCAGCGTGAAATCTGCCTCCACTGCCGGGCGCTGGTCCAACGCCATTTTGAAGCGCTCGGCGCGGCTCCCGCGGCCTCCCCGAGCGCGGGCCGCCATGGCGCCGCCGCGCCCCGAAGGGCCTCCTGGCACTCAAGCCTCGCCAAGCGGCTGCGAGGGCCCACGGCGTTTCTGGCTGTATCCGTGGCGGTCTCCGCCGTGGTGCTGTGGTGGGCGTCCCGGCCGCCGCCGGGAGAGGCGATCCCGCCCGGGGCCACCCGGTTGAATTCCTATGGCCTGGCCTTCGTCGTCCCGGAAGGCTGGTCCCTGGATCCGGAGGGCGCGCGCGAGGTCCCCACCCTTGTCGACGCCTTCGCGCTCTCCTGGAAGACGCCATCCTCAAGACTGCGGATTCCCACGGAGGGCGACGCGCCGCCCAGCGGCCTCATCGGCCAGCTTGCGGACCTGGTCCCTGACGAGGAGAATGTCGCCTGCCTGGCCTTGTTGCGCCGCGGCGAGGGCTTGATCCGGGTCATCATGTCGCCCGACACGACCTTGTGGGTCACGCCGTGGGAGCGCTGGAAAACCAGCGGCGCCTTCGTGATGGGATCGCGGATGCCCCTGTCGGCGCTCCAAGAGACGAGGACTGTCCCGGTGGACCGCATTCCTTCCGAGAAACTGGTCTACTCCCACCAGGGCGACAAGGCGGTCCTGGTCCTGGTCCCCGGAGCGGGCCGCCTGTATTACGTCGAGGCGGTGGGAAGCGTGGAATCGCTCGAAGAGATCCAGCGGGGCCTCGCGACATTCCTCGATTCGGTTCGCGTGCTGGAGAGACCCTGGTCGTTGCGCCACTTGCTCCGCCGGGCCCGCGAGGACCTCTCCAGCGAGCTGGCGTGGGCGTCGCTGACCGCGATCCTCGGCTTCTTTGTCTGGATTTTCCGTTCCAACTGACCGAACGCCGACGAAGCCCGGGCGAGCCCAGACGCGAGCATCACTTGGAGCATCTGGGACCCCCCTCATTATAGCCGGATTGATATAATCCCGCCATGCCTGACGCTCAAGAATTTCCCAATCGCGTCAGGCACCATGCGCTGCCGCGCAAGGTGCCCTTGGCCTCCAACTGTACGCGCGTACAGTTGTTCCGACGCCGCTCAATACCCGCGCTCGCGCTCTTGGCCTGGGCGGGCCCCGCCGGGGCGGCGTCCCCGGCCCCCCCCGTCCCTCTGACCCTGGCGACGGCCGTCCGGGAGGCCATCGAGTCGAGCCCCGAGGTGCGCCGCGCCCAAGAGGAATGGCGGCTGGCTTCGCTTGAAGAGCCGCTACTGTTGGCCAATACCGACCCCGTCCTTGGCCTGAAAGCCCAGGCCGCCAACGACCGGGCCCCGCGGGCCTCGCCCGCGTTCCAGGGATCTTACGCCGACTCTCGCGGTCTCGATCTGACGATGAATCAAAAATGGCTGGTCGGGACCGAGGCAAAGGCCTTCTTCGCCACCCAGCGCATGGACAACCCGGCGGGCTTTCGTCCCCTGAATCCGACCATCGACTCGCGCTTGGGGCTCGAAGTCCGCCAGCCGCTCCTGCGGTATTTCTGGGGCCGTCCCGATATCGCGCGCCGGCGCCGAGCCCGCGCCGGGGTGGCCGTCACCCAGGGACGCCTGCGCCGTCTCCAGGACGCCGCCGCGGCCAGAGCCGCCCAGGCCTACCTGGAGGCCAGCGTCGCGCGCGAAACGCTGACGATTCGAGAAGCGGGAGTCGGCGACGCCCAAAAACTATTGCAAAGCCATCGCGAGAAGCGGCGCTACGGCCTGGTCGAGGAATCCGACATCCTCCAGGCCGAGGCTTCGCTCCGGGCTCAGGAAACCGAGGCGGCCATCGCCCGCTCGGCCCTGGCCCAGGCCGACAACGCCCTGCGCTCCGCGCTCTGGCGCGATACCGAGGAGCCCTTCGACGCCCCGCTGGCTCGGCCCGCGGCGCCCCAACGTCCCCTGCCGGACCGGCGCGAGATTCTCCGGCAAGCCTGGGAACGGCGCGGCGACTACCAGGCCGCGCAGGCCGCGGCCGAGCGCGCCGAATGGCACCTCCGCGCCCAGACCCTCGAGACTCTCCCCGAGCTTTCCCTCTTCGGCTCCTACGTCGGGGCGGGCCTCGACGGTTCGGCCTCCCGGTCGTGGGGAGACGCCGGCTCCTTCGATCAGCGCGTGGTGACCGGGGGCCTGCAGTTCGAGTTCGCCTTCGGCCGCAAGCGCGAAAAGCTCCGCCGCGAAGAGGCGCGCCTGCAGGCCGCGGCCGCCAAGGCCGAGGCCGACGCCTTGCGGGCCTCCATCCGGCGCGAAGTCTTCGACGGCGTCGAGCGGCTCAGCTTGGCGCGGGAACGCTCGCGGGCCTACGGGGAATTGCTTTCCATCGAGCGCCGGAAACTCGCCTCGGCCGAGGAGGATTTCCGGCGCGGCCGGGCCAGCACCGACCTGGTGATCCGGTTCCAGGGCGACATCCGCAGGGCCGAGTCCCAGGCCCTGCGCGCCTCCGCCGATGAGATCGGAGGCTGGGCCGAACTGGCCCTGGCCGCCGGACGCGCGCAGGATGAGCTCATGACCCTGGGAGAAGCGCCTTGATCGCCTTCTTCCTGCAGCGGCGGGTCTTCACCAATCTGCTCACCATCCTTCTCGTGACCATCGGCGGCTGGCAGTTCTGGCACGTGCGGCGCGAAGCCTTCCCGGACATCTCCTTCGACATCATCACCATCGGCACGAACTACCCGGGAGCATCGCCCGAGGAAGTCGAGCGCCTGGTCACCACGCCCATCGAGGACACCCTGCGCGACGTCGTCGACGTGGACCGCGTCGAGTCCTACTCGCTCGAATCGCGCTCGGTGGTCGTGATCCGCCTGCGCGAGGGCATGCGCCGCTCCGACGTGTCCCGGGTCGTCAACGAGATCCAGCAGGCCGTGCACCGGGCGGGGCCGCTCCCCGAGGAGACCGACTCGCCGCTGGTCTCGGAACTGAGCCACGACCGCCCCCTCATCACCCTGTCGGTCGCCGGCGGAACCCTGGAGGACCGGGACGCCTTCGCCGAACGCCTCAAGGACCGCATCGAGGAGTTGCCGGGTGTGGCGCGGGCGACCGCCGAGGGAGACCTGCCCCGCGAGATCTGGGTCGAGGCCGACCCGGGCCGTCTGGCTCGAAACCGCGTCACGGTCGGCGAGATCGCGGCCGCGCTGAAGGCCGAGAACGTCAACCTCTCCGCCGGCTCGGTCAAGACCGCGACCCAGGAGTTCCTGGTGCGGACCATGGGGGCCTTTGAGACGCACGAAGACGTGGGCGCGGTCATCCTCCGCGGCAACGACGAGCGGAGCTTCCTGCGGGTCCGGGACGTGGCCCGGGTGCGCGAGACCTTCGCCGAGCCGCGGCTCCTGGCCCGCGCCGGCGGCCTGCCGGCGATCAACCTGCAGGTGCGCAAGAAGCGCGAGGGCGATACCCTCTTGCTCGCCGACGGCGTAAAGGAGCTTAGGCTGCGATACCTGCCGGAGGCGAGCCAGCTAGGGCTAAAGCTGTTGATTTCAGATGATTGGTCCTTTTTTGTCAAACGCCGCCTCAACGTCATGAAGTCCAACCTCATCCAAGGCGGCTTCTTCATTCTGTTAGCGCTTTTCTTGTTCCTGGACTGGCGCCTCGCCGCAGTGGCCGCGTTGGGCGTCCCCATCTCCTTCGCCGCGGCCATGGCGGTGGCCGTCCCCTTGGGCATGACGGTCAACTTGATGAGCCTGCTCGCCTTCATCGTCGTGCTGGGCATGCTCGACGACGACTCGGTCGTGGTGGCCGAGAACATCTACCGGCACCTCGAGATGGGCAAGCCCCCGCTGAAGGCCGCTCTCGACGGCGCGCGCGAGGTCGTGGCTCCGGTCCTGGGCTCGGTCGCGGCCACGGCGGCGGCGTTCGTTCCCTTCGGACTGGTCTCGGGGATCATGGGGAAATTCCTCTTCATGATCCCGGTCATCGTCGTGATGTGCTTCGCGGCCAGCGTGCTGGAGGCCTTCTTCATCCTGCCCTCCCACGTTCTCGACATCCTCCCCTTGGGCAAGCCGGTCGGGAAGCCCGCGGACAGCCGCTGGTACGCGCGTCTGGTGTCGGGCTACCGCCGCGCCCTCTCCTGGTGCCTGGACCATCGCTGGGCCTTCGTCGGCATCGCCGCGGGGGTGCTCGTTCTGACGGCCGTCACCGCGCGCCTGCGCCTCAAGATGGTGCTCTTCCCGCCCGGCATGATCGACCAGTTCTTCGTCATGATCGAGCTGGATGAAAGCGCGCCGCTTGCCGCCAGCGACAAAGCCATGGGCGAGATCGAGAAGGCGGTGACGGCCCTGCCGCCCGAGGACCTGGAGGCCGTGGTCTCAAGCGTGGGCATCGCGGGATTCGAGGAGACCGTCCGGCGGGGGACCAACCTCGCCCAAGCCCGGGTCTTTCTGACGCCCCAGGAGCGCCGCAAACGGCCCACGGACGAGATCATCGCCGAACTGCGCTCCAAGCTCAAAGGGGTCCCGGGGGTGGTCAAGCTCAGCGTCGAGAAGCTGCGCACCGGCCCGCCGGTCGGCCGCGCCGTGCAGGCCCGCATCCGCGGAGACGACCCTCGCATACTCCAGAACGTCGCGGACCGGGTCAAGGCGACGCTGGGGGCCCTGCCCGGGGTCTCCGACATCAAGGACAGCTTCGAAGGCGGCAAGGCGGAGCTGCGCGTGCGGGTCCGCCCCGAGGAAGCGGCTTATGCCGGTGTCGCCACCGCGCAGGTCGCCCGTCACGTGCTCTACGCCTACGAGGGGGGTGAAGTCACCAAGATCCGCAGGCCGCGCGAGGAGGTGATCGTCAAGGTCAAGCTCGCCCCCGAGTTTCGCCGCGGGGCGGAGGCGCTCCAGGATCTTCTCGTCACCAACTCGCGCGGACAGCAGGTCGCCCTTTCGCCGCTGGTCAAGGTCGAGCGCCGGAGCGGCCCCCCCACCATCGAGCACTATAATTTCAAGCGCTCCGTCCAGGTGACGGCGGACGTCGACAACGTCGCGATGACCTCCATCGAGGCCAACGCCCGCCTCCGGGACCTCTTGAAGGACCTCCCCGCCGAATTTCCGGGCTACGACGTGGTCTACGGCGGCGAGGAGGAGCGCACCCGGGAATCCATGGAGTCGCTCCGCCGCGCCTTCGGCGTGGCCCTGTTCCTCGACCTGCTGATACTGGCCACCCTGTTCAACTCCTACGTCCAGCCGCTCATCATCCTCCTCACCATCCCCATCGGTTTGGTGGGGGTGGCCCTGGCGCTCATGGTGCACGGCGAGCCCGCTTCCTTCATGGCGCTCTTGGGCACGGTGGCCATGACCGGCGTCGTGGTCAACAACGCGATCGTGCTGGTCGATTTCATCAACACCCGCCGCGCCGAAGGGCATGATATCCGCGAGGCCGTGCTCTCGGCCGGCGCCATCCGCCTGCGCCCGATCGCGGCGAGTTCGCTCACCACGCTGGCGGGACTCTTCCCGACGGCCTACGGCATGGGCGGCTACGAGCCTTTCGTGGCCCCGATGTGCCTGACGCTGGCCTGGGGGCTGGCGCTGGCCATGCCCCTCACCCTCTTCGTGATCCCGATGGCGACCGTGATGGTGTCGGACCTCCGGGACTGGGCGCGCCGCAAGCTGGACCGGACCGGCGGGCGAAGGCTCACCGAAGCCGCAGGCTTCGAAACATCCACTCGAAGATAAAGCCAAAGCACAGCCACACCGGCCCCAGGTCCAGGCGGATCAGGCCGCGCACGTTCCAGCGGGACTTGTAGTAGCTCTCCTCGGAAGGCGACTTCCCCAGCGCCAGCCTAAGGATCCCCATCGAGACGAATTCCAAGGCCCAGAAGCTCAGCACATAGACCGGACCTCTCACGTAGAAGGGCCACCGGAACAAAGCCCCGTGGAAGATATGGAAATAGGCCAGGGGCAGCACGGCGTAGAAAGGGATATACCACACGGAGCTGTAGCCCATGAGACGCCGGTCCCTCTTCTTCGAGTAATCGAGCAGCGCGGTCTCGACCACCTCCAGGCCGAGACCCGCGATCGCGAAGAGGAAGGCCTCGAAGATCAGCCGATCCATAACGGGCCCTAGGAAGGCTTCGCCGGCGAAGATTTCATCCCTGGCGCCATGGGTGGCCCGAGAGCAAGGTCTCGATGTCGGAGGCGCCGCTCCCGAGCCTTGATCGTTGCCCAGTTCTTCCTGACGTCTCCCGCGGTTTTGAACTTCCGGCGGCCGAAGACATGCGGGTGGCGGCGGATGAGCTTGAGGCGCTGGGCCCGCGCCACGTCCTGGATGCCGGAGCGCCCGGCCTCGTCCTCGATCTGGGCGTGGAGGAAAACGTTGAGGAGGAGGTCTCCCAACTCGTCTTCGATATCGTGCGGGCGGCCGCCGCGGAGCGCCTTCTCAAGCTCCCGGGACTCTTCCCGCAGGAAACGGATCAGGGAGCGGTGGGTCTGCTTGCGGTCCCAAGGGCAGCCCCGCGGCCCGCGCAGCCGCGCGATCAAGACGGCCAGGCGGTCGAGCTCGCTCACGGGGCCTCAGCCCTTGACCTTCTCCGGGAGCTCCTTCGCTCGATCCCATGGTAGCCCAGGACGCCCACCGAAAGGACGGCGAGCATGGCGACCCCCGCCGCGGCGAGCTGCTGGTAGTTCTCGCGTTGCGGCTCGATCATTTCGGCGCGTAAGATACCATTTCTGGCGCGGAGCCCGGCAGGGCTAGACTTGGACTATCTGCATCGCTACCTCCAGCGCTGGAGGTAACTCTATCGAAAGCGATGGAAAATTAATAGTTTTCTCGTCGCGAGGTCGCCATGCTGCGTTGGGCTGTCGCCGCGGAACAGACTTAAGTGGCCGGTATCGGAGCTAGCGCAGGCAAGAGACCCAGAAGACGGCGGCGGCGGCGGCGCAGCCGAGGGCCAGCACGGTCAAGAACGCTAAAACATCCCGGCGTTCCCGGCCCACGAGCTGGCGGAGCTTCCCTTCCAGAGCTTCACGGGCCCGCATCACCTCGTCATCCTGGGCAAGAACCGACAGACGAAGGACTACCGCTTCCAGCCGGTGCTTGGCCGTCTCGGCGACGAACAAATCCCCCGCTTTCAAAAGCGGCACCAGCCGCATGCCGTCCTCGATCAGGGCCTTTTTGCCCGCGGGCATGTAGCCCGATTCAAGCAGACGGACTCGGTTCGCCCGATCCTTGGACGCTATCAGCGCCCAAAACGCGTCCAGGGCCTTGAGCTCCTCGGCGGGGTCGGTGAGGCCTCGGGACGCGGTCCCGCAGAAGGGGCAAATGACTTTAGCGTTGGGCGCGCCGCAGGCGGGGCAGAGGTTATCGGGCATTGCCGATTCCCAACATACAATATTGCCTCACTCGGGAGCGACGATCCTGGGGGCATCCCCGGCTGATTTACTCCCAGCGCTGGGAGTAAACGCGCGGCCTAGCGCTGAATGGAGAGGTTGGAAGCGAGCTGACCGAGCGTGACTTCCGGGTCCCACTCGCGCTGCGACCACCAGTCACCCGTTTTGGACGCGGGGCGGGAGGCGCGGTGGTTTTGATCGTGGCCTTCGATCGTGTGCTGGAGGGTGTTGAAGAAGAGGGTCCCCGGATCGGACTTGCCGGCCAACCCTAGGCGACCGAGAGTCTCACCCTCGAACTCCGAGAATGAACCGTCCTTGCGGCACTTGCCGACCCCGGCGCAGGCCCGGCGCACCACTTCGGTAACCTCGGCCGGGGTGGGCGCCTTCCCGGCGCGGGCGATCATGATGCCGGTATCCAGGCTGGCGGAGCAAGGGTGCTTGCCGCCGCCCTTGGTCTCCTTGGGAGCCTTTTCGGAACCTTGCGCCGCCGCGACCACCGGCAGGTCCTTGCCCGACGCGGCCAAGAGCTGCTTCAAGGCCGGAGATTCTTTCGCTAGGGCGGGCAGGCCGGCGATCGAGAGTATCGTCAGGGCGGCGAGGGCGTTCTTCATGAGTGCCTCCGTACATCCCTAGTATGCCGCCTTTGGCCGCGGGCGGCAAGCGGCTAAAGGCCCCCCCGGCATAGGGCCCGATGGCCCAGGCGGCCCCGACCAATCCCATAGTATCCTCCCGGGGATGACGCGGGCGCCATTATGGGCGCTCGCGGCGTTTCTTTTCGCGCCGCGGGCCGAGGCCACGCAGGTAAGGGCCGTCTCCATGGAGACGCCGCTCTCGGCCCCGGCCGTGCCCGGCGCCATGGGGAGACGCTCGCCCGGCCCTGCGACGCGCCTGTTGACGCCGGCTTCCCTCCAGACCAGCCCCTCCCTGCGCGCCGGTCCGAGTCCTCAGATATCGCCCGTCCCGCAGGCCCCCACCGCTTTCCTCGAACCCCTCGCCTTGGCCGCGGCGCCGCTGCTCCCGGAAGGGGCCGCGGGGGTCGAGCTCACCCTGGCGCGCACCCCCCAGGACGTGAGCCGCCTGGTGCCCAACGGGATTAATTCCGAGGCCATGGTCGCCGGCCTGCGCATGGCGGTGCGCAAGTACGGGCCCATCCGCATCCGCGAGTACTCGGATTCCCTCGGCGGCTCTTTCGTCGGGCTCGACCTTCAGGGCGAGCCCTACTGGCTCGAGCATATCCCGCAGCTCGACCCCCATGAGCGGGTCATCATCCGAAAATTACTCCGCCTCACCCCCGACGTGCAGGTCGTGGTGCGCGAGGAAGGCAAGACCCCGGACCTGATCGTAAACGGCCGCGTGACCGAGCTCAAGACGATCAAGGACAGCTCAGACTTCGACAGGCTCGTGTCCAAGGCCAACTCGCAAGTAACCGAATTCAGCAATCGCCACGCCCTCGCCGGGGGAGACCTGGCCATCGACTTCGCCGACGAGGCGCGGGTGCCCGCCGCGACCCTCGACCGGCTCAAGGCCTGGGCCGCCCAGGAAGGGCCGGTCAACATCGCCCGGATTATGGCTTTCTCACGGGAGGACCTTCAGGTCTTCAGCCGCACGGCCGACGGGAGCTTCGAGGCCGCCGGCGCGGCGGCGGACCTTCCCCCGGCCGCGGCGTCCGAACTCCATGCCGCTCAGCTTTTAGCCAAGCGCGGCCTGATCGGCAAGGCCGAACAGCGCCTGCGGGCCCTGGGCGCCTTCGCCCCCGGCCAGGAGCCGGCATCCCCCGCGGTCCGCGCCCGCCGAAGCGTGGAGGACCAGCGCTTCCTCAAGCGCGTGCGCAAGCTCTCGCGCCGGGACCCGCGCCGCGCCGCGAAGTTCTGGAGCCGCTTCCAAAAGGTTCACGGCCCCGAACGCGCCGCCCGCTTGAGCGGGGATGTGGACGCGATCCTGCGCCCGACCGGCCCCGGGGTGCAGAACGCCTTCCCGGCCGACGACCGGAACTTCGTGGCCGAGGTGCGCGAACCCCACCGCGTCCTGCGCCTCCGCGGCGTGGCGGCCACGGTCACGATATTCGGGAGCGCGCGCATTCTGGCCCCGGACGTGGCCCGCGGCAATCTTGATGAGACCCTCCGGGTCCATGGGGATTCTCCCGCAACCCCGGAGGGCCGGGCCGCCCTGGGCCGCGCCCGGCGGGACCTCGCCGGATCGCGCTGGTACGAGGAGGCCCGGCGCCTGGCCGGACTGATCGCCCGGGGCGGCGGCGGACGCATCGCGGTCGCCACCGGAGGCGGCCCCGGCATCATGGAGGCCGCCAACCGCGGCGCCTTCGAGGCCGGCGGTCCGAGCGTGGGCTTCAACATCAAACTCGAGCACGAGCAGGCCGCCAACCCCTACATCACCAAGGGCTTCGCATTCGACTTCGCGAACTTCTCCTCGCGCAAGATGAACCTGCGCCAAGGGGCGGTGGCCTACGCCTTCTTCCAAGGAGGCTTTGGCACCCTCGACGAACTCTTCGAGATCCTGACGCTGATTCAGACGGGAAAACAAGACCGCGTGCCGATCGTGCTGGTCGGAGACGAGTCGGTCTGGCGGGCGACCGTGGACTTCGAGCATTTGGTCGCGGCGGGCATGATCGCCCCCTCCGACCTCGAGCTGATCCGCTACGCCGACTCGGCCGAGGAAGCCTGGGCCGAGATCGAGCCCGCCATTCAGCCCGTGACGACCAACGCATTTCCTGATGGTCGTCAGGACAAGCGGGCTGCCGCCCGCTAGAACGCCGCGCGGGCCCGGTAGAGAATCCAGACCCCGTAGGCCAGGCTCAAGAGGCCGGTCCCCGCGGTCAGCCAACGGTCGGCCCCCAGCCACCGCTCCACCGCGCCCTTGAGGGCGCGCTCCATCAGCCCCGCCAAGACGGCCATGCCGACGAGCGTCCCGGCGCCGAAGACCGCCAGCGCCGCCGCCCCGCGGAGAGCATCGCCCACGGCCGCCGCGGCCAGGAGGGCCACCGCGGCGCTCCCGGCCAACCCGTGCACGAGGCCCACCGCCGAGGCGCGCAGGGCCCCGGAGCCCAGCGCCCCGGCCCCGGGCGGTTCGATCAGGTGGACATGCGGATGGGCGTGAGCCTGGGCGCCATGCTCCATGACGTGCGCGTGCTCGGGGTCGTCGTGGAGGTGGGCGTGGCTGTGGACCGGCAAGCCGAGGCGGCTCAAGCTCCACCCGCCGAGGTTGGCCAGCCCCAGGCCCACGAGCATCACCCCGACCAAGCCCTCGAGCAGGGCTTCTCCCCGCTCCGGGATGGCGGATTTGAGGCAGAGCAGCGCGACGCCGACGAAGAGGACCGTCGCGGCATGCCCCAGGCCCCAGGCCGCGCCCAGAATCCACGCCCGGCCTGTCCGGCTCCGCGCCACCATCGTGGAGACCGCCAACACGTGATCGGGATCGGTGGCGTGCCTCAGGCCCAGGGCCAGGAAATAGCCCAGGGCCGGAAGGATCTCGCCCATCAGGGCGTTTTCTCGCCGGCCAGGGACCGGTACAGACCAGCCAGGAGCGCCCCCACGCCCAGCAAGCAGGCGATGAAGGGGCCCGGCGGAAAGTCCAACTGAAAGGAGGCGTAGAGGCCGACCCAGGTCGATGCCGCGGCCAGAGCCAACGTCACGATCACCAGACTGCGCAGCCTCCGGACCAGGACCAGGCCGATGGTCGCGGGCAGGAGCAGATAGGCGAACGCCAGCAGGACGCCGAAGAGATGAATCGAGACCGTCATGGCCACCGCAAAGAGCCCGAAGAAGACCGCGTTCCACGCCCGCACGGAAATCCCCGAGACCTGCGCGGAGAGGGGGTCGAAAGAGATCCAGACCCAGCGGTAAAACCACGCGCCCAGAGTTCCCCCCACCACCAGAGACATGGCCGCGGCCTCCCACGCCTCGGCCGCGCTCAGAGACAAGACGTTGCCGAAGAACACATTCAGGGTGTGCGACTCGCCCAGCGGGGTCTTGGCCAGGAGAAGGACCGCCAGCCCCGCGCCCGCGACGTAGACCGACGCGACCCAGGACTCGGCGGGGGCCTCGCGCAGGGTCGAAAGCCGGTCGATGAGGCCCAGGCCCAGGGCCACGCAGACCACCGCGGCCGGGAATTCCAAATAGTGCAGCTCGAGCAGCATGCCCGCCACGGTGCCCAGCGCCGCGAGCTGGGCCACGGCCAGCCCGGAAAAGGCCACGCGCCTGAGTTGAACGAAGAGGCCCAGGACCGCGAGGGCCGAACCGGCCAAAACCCCCACGAGCAGGGCGGCCTGCATGAAGGGCAGGGAGAAGACGCTCACGGCCGCGCGGCCTCCGGCGCGGCCCACCGGAAACCCTCGGCCTCGAAGCGCCGGAAAGGGATGCCGAAGATCTCCGCGAGCTTGTTCGTCCGCGTCAACTCCTCCGGGTTCGTGGCGATGACGGCCCCGCCCTTGAAGAGGAGTATCTTCTCGGTGAAGTTAAGGGGGATATGGAGGGAATGCGTCACGAAAAGGATGGTCAGCCCTTCCTTGCGCTTGAGGTCGTGGATCAGCGACAAGAAATCCCGCTCCGCCACCACGTCCAGGCCGCGGGTCGGCTCGTCAAGGACCAGGACGTCGGGCTTGCGCGAGAGGGCCTGGGCCAGGATCGTCCTCTGCCGCTGCCCGCCCGAGGCCTCGCGCAGGAGGTTGTGCGCGACCTCGGCGACTCCGACCTGCCGCAGCAAGACCTCGGCTCGATCCCTCTCCTCCGAAGCAACCCGTCCGAGGAGGCGCTGGGAGCGCAGGGCGAGCAACACGGTCTGTCGCAAGGTCAGCGGCCAGTAGATATTGAGCTCGTCGGCTTGCGGGACATAGGCGAAGCGCCTGGAGCGCTCCACGAGAACGTTCCCCCGCGCCGGGTCGAGCAGGCCGAGGACGGCGCGCAGGAAGGTGGTCTTGCCCGCTCCGTTGGGGCCGACCAGGCCCACGATCTCCCCCTCGTTGACGACGCAGCTGACGCCGGAGAGGACGCCGCGGGCCCCGTATCCGAGGGTCGCGTCCTTGAACTCGATGAGCGCTATTTGAGCGCCTCCACGATCATGGCGATATTATAGTCAACCGCGGCGAGATAATCCTTGGCCGCGGGAGCGCCTCCCGGAAACAGCGTCATGACCACGACCTTGGCCCCCGTGTCCTTGGCGATGCGCTCGGGGGTGCGCGACTCGTACCAGGGGCTGGTGAGGATGAGCTTGACGCCGCCGGCCTTCATCGTCTCCATGAGCTTGGCCGTGTGGCCGGCCGTGGGCGGGATGCCGGGCTTGGGCTCCACCTCCCCGACCGGCTCGAGGCCGAAGCGCTTGGCGAAGTAGGCCATGTCCTTGTGATAGCCCACGAACTTCGTCCCTTTGTGAGCCCGCATCGCGCCCTCCCAGGCCTTGAGCTTCGCGTCCAAGGCCGCCTCGAAGGCCTTGAGGTTGGCGTCGAAGTCCCCGGACGAGCCCGGGGAAAGCTCGGAGAGCTTACCGGCGATCATCCGCGCCACGAGCCGCGCGTTCTCGGGGTCGGCCATGTAGTGCGGGTTGCCGCCCGGGTGCACGTCTCCCATGGCGCGGGTGGGATTGACCGGGATGTCGATGGGAGCGACCGCCGCGGAAGCGTCCAGGAACCCCGCCGCGCCCGGCCGGATCCGCGCGTTGCGCGAGCCTTGGATGAGGGGAGGCGCCCAGCCGATCTCAAACTCCAGGCCGGTCTGGATGAAGAGGTCGGCCTTCATGAGCTTGACGATCAAGGAAGGCTTGGGCTCCACGAAGTGCGCGTTTTGGACCCCCCTGGCGAGGGATTGCACCTCGACCCGCTCCCCCCCGATGCTCTGCGCGATGGAAGCGAGGTCCGGGGTGGTTGCAACCACCCTCAAGGGAGCGGCCTGAATGGCCGCTCCCTTGAGGATTAAAGTCATGGCTAGAAGTATTTCCGTTCGTTTCATAAAACTGTCCTCTCCTATCCCTTAGAACGCATGAGCGCCGTGCGGTCCGAGCACCACCACCCACTGGAAGAAGCCCAGGTGGTTGTTGGTGTTGTTGGGCGAGCGTTGATGCTCCCACTGGAGCCGGAACTTCTGGAACTCGCTCAGGGTGAAGGTGACGTAGGGCGCGACCGCGCGCGTCGGGGAACGCCGCCCCCGGGAGGTCGGGTCCTCCGCGTAATCGTACCTCAGGCCCAGGCGCCAGCGCTTGGCGGGCTGATACTCCGCGTAGGAATACACCCCTCCTCGTGCGGTGCGGAAGGGCGGCTCGTCCTCGGCGCCGGTCAAGGCGTTGGTGACGGCCAGAAGCCTGCGTTCCGAGTACAGGAATTCACTGCGCCAAATGAAGGACCGGTACTGGCCCTCCCGCAGCGGCTTCCAGCGCAGGGTCAGGTCCGTCCCCAGCATCTTGCGGTGCTCGAAGCCTCCGGGCTGGCGCAAGGCCCCGGAGAGGCCCCCCTCGATGTTCCAGGCGTCCGTGATATCTACATAGGCCCGTCCCCGCGCCACGTGACCGTAGCTGGCGATCTTATTGCCTTCCGGAGTAGAACTCTCCCGGCTGACCCGGACCGTTACCGGGTTTCCCGAGGTATCGAGGACTTCGGCGGTCGCGGCCTCCGGCTCGCCGGCGGGACCCAGATCCCGGAGCAGGCCGTAGGAGACTTCGGTGAAGACGTCGCCGGGCGCGAAGACCCGACTCACCTCGCCCCCGACGGAGTTCAATCCTTCCTCCCCGAGGAACCGCTCGAGGACGAGGGGGGCGTTGACCTGAGGGAGCTCCGGGTGGTGTATGAGGTTGAGTTTGCCGAAGTTCGCGAGGAACTTGCCCGCCCGCGCCTGCAGCCCGAGCGGCAAAGCCAACAGGGTGACGTAGCCCTCCTCGACCTCGAGGTTCTCGGCCTCGGGCTTGGATACGAAGAAGTCCGCCCGCGCGTAGGGGTCCACATCCGCCTGAAAAGCCAGCTCCACCTCTCGCAGGGCCACCCCGCTCGTCGCGGCCGTGCGTCCCGTGCGAGCCACGAAGTCTCCGATGACGCTGAGCTTAGGGTTGAGCGCGTTCGGGAGGACCGAGGTGCGCAACCAACTCGCCTCCTGCGCCGTCGCGGGCGCAAAAGCGCCCGCGACTACTATTAGAAATCCGCCAAGAATACCGCCAAATCTCCTCATATTATCTTCTCCGTATCCATCTCAAGTCGAGGAATCACTCTCCCCAAAAGGTACGCGGGGAGATGCGACGGTGCCGATGCCGTCTGCTCAGGCGACGACGGAGGGCGGCGCCCGCGCGGCGCAGTCCCGGAGCGGGACTTGGCGGGGAACTACGGCGGCAGCCTGCGGCTGGAAGTCCTCAAAGCCTGAGTACGGCGAAAGAGCCGCGGCCGCGGATTGGCCGGCGGCCGAATAAAGATGGCAGGGGCAGCAGTGGTGGCTGGGATCGGTCGAGTGGTCCGCGTCCGCATGATCGACGTGTAAGGCGAGGACGGCGTAGGCCGCGAGGGCCAGAACCAGGCCGAGCCGCCGGATCATGAGCCGCATGCGAGGAGAGTATAGCTGATCGGCCCCGAATCCGCCAGGCCCAGGCAAGAGGCAATTGAGAGACTGGTTCCTGTAGACGGAACTACGCCGCCGGCCTTGCGTGATTTATCAGCGCAATTCCGTTCTGATTCTCGGTGAGTTTGATCGCCGTGGAGTTCGCGAAGGTGTGCATGTAGCAATGGTGAACCGTCAAGATCAGGTCCTGAAGCGTCTGATCGGACTCCATATCAACGACCTTGAGCCCAAGCTCCTTGCAGCCCTGGGTGGAGATGTGCCGAGAATGCGTTTTCGTGAGGTAATGGTCGGCAAGCCTGTCGACTATCGTCTTAGCCCGCCTCTTGGCGTCAGCTTCCCCGTGAAACATTCCCGTTTCAAGCCAGGCGGTCGCGATATCCTTCGACCAGTCAATCGCGTACTGGCACTCCCCGAGGAAGGTCGGATGATATTTCCCGACTATGACCTGCCACAGCGGGATGCTGTCCCGGTCCGTCTTAATGGCCTTCAAAGCCGCCTCAAACTCCTCGATGACGCCGTGGGCAGGGATGCCCCCGAATTGCGGGTCGATGGGTCCAAGGTTGGATTGCTTGCCCATCAGGATCTCTTTGGTAGCGCAAGCAATCATGGTCCCCGCGGACATCGCGATCTGGGGAACGATCGCCCTAATGTCTCTCCCGAACATTTGCCGCAGATAGTCCACGATGGACTCCGTCGCAGCGAGTTCCCCGCCCGGGGTGTGAAGCATGATGTCCAGGCCGAGTTTTCGGTCAAGCCCGTGAATAGTCGCCATGAGTCCGTTCTTATCCTACCTTTCGGAGCTCTTATCACTACGTAGAAATCGCGTTGCTCCGACGAGCTT
>CAYJXJ010000079.1:0-19931 GCA_964374095.1 uncultured Elusimicrobia bacterium
GTCCGGACGCAGTGGCCCACGGCTGCACAGGTCCCTCGGGGCCTAACCGCCCACGCACTCCCAATCTTTCAGCGCACCCCTTAAACCCGTGGCGAATTCATCGCCGCGTGTACTAGCACGCCCGACTAACCGGACTCTTCTCCTCGCCCTCCCCAAGCCGGGAGATTGGCCCAATTGACTTTTGAAGAGCCCTCCGGGGGGAGACCCGACGGGCGGCCGGACCGGCCATTATTGTAGAATGCCCCGATGCCAAAATTGCGGGCCCGAATCGCGGTGATCGGCGGCAGCGGCCTCTACGCCATCGACCGCCTGTCCAGGCCCCGCGAACTCCGGCTCAAGACCCCCTTCGGCCCCCATTCGGGCCCCGTCGTGCTCGGCTCCCTGGCCGGCATGGATGTCGCCTTCCTCCCGCGGCACGGCCGGGGGCATGTGTACCTCCCCGGCGAAATTCCCTCCCACGCCAATATCTGGGTCTTGAAGTCCCTGGGCGTGGAGCGCGTGGTCGCCTTCGGGGCCGTGGGGTCGCTCAAGGAAGAGCTGGCGCCTCGGCATTTCGTGTTTCCGGATCAATTGGTTGACGAGACCAAAGGGAGACGGCAAACGTTTTTCGGGGACGGGGTGGTGGCGCACGTGGCATTTGCCCAGCCGTTTTGTGAACGGCAGTCGGGACTCCTCGTCGAGGAGTCCCGACGGGTGCAGATCACCAGCCACCGCGGCGGCACCTACGCCGTCATGGAGGGGCCGCTCTTCTCGTCCCTGGCCGAATCCGAGCTGCACCGCAAGCTCGGATACTCCCTCATCGGCATGACCGCCCTTCCCGAGGCCAAACTGGCGCGCGAAGCCGAGCTCTGCTACTCCGCGGTGTCCCTGGTCACCGATTACGACTGCTGGAAGCCCGGCGAGGAGGTCTCCACCCAAAAGGTGGTCGGGAACCTTGCGGCCAACGTGGCCAACGCCCGCCGGCTCATCGAGGCCGCCCTGCCCCGGCTCGCGGAGCTGCCGAGGGATTGCGAGTGCGGCCGGGCACTGGAGGGAGCCGTCTTTACGGCTCCCGAAGCCATGAATAAGAAAACGGCGGCGAGGCTCAAACTTCTGATCGGCAGGCACCTGCGCCAATGAACTCCGGGGCGCGGATGGCTTCACGGCCGCCCGAGGGGAGCCGCAAAAAGTCCGCTCCTCCGGCCGCGGACTTTTTGCGACGGCTGCCGAAGGTCGACCTCCACTGCCACTTGGACGGCTCGCTGCGGCCCCAGACCGTGCTTGAGCTCGCCAAGGAGCAGGGAGCCAAGCTCCCGGCCGCGGACGCCGAGTCCCTGCGGGCCTTCGTGCAGGTCTCCCCGCAATGCCGCTCTTTAAGAGAATTTCTCGACGTATTCGACCTCCTCTACCCGCTGCTGCGCCGGGCGGGGGCCGTCGAGCGGGTGGCCTACGAGCTCATCGAGGATTGCGCGGCCGAAAACATCCGCCATGTCGAGGTCCGCTTCGCGCCCATCCTGCAGGAAACGAAGGGGTTCTCCGCGGACGCCGTCATCGAAGCCGCGCTCAAGGGGCTTCGGCGCGGGCGGAGGGACTTCGGGACGACGAGTTCGGTCATCGTCTGCCTGTTCCGCTCCCATGGTCCCCAGGAAAACCGCCGGGCCTTTTCGGCCCTCAAGCGGTTCTTCAAGGCCGACGCCTCCCCGCAAGACCCCGCGGTCGTGGGCCTAGACCTCGCCGGGGACGAGGCCCGATTTCCCACCCGCGAATACGCGGACTTTTACGGGGAAGCGCGCCGTCTTGGGATATGGACGACCTGCCACGCGGGAGAGACGGCCGGCACCGAGAACTTGAGCGCCGCGTTGGACATGCGCGTTCACCGCATCGGCCACGGCATCCACCTCATGGAGGACGCGCGTCTCCTCTCGGAAGTGGTCCGGCGAAGGGTGCCCTTGGAGATCGGGATCTCCTCAAACGTCAGGACCCAATCCGTCCCCTCGCTCCAAAAGCACCCCGCCCTGGATTTCCATCGGGCCGGAGTCCCCATCACCCTCAACACCGACGACCGCGGCATCATCGGCATCGACCTCACCCACGAGTACGCTTCGGCGCTCAAAATCGGCTTCTCCCTCGACGCTCTTTGCCGGATCGCCGTCGATTCAATCGATCACCTCTTCCTTCCGCCGCGCCATCGACGGCGATTCAAGACGGAATTTTCAGGCGAAATCGCCCGACTGCGGGCGGGCCGGCGCTTCCAATTGATGGAGGCGCCGGCGCGATGAGGCGACGCCGCGGCAAACGTTCTATCCAGATTCCACCCGAGGCCCGCCGCCTCATCGAGACGGCCGTCGCCGCCCGAAAAAACGCCTACTGCCCCTACTCCCGCTACGCGGTGGGCGCCGCCGTGCTCGGAGGCTCCGGGCGGATTTACCCGGGCTGCAACGTCGAGACCCCCACCCTGATCGCCCATATCTGCGCCGAGCGGGCCGCCATCTTCAACGCCTTCACCCACGGCGAGCGGGAGATCCGCGCCGTGGCGACGGTCTCCAAGGCCTCCGAGCCTTGCGGGGCCTGCCGCCAGATGATCCTCGAGTTCGGCATCGGCGACACGCCCATCTATTCCCTGCACCATGACCCGGCCCGAGGAGTCCACCGCCTCCTCAAGACGAGCATCTCGAAGCTCATGCCGCGGGCCCACACGGGACGGACCTTCGGGTTCGAGAATCCCCTGGAGCCGGCCGCTCCGGCTCGCAAGCGCCGGCGCCCAAGAGCCAAGGCCCGGCGCCAACGGAATGACAAATGACGATCATTCCCGACTGTCCAACTGTACGCGCGTACGGTTGGGATGGCGGAACCGCCACGCCGCCCGCAAGGCGTGCGGTGTCCGGCAAAGGAATCAACAAATGAACCCCGAAACTCTCTCCCCCGTCATGGCGTGGCTGGAGACGACCGACCTGGTCGAAGTAAGCCTGCACCGGGGCGGCGAGGGCTTCACGATCTCCAAGACCGCTTCCCCGGCGCGGCAGGTCGTCCGTTTCCCGGGCAAAAACCTCGTCCCGGTCCCGGGCCCCACCGTCGGCCTGTTCCGGTGGGCCGAGCCCGGCCGGCCTCGCCCCGCCGCGCAAGGCGCGCGGGTGGCGGCCGGAGACAGCCTGGGGTTGATCGAGACCGGAGGCGCGCCCGTCAAGGTCCTAGCCCCGTGCGCCGGCGCCCTCCACGCGGTATGCGTCGAGGAGGGGCAGGGAGTGCAGTACGGACAGCCTCTCTTCATGATCGAGGCCGCCTGAGTTGTTCAAGAAAATCCTCGTCGCCAATCGCAGCGAGATAGCGGTCCGGGTCATCCGCGCCTGCCGGGAGATGGGCATACCGTCCGTGGCCGTCTACTCCGAGGCCGACCGGGAATCCATGCACGCCTCCCTGGCCGACGAAGCGGTCTGCATCGGGCCGGCGCCGTCCTCCGGGAGCTACCTCAATTTCGACGCGGTCCTGGGCGCGGCCCGGCTGACCGGAGCCTCCGCCGTGCACCCGGGCTACGGGTTTCTCTCCGAGAACGCCGCTTTCGCGCAGGCCTGCCGCGACCGGGGACTCGCGTTCATCGGCCCCTCCCCGGAGGCCATCCGCAAGCTCGGCAACAAGAACACGGCCAAGGAATTGGCCCGCGCCTCGGGGGTCCCGGTCGTCCCCGGAACGACGGGCCTGGTCGGAGCCGACGCTCTGAAAGACGCGCGCCGCATCGGCTTTCCGGTGATGGTCAAGGCCGCCGCGGGCGGAGGCGGCAAGGGCCTGCGCCTGGTCCGGGACGAGAGCCAGCTCGAGGCCGGCGTGCGCCTGGCGAGCAGCGAGGCGGAAACGGCCTTCAAGGATGGGTCCGTCTACATCGAGAAGCTCATCGAGCACCCGCGTCATGTCGAGATCCAGGTAGCCGCCGACGGAGTCGGCGGCATAATTGCCTTTCCCGAGCGCGACTGCACCGTCCAAAGGCGCCATCAAAAGCTCCTTGAAGAAAGTCCGTCCCCTGCCGTCAGCCTAGAGATCCGGCGCGAGATGCGCGAGGCCGCGATCCGGCTCGTCCGGGCCGCGGGCTACACGAACGTCGGCACCGTGGAGTTCCTCCTCGACACCGACGGACGCTTCTATTTCATCGAGGTCAACACCCGCCTGCAGGTGGAGCATCCGGTCACGGAGCTCGTCTCCGGCATGGATTTGGTCCAGCTCCAGATCCGCTTGGCGGCCGGAGAGGCCCTGGGGTTCTCGCCGGATGACGCGGCCGAGCCGCGGGGCCACGCCATCGAGCACCGCATCAACGCCGAGGACCCCGACAGGAACTTCGCCCCATGCCCCGGCGAGATTTCCGCCCTCAGGCTCCCCGCGGGCCCGGGGGTGCGCGTCGACACCCACCTCTACCCAGGCTACACGGTCCCCAGCTACTACGACAGCCTTATCGCCAAACTCATCGTTTGGGCCGAGGACAGGCCCCGCGCTCTCGCGCGGAGCCGGCGGGCCCTGAGCGAACTTGAAATAGGGGGGGTGCGAACCACCGCCCCATTCCATCGCAGGCTCCTCTCCCATCCCCTGTTCACGGGCGGGGGATTCGACACCCACATCATCGAACGCATGGCCGAAGACCCCCCGGCGAGGAAAGAGGCGGCCGTTCATGCCTGACATGAAGGCCTTGATCAGGAATCAGCTTCGGGAGAGCTCCCGGGTGCTGGCGGCGACCGCGGCCATCGCGCCCGAGTTGGAGCGGGGGGCCCGGGTCCTCGTCGCCGCCCTGCGGCGGGGCAATAAGGTCATCACCTTCGGCAACGGCGGCTCGGCCTGCGACGCGCAGAATTTCGCGTCCGAGCTCGTGGGCCGCTTCGCGCGCAGCCGGCCTCCCCTGGCCGCTATCGCCCTGACCGTCAACACCTCGGACCTGACCGCCATCGCCAACGACTTCGGCTACGAAGAGGTCTTCGCCCGACAGCTCCAGGCCCATGCCAAGCGCGGCGACGTGGCCGTCGCGATCTCCACCTCCGGAAACTCGCCCAATGTCCTCAAGGCCGCGGCCCTCGCCCGGCGCCTCGGACTCAAGACCATCGGCCTGACCGGGGAGAGCGGGGGCGCCTTGCGGGGAGCCGTCGAACTCTGCGTGCGCGTTCCATCGCGGATAACGGCCCGCATCCAGGAAGCGCATATCACGATCATCCAGATTTGGAGCGGCATCGCCGAGGACGCCCTCTTCCCGCCGAAGCGCGCCTAAGTGACCGCCTCGGTCAGGTCCAAATCCCTCGACCGCCGCAGACTTCGCACCCTGCGCGAACTCTGGGCCTGGGAAGGCAAGCGCGTCGTTTTCTCGAACGGGGTTTTTGACATCATTCACGCGGGACATGTGGAGCTGTTGGAAAAGGCCCGGGCCCTGGGCGACATCCTCGTGGTGGGACTCAACTCCGACGCCTCGGTTCGGCGCCTGAAGGGCGCCTCACGCCCGGTCAACCGGTGGAAGGACCGCGCCGCGGTTCTTGGCGCCCTGGCTTGCGTTGATTTTCTGATCGGCTTCGATGAAGACACCCCGTCCGCCTTGATCCAGGCCCTCCGACCCGACGTCTTGGTGAAGGGGGCCGACTACCAGGCCAAGGACATCGCGGGCCGGGAGCACGCGGGCCGGGTCGCGCGGCTGCCGCTCAAGAAAGGCTACTCGACCACCGCCCTGATCGAACGCCTCAAAAAGGGGTCACATCCCAACATCTGACAAACTCGATGAGTTTGTCAGATGTTGGGATGTGACCCCTAGTCGCTAGTCGGCGGGCTTGGGTTCGACGGTGAAGGGCGCTTCGGCCTCGGCCCAATCCACCTGACGCCCGTTGATCCGGCGAAGCACCCCCAGGAACCCCCCCGCATCGGGATTCAGGACCGATTCCGGGAGGAGGGCCTTGGTGACGATCACACGGATCATCTCGGAGGAAAGAACCGGACGGGATTCGGGGAGTTGGGCGATTAACTTCGTCCCTCGCCGGCGGCCTTCCTCGTCCGGATGGACCCAGAGCTTGGCGGCCGCAAGCCTCACCTGGGGAAAGTCCGGGCTGGGAGACAGGAGCGATGTCTCCCCCTCGAGCCCCACGTTGTAAACGTAGAGATAGCTGTCCTTGCTCGCGGTCACGGCTAGACGCGCCTCGTCGCCTTCCACGAACTTAGTGCGGGGCAGGATGCGCAGGTTCACGGTAAAATCCTCATCGGCATGGGGCGGACGCCCGATCCAGCAAGTTTTCAGACGGATATAATAGCGGCACTCCGCGCAGTCGGCGATCGGACGGTAGCCCTTCCCCGCCACCTCTTCCTTAAGTATCAGGCCGTTTTGCGTGACGCGGTTGAGCCGTTCCACCAGCTGTTTCTGCCCTCGGAGAGTCTCCTGCGTGAAATCGATGGAGCTGGATTGCACCTGCATCCCCAGCGCCTCCCGCATGGCCGAGGTCCGCGCCTCGGCCTGGGCCGCGGCCAGAGCCTGGGAAGGGCTTTCCCGCGGGGTCACGGCGACCGTGGCCTCGCTCTCCACCCACGTGCAACCCTCCGGTCCCTTGCCGAGAATCCGGGCCGGCCGGGACGGGGCTTCGGGCGCCAGGATCAGCGTCGGGGGCGGCGCCTCGACGGGAGGCGGCGGGGCCGGCGGTTTGGGGGGAACCGTCGCCGGGCCGCAGCCGGCAAGGAGCACTCCCATCAAAACGGCGGTCAGGCGGGACATAGGGAGATTTTAGCAAACTGCCTGCGCCTCCAATAACTGGGAGCGCAGGCGTCTGTGATCGATTAGGCCTTGAAAAAAAGGGGGGGTGGGGCTACACTATCGCCGTCGGACAGGGGAGGCGTCATGAGACAAGGGCAATTCTTGGCGGCGGGGCTGCTACTCGCGGGGACTTGGGTTTCGGCCCAGGTGCTGCCGGGGACGGCCGTCCCGCCTCCCGCGGCCGGCAAGGCCGCCGCTGTCCCGTTCAAACTCGAGGATCTCAAGACCATGGCCGCCTACGTGGCCCTCATCGACGGCAACGTCATGATCCTTCCCGGGGGCAAGGGTGAATGGGCCGCCGCGAAAGTCGGCATGACCCTGTCCCCCGGCACCCAGATCAAGACCGAAGCCGGCGCCTCGACCACCTTGGGCTTTAGCGACGAGAGCAAGCTCCGGCTGGGACCCAACGCCTCCTTCCGCATGGATGACGTATCGCGCTCGAAAGTCGCGGGACACATCTCCCTGGGCAGGGTGGAAGGCTGGATCAAAAAACTCAGCGGCCGCCTCTTCCAGGTCTCCAACCCCGTCGCGGTCGCCAGCGTGCGGGGAACGGTCTTCGCCGTCCACGTGCGCTCTCCCACCGAGGCGACCATGGACTGCTTCTCGGGCTCTATTTCCGTGGCCGACAAGTTCGGCCGCACCGCGGTGGTCACCGAGGGACAGCGCCTTGCCGCCGACTCCAGCAAAGGGGCCGCGGCCCCCCCGGCGGCTCTGCCGCCCGACGTGACCGCCCCGGCCGAACCCCCGGTCGTTATCGCCCAAATCGCCTCCGCGGCCGCTCCGACCACGCCGCTCACCGAGGCCCCCCCGCCCGAGGTTTCGGTTGAACCGACCCCGATCGCGCCCACCCCGGCGCCGGCGCCGAACCCGGTCCAGGACACGGCCACGGCCAGCCCCTCGTCCCCATAAACCGGGCTTGCAAAGCTTCCCGGCTTTGCGCTACACTGTTGCGTCCTAGTCTCAAAGAATCTATTTTCCAGGGAGGCAGTATGCGACGCAATGTCATTTCCTTCGTGTTCATGATCGGAGCCTTCGCCAACATGGCGGCGGCCCAGACGCTGCCGGGCGCCACACCCATGCCCCCGGCCCAGAAAGCCGCCTCGGGCAAGCCCCGGGAGATCAAGGAGATGGTGGGCTATATCGGCATCGTCGCAGGCTCCGCCAAGGTCCTCCTCGACGGCGTCGAACCCTGGATCGACGCCAAGCCCGGGCAGAAGCTCTCCCCCGGCACCCAGATCAAGACCGGCGCGGACGGCTCGGTCACCATCGGCTTCACCGACGCCAGCAAGGTCCGCATCGGCCCCAACGCCGCCTTCAAGGTCGAGGAAGTCTCTCGGTCCAAGGTCGCCGTCTACATCGGGCTGGGCAAGATGGAAGCCTGGGTCTCCAAGCTCAAGAAGCGCCTCTTCCAGGCCCGCAACCCGGTCGCGGTGGCCAGCGTCCGCGGGACCGTCTTCTCCATGAACGTGGTCTCTCCCACCGAGGTCACCATGATGTGCTTCCAGGGCTCCCTCGGAGTCACGGACAACTTCGGCCGCAGCGCCGAAGTCAACAAGGGCCAGTCCCTCAAGGCCGACGCGGAGCAAGGCGCCGAGCCCCCGAAGGCGATCCCGCCGGACATCACCGCCCCGGCCGAGCCGCCGATCAGCATACCGGAGCTCGCGAGCGCGGGCTCCGCGACCACGCCGCTCGGCGAGAGCGACGCCCCGGCCGCCGAGGGCGAGGCCCCGGCCGAAGAGGCTCCGCCGGAGGAAGCCCCCGTGGAGACCCCAACCACCACCGAGCCCACCACCACGGCCCCGAACCCGGTCCAGGATACGGCCACGGCCAGCCCTACGACACCCTAAGCCGCAAAATAAAAGGCCCCGGCTCCACGTGGAGCCGGGGCCTTTTATTTTGCCGAACGAGCTACGGCCGCGGAGGCGCAGCCATCAACTCATATGCCCTGTCTTTAGCCTCGCGAACATCCGCAAGCAGCGGACTGCGCGGGTGGGCCTTTTCAAAAGTCTCCAAGGCGGCCAAGCCCTCCTCGGGCTTGGCGGATAGGATCAAATCCACCGCGGCCTCGAATTCCCGGCGCTCCCGGCGCGCTCCGGCGGCCTTCCGCTCCCGGGCGCCCCCCTACCACCCCGGCTTGCCGGGGTCGGCCTGGTCCTGGGGATTTCCCCGCACCGCCGCCACCGCGGTGACGCGCACCCGCTGACGGCGGCCTTCCACCGAGGACTGCGCCAGACCGGCCTTAAGGTTCTGGAACCAGGACTTGAGCCAAGCACTTCTCTCGGCCGGCTTCTCGCCGGCCGAAGAAGCTCCCGCGACGCCGGCCAGCGCCACGATGCAAATCGCCCTTCTCGCCATCTTCATTCGAGTCCCTCCAGCCATGTCGTCACCGCCGCCTGAAGGCCCGGATCCAGCGCGGCCGCCTTGGCGCCGTACTCCCGCGCCTTCCCGGCGTCCTTGAGCTTGATCGCGCATCTCAGGAGGTTCAGCCAAATCTGCGCGTCATCGGGATCGGCCAGGGCCGCCTTTAAATATCCCTCTTGGGCCCCCGCGGCATCCCCATCGATAAAGTAGACGTTGGCGAGATTATTGAGCGCCGCGGCATGAGCGGGTTCCTGGGCCAAGACCGCCCCGAAGCGCCGGCGGGCGGCTTCCTGGTCGCCCGCTTGAGCCTCAACAAGTCCCAGTTCCAGGAGAGCGTCGAGGTCTTTGGGGTTCTTGGCCAAGAGGCTTTCCCAATGGGATTTTAAGAAGCGGCCTCGCTCCGCGGCTAACGACTGGAGGGTTTCCACTCCGCGCTTAAGCCATTTATCGCCGGAGGGGAGCAGGCTCCCCTCCGGCGACGGCAGGGTCGCAGGCTCGAATTCCCCCCACGCCCGGCGCACGTCCAGGACGCGGACCCGATCCTTCGCCTGCTCCTGGCGGTAGTCGTTGAGAGCCTTTCTCACCGCCTCGCGGAAAGGCCTCCCGATCATGGTCGCCTCAATGGGGACCCAAACGCGCCCCTCATGCTCGATAATCTCCGAAGCGGGAAGCCCCGCCTCCAGCCCATCCTCCGCATCGGCCTCGAACATGAGCGCCACGTGCCCCGGGTAATCCAGCAAGGCCGTTCTCACCCGCGAGGCCTCCAGCATCGCCGCGAGCAAGGACACCAAATCGTCGCACTGGCCGCCGCGCCGCTTCAAGGTGTCGCGGGGAAACTGCGTGTAGTCGACCGGAAAGGTCGGATCCTCGGAGATGGTCTCGTAGGGATTGCTGGGATTGGTCACGAACTTAAGGCCGTGCTCCGAAAGGGCGTCCCAGAGCAGGGCGGCGGCGGCCAGATTGGCGTTGACCCCGGTCTCCTCCGGGGCCCGCCGCAGAACTTCGGCGGCGAATTCGAGGACCGGCGGGTCTTTGGGGGTTATGAAATTGGCGATGCGTTCCGGGACATCCCAGGTGATGGCGTTGCGGGAATAAACCCGCAGGGGCAGGGCGCGTGAGACCACCCGATGTTCGCCGTCCTGGAAATAGGTCAGAGAGATTTCCCCCTGAATCGGAGTGTCTTCGCTCACGTCAAGTATGCGGTTGTTAAGAGTCGCCCGGAGCGGAATTTCCAACCGTTCCCCGGGCCCCAGACGTTTAACCTCCGTGTCCGAGCCGAAGTCCATGAAATCCTTCAGACGAAAGGAGAGCTTGATCCCCTGGTAGGACGTCGCGGAATTATTCACGATCACGACCCGGCCCACCGGGTGCTGCAGGTACCACTTATAGTTGGCCGAGAAGATGTTGCCGATCGCGGCCGTCGAGATCTCGACGGGCGAGCGGTTCTGACCCGCCGGAACGTAGGCCTCGACCGGCCGGCCCGGAGCGCCCGCCGCCCCCGACGCCGAGACTCCCGCCACGCGGTAGTAGACCCGCTGGTCGGGGGGCGCGGCGGCGTCGTCGAACCGTCCCTTTTCCGCGGTCCCCACCGATTCCCAAGGTCCCCGGGAACCCGTGGACCGCAGCACCCGGAAGCCCGACCGCCTTGTCCTGGCCGCCGTCGCCGACCACGAGGCGCGTCCCCAGCACCGCCAGCGCCGACGGGCGATCCAGCTCGCGCTCGCCCTCTCCTCCCGAGAGGAGATCGGTTATCCATCCGCCGTCGCGGTCGAAGACCGCGACGGATCGCCGCGCCTCGTCGAGGACGTAGAGCAGGTGCCGACCGTCAAAAGCCATAGCCGTCGGCTTGTCAAACAACCCCGCGCCCCGCCCTTCCCCCCCCCACGAGGCGATCAAGGCGCCGGAGGGCCCGCATTTGAACACCCGCCGCAACGATCGGTCAAGGACGTAGAGAAACCCTTCCGGGTCCCACGCCAAGGCATGGGGCTCCTCCAACTCGAAGGCTCCCAGGGTCGGTCCGAAGGCGAAGAGAAATCCCCCTTCGGGACTGAAGGCGTCGATTCGCCGGTTTCCCGAGTCCGCGACATACACCGTGCCCTGCTCGTTGACGGCGATCCCGCGCGGGTCCTTGACGCGCCCCTCTTGTTTGCGGCTGTCGAAGAGGCCCTCCTTCTCCGCGAAAGTCGCCTTCCAAGCGCCGTCGATGGAGAAGCGCTGGATGCGGTTGCCGGGCGTATCCGAGACATAGATCCCATGCTTTGGGCTCACCGCGAAACCGCGAGTCCCCTTGGTGACCGCCGGGCCCTTTCCCTGGCGCGTGCCGAAACGCGATTTCTCCTTGCCATCCGGCCCCACCCGCGCGAACTGTCCGGCCTTGCCGTCATAAGCCCACGCGTCCGAACCCTGCGAGGCGAGGGCCTCGACGAAAAAGGGCGAGGTGCGTACCCAGGCGGCGAGCACCTTCGCCGCCGGATTGGGCGGGAGGGGGTCCTGGCGGAGGCGGTTGATGACTTCCATGGGCTGTATGCGGCCGTTGCCCGAATCCAGAACCAGGAGCGTCCCTTCGGGCGCCAGGGCCAGCCCCCGGGCGCCGCGAAACTGCACCAGGCCCTTCCCCGAACTCCCGAAACGGCCGGCAACGCTCCCATCGGGGGAGACTTCCGCGACTTTGGAACGCTCCCTATCGAGGACGTAGACGAAGCCATAGGCGTCGACCGCCAGGTCGTCTCCGTCGATCTCAACGGACCTGATGAATTTCGTCGCCGGGTCAAAGACATGGAGGCGGTCCTTCCCGGCGTCGAGTATATAGACGTTGTCGGCCGGATCGACGGCCACCCGGACCGGCTCGTCAAAGCCCCCCTTCTCCTCGCCCGTCCCCGAAATCCCGTACAACAGGATTCCGTCGGCGGTGAAGACCTGGACGCGGTCGTTGCCCGTGTCGGCCACGTAGACCCGGCCGTCGGCGCCGACCGCCACGCCCCGCGGCGAGTTCAGCCGGCCGAGGTCCGAACCCCGCGACCCGAAGGACCCGACAAAAGCCCCCTCCGCGTCCAGGATCTGGATGCGCGCGTTGCCTTGGTCGGCGAGGTAGACCCGGCCGTCCGGGGCGATGGCGATTCCCTCCGGGTCCCGCAGCCCCTCCGCCCCTTCTCCCTTGCCGCCGACGGCCCTCAGGCGTCGGCCTTCCCTGTCGTAGACGATCAGTCGATCGCGCTTGCCGTCGACGACGTACACCCGCGTCTCCGCGGCCGCGATCGCCGCGCCCTCTCCCACGTCCCCCAGCGCGATGGGGTCGAGCGGCCGGACCGTGTCGTAAGCCAGGCCTTGGCCGGCAATCAGCAAGAGAACGCAGCTCAAAAACCTCATGTCCCGACTTCCTCTTTGATCAGACGGTTAACAAGGGCCGGGTCGGCCTTGCCGCTGGAGATGCGCATGACGCCGCCGACAATAGCCCCCGCCGCCTTCTCCTTTCCGGCCTTGAGGTCGGCGGCGGCCTTGGGATTGGCCGCGAGCGCCTGTCGGATCCAAGCCCTGAGCTGCGTTTCGTCGGAGACCAGCCGGTAGCCCTCTTTCGCGACGATCTCATCAGGATCGCCCCCCTCCCACAGCTTCCCCAATACTTCCTTTCCGAGTTTGCTTGAGAGGGTGCCATCCGTGAGCATCGCAGCCAGACGGGCAAGATTCTTCGGCGGCACGGGGCAATCCTTGAGCGCGAAGCCCGCGGCATTCAGTCGCCCCAAGACGTCGGTCGTTAGGAGATTGACCAGAGTCTTGGCGGCCGCCGCCGGAGCGGCGGCCGCGGCGGCCTCAAAATAGTCCCCCAGCGAGCGATCCCCCGTCAGGACCCCGGCGTCATAGGGGCTCAGGCCGAACGTGGAAACGTAACGGCCCCGCCGCGCCGCGGGCAGCTCCGGCAGCGCGCGCGCGATCCGCTCGATCCAGGCCGCGTCCGGCCTCAAGGGGACGAGGTCCGGCTCCGGAAAATAACGGTAGTCGTGGGCCTCCTCTTTGGACCGCATGGGCTCGGTGCGACGGGCCTGCGCGTCCCAGAGCCGGGTTTCCTGCGCCACGCGTCCGCCGCCGAGGACCACGGCCGCCTGGCGCTCGAACTCATAGTCGATCGCCTCCCGCACGGCCTTGAAGGAGTTGAGGTTCTTGACCTCCACCCTGGTCCCGAGCGCGGTGGCGCCCTTGGGCCGTACCGAGACGTTGGCGTCGCAGCGCATCTCTCCCTTCTCCATGTCGCAATGGGAAACGCCGGCGTAGACGAGGACCTCCTTGAGGGCCGTCAGGTAGGCGTAGGCCTGCTCGGAGGAGCGCACGTCGGGCTCGCTGACGATCTCGATCAAGGGCGCGCCGCCGCGGTTGAAGTCCACGAGCGTGCCGTCGAGCTTCTCGGAGCCGATCTCATGCAGGAGCTTGCCGGCGTCTTCCTCCAGGTGGATGCGGTGGATGCGGATCTTTATTCCCGGGCCGCCTAAGCCGTCGTTCACGGCGATATCAAGCCCCCCCTCGCGCGAGAAAGGCTGTTCGTACTGGGAGATTTGGTAGCCCTTCGGCAGATCGGGGTAGAAGTAGTTCTTGCGCGCGAAGATCGACGCGGGCTCCCAGCGGCAGCCCAAGGCCAGGGCCGCGCGGAACGCCAACTCCACCGCGCCGCGGTTGAGAACCGGGAGCGCTCCCGGCTGGCCGGTGCACACCGGGCAGACGCAGGAGTTGGGGGGACAGCCGAACGCGTCGGCCCGGCAGGAGCAGAAGAGCTTGCTCCGGGTGGCGAGTTGGCAATGGACCTCCAAGCCGCCGACCAGCTCGAAGCCCTCAGACCCCATCGGACCTCCGGCGCGAAAGGCGGAGCAGCTCCAAGTCCGCGGGGTAGCGGGCGAGGCCTTCCGCCCGTCGCAACCCCGCCCACCGGACGGCCAGTATCTCCGCGGCGTCCAACTCCCCAACCCGTTCGAGCGGCGTCATCCAATACCAGAAGACGCGCTTGCGGATGAGGCGCCCGTCGCGCCGAAAACTGTAGCGCGCCGTCAACGCGCGCCGGGTGATGCGGCACCGCCACCCGGTCTCCTCCTCCACCTCCCGCAGGGCCGCTTCGCGGGCGGTCTCCCCCGGGTCCACGTGGCCCTTGGGGAAAGTCCAGAGCTTCTCCCCTTTGAGGTTGCGGACCTTGACCATGAGCACCGAGTTCCCGCGCCGGACCACGCCTCCCGCCGAGACCTCCCGCCCGACCCCGGCGTTGTCCCGGCCCCTGGGCGCCCGGAGGGTTTTCATGCCGCCGCCCACCCCGCCTCACGGTCCCAGGGGGCCGGAAAGGGCCGCTCCCTCTCCAACACGGCGGCGGCTCGAATCAATAGCTCCTCGCGGAACGCCGGGGCCATGAACTGCAGGCCGATCGGCAAACCGCGCGCGCTCATGGCGCAGGGGACCGAGATCCCGGGAATCCCGGCGAGGTTGCTCGGGATGGTGAAGACGTCCGAGAGATACATCGCCAGGGGATCGGAGGATTTCTCCCCGATACCGAAGGCCGCGGTCGGAGCCGTGGGCGTGGCGATCAGATCCACCTCCCGGAAGGCTTCGGCAAAATCCCCTCGGACCAAGGTCCGCACGCGCTGGGCCTTGGCGTAGTAGGCGTCATAATACCCGGCGCTCAGGGCGTAGGTCCCGAGCATGATGCGCCGTTTGACCTCGGCGCCGAATCCCACGCCGCGCGTCGCCTCATAGGCGTCGAGGAGGTCGGCGCCGTCTTGAGAGCGCGCCCCGTAACGAATCCCGTCGAAACGGGCCAGGTTGGAGCTCGCCTCCGACGGGGCGATCACGTAGTAGGCGCTGACCGCGTATTTGGAGTGGGGCAAGGAGACTTCTCGGATCTCGGCGCCCATTCTCTTCAAGAGGTCCACGCCGCTTCGGACCGCGCGGTCGACCTCAGGGTCGGTCCCGGCGATGAAATACTCCCGCGGCAGGCCGACGCGGAGGCCCCGAATGCCTTCCGCGAGAACCCGGGAAAAGTCGGGAACGGGCCGGTCGGCGCAGGTCGAATCGCGGGGATCGGGGCCCGCGATGGCGGCCATCATGAGGGCCGAATCCTCGACCGTTCGGGTCAGGGGCCCGATCTGGTCCAAGGAGGAGGCGAAGGCGACCAGGCCGTAGCGCGAGACCCTCCCATAGGTGGGCTTGAGCCCCACCACCCCGCAGAACGACGCCGGCTGGCGGATCGAGCCCCCCGTATCCGAACCCAGGGCCGCGGCGCATAGCCCGCCGGCGACGGCGGCCGTCGAGCCGCCGGAAGAGCCGCCCGGAACCTTGGAGAGATCCCAGGGGTTGGCGGTCTTGAAATACGCCGAGTTCTCCGTCGAGGAGCCCATCGCGAATTCATCGAGGTTGGTCTTGCCCAGGATCACCGCGTCGGCGGCCTTCAGCCGGACCGTGACGGTCGCATCGTAAGGAGCGGTGTAACCCTCGAGAATGCGCGAGGCGCAGGTGGTGGGAGCGCCCAGCAATTGAAGATTGTCTTTGAGGGCCACGGGGACTCCGGCCAGCGGTCCGAGCGTCTCGCCCCGCCCGCGCTTGGCATCGACGGCGCGCGCCTGAGCCCGGGCGGCATCCTCAAGGACGGCAAGAAAGCAACGCAGCTTTGCGTCGAAACGGCGGATTCTTAAAAGAAAGGCCTCGGCGACTTCCGTCGCCGAGTGCTTCCCGTCCTTAACCCCGCGGGCGATCTCGGCGGCGGACAGGCGATGAATATCGGCGGACATTACGGGACGAAGACCGCCTCGTCCTGGCCGGAATCATCGAAGAGTTCGGGAGCCCCGGACTGACGCTTCGCGGGCTTGGAATCCTTCGGGGCCGCGGGCGGAGCCTCCGTCTTCACGGCGACCGGAGCGGCCGCGTCCCCGGAGGGGTCGACCGGCTCGGCCACCACGGCGGGGCCCTCCTCGTCCCGCGGCCTCTTGGGCTCTTTGAGGGGGAGGGATTGGGGGTCGGCCGAGAGGCGCTCGATCGCCGCCTGAAGCTTCTTGCGCCGGGAGGGATCGAGTTCCATGGCCTTCTTCAAATCCGCAAGCGCTCCCTCCCGATCGCCGAGCTGGTGGCGCGCCTGGCCCCGGTTGGAGAAGGCCAGCACCTTTTTGGGATCGAGTTCGATCACGCGGTCGAGGTCGGCCACCGCGCCCTCGTAATCGCCGGTGATGTAGCGCAGGTTGCTCCGAAGATACACCCCGTCGACGAAATCAGGATGGGACTCGAGGAACTCGTCGAGATCCTCGATGGCCCTCCGGTACTCCCGGGTCTCCCGCAGGGCCTTGGCCCGCCAGTAGCGCGCCGTCGCCATCCGGGGATTGACCTCGAGGACTCTGGAATAATCGTTCACGGCTCCGGGAAAATCCTTCGTCCGGTCCTTGACATTGCCCCGCAGGAGGAGGGCCACGGCGTAATCAGCCTTCAGGCGAACGGCCTTGTCGAGGCTCCCCAGGGCCCCGGCCGGGTCGTTCTTGAGGTTGGAGATCGAGCCGAGGCCGTAATGAGCCTCGGGGAGATCCGGGTCCATCGAGAGGGACCGGGAAAAATCCTCCTGGGCCCCGGCGAGGTCCTTCAAGATCAGGCGCGCCAATCCCCGTCCGACGTAGGACTGCGCGTCGTTGGGGCGCAGCTTCTCGGCGGCCTGGGCATCCTCGGCCGCTCCCTCCTTGTCGCCCATCACCCAGCGGCACAGCCCGCGGTAGGCCGTGGCGGTCTTCCAACCCGGAAACATGGCCACGGCCTTGTTGAACCTCTCCAAAGCCGGCTCGAAGTCTCCCTTCTGGGTCAGGGCGACGGCTTGGGTGAATTGGCGCCGGGCCGCCCGCCCGGGGGTGGTCCGGGCCGCATGACCGCCGGCGGCCAGGAGCGCGACGAGCCAAATCGTCATTCGAGGACCCTCCGAACCTTGAAAAACGGGCCCTCCCGATCCGGAGCGTTGGCGAGGAGCCGCTGGGGCTCGGGAAAATCCTCGCGCCGGTCGTCGCGCATGATGTTGGAAAGGCCGAGCACGGAAGCCGTGGGTTCGACGTGGGACGTGTCGAGTTCGGAGAGCTCCGCCATCCAGTCGAGGATCTTGCCGAGCTGGTTGCGCAGCTCGACCGCCTCATCGGGGCCGAGCCGGAGCCTGGCCAGGCGCGCGATGCGGCGGACATCCTTCTCTTCGATCACGCCGGCTCCAACGGGGCGTAGCGCACGAGGAGCTTGGCCGTCCGGCCGTCCTCGAAGCGCACCGTGACCTTCGCGCCGTCTCCGGCGCCGGAATGCTCCACGACCCGGCCCGTGCCGAACTGCGGGTGACGCACACGCATGCCGACCCGCACCCCGCCCAAAAGGGCGCGCTGGGCCGGGCGAAACGAAGGCCGCGCCATCGGAGCCGCCCCGCCGACGGGCGCGGCTTCCCTGGCTCCGGCCGACTGGGCCTCGAAAAGAAACCGGGACGGGAGATTGGCGTAGACGTTGCCGAAGAGCCGGCGCGTGGCGGCATGGGTCATCATCAGGCACTCCCGCGCGCGCGTCATGCCGACATAGCAAAGCCGGCGCTCCTCCTCAAGGTCGGCCGCGGAAGAGCCCGAACCGATGGGGAAAAGACCCTCTTCCAGGCCCGTGAGAAATACGACCGGGTACTCCAACCCCTTGGCCAGATGCACTGTCATGAGGGTCACCGCCGGCACGGAGGCGTCGAGGTCATCCACCGCGCTTTGGAGCGCCACTTCCTCGAGATAACGGGGCAATGCGACCGTCTCGCCGCCGCGGCGGCAGGCCTCCTCGAAATCCCGCGCGGCGTTGAGGAGCTCCTGCAGGTTCCCGAGCCGGGAGGCCGCCTCGGGGTCGGTCTCCACTTCGGACTCCAGCCATTCCCGAAGGCCGGACCCCTCCAGGAGGCGGCCGAGCGCCGCGGCGGGCGGCTCCGAATCCAATCCCTCTCCCAGGGATATCATGAGCGCCGCCAAGGCCGAGATCGCGCGGCGCTGGGCCGGTCCCAGTCCCGGAACTTCCCCGGCGCGGCGATAGGCTTCCCACAGCGGCAGGCCGCGGCGGTCCGCGAAGCGTGCGAGGGCTTCCTGGCTGGTCTTGCCCACGCCTCGCGGGGGCACGTTGAGGATGCGGGAAAGCGCCGCCGAATCCGCGGGATTGAGGGCCGCCCGCGCGTAGGCCAGCAGGTCCTTGACCTCCTTGCGCTCGTAGAATCGCATCGCGCCGACGATCCGGTACGGGATCCGCGCCGAGCGCAGGACTTCCTCGAAAGACCGGCTCTGGGCGTTGGTCCGGTAGAAGACCGCGACGTCGGCGAAGCCTCGCCCGTTCTCAACCAGACGAGACAACGCCCCGACCACCCAGCGCGCCTCTTCGGCCTCGTTCGGCAGTTCCTGAATCAGGACATCCGGGCCCGCCTCCCCTTCGGTCCACAAGGTCTTCGACTTCCGGTTTTGATTATTGCGGATGACGGCCATCGCGGCGTCGAGTATGCGCGGGGTCGAGCGGTAGTTGCGCTCCAGCGTCACCACCCGGGTGTCTTCGAAATCCCGCTCGAACTCGAGAATGTTGCGGATATTGGCGCCCCGCCAGGAGTAGATGCCCTGGTCGTCGTCGCCGACCACGCAGAGGTTGCGGTGCTTGGCGGCGAGGGTCTTGGTCAGGAGATACTGGGCGTGGTTGGTGTCCTGGTACTCGTCGACGAGAATGTGCGCGAAGAACTTCTGATAGTAGTCCCGCACGCTCTCGTGCATCTTGAGCAGCTCGCACGTCTTAAGAAGAAGGTCCCCGAAATCCAGCGCTCCCGCGGTTTCCATGCGGCGCTGGTAGACCTGATAGATTCGGGCCGCCGCCTGCCGGGCCGGGTCGGCTTGGGTCGCGGCGTAGATCGCGTAGGACCCGGCATCCAACAGATCGTCCTTGGCGCGGGAGATGATGTGAACGTACATCCCGGCCTTATTCTTCTGGTCCTCCAACGAAAGCTCCCGCATGGCCGAAACAACGGTGCGCTTCTGATCGTCCTCGCCGTAGATCGTAAAGTAGCGGCCGAGCTTGAGGAGGGCGTGGTGCCGGCGCAGCAGGCGGCAGGCAAGCCCATGGAAGGTGTGGGTCCAGACGGAGGAGCCCGCCCCGCCGGTGAGCGCGTGGATGCGCCGGCGCATCTCCCCGGCCGCCTTGTTGGTGAAGGTGACCGCGAGTATGCGCTCCGGCGAAACGCCCTGCTCGATGAGCCGGGCGATGCGGTAGGTGATGACGCGGGTCTTGCCCGTGCCCGCGCCGGCCAATACGAGAAGGGGGCCCTCCCCATGGAGGACCCCGGCCCTTTGCTGTTCGTTGAGGTCGTTTAGATCGAGAGCCACGACGGCCTATGCTTCCATTTTTGGAGGCCCAGTAAAAATTCTACTATATAAGGCCTCCCCATGCCCCACCCTGCGCCGGATCGCTCCGTCCCGCGGCTAGGGCCTGAGGGCGCCAGTCTCGATCGCCGCCTGCCTAATTCAGCGAAGTTATCCACCATACTTGGAACGTTCCAAGTATGGCGGATAACTCCCCATGCAGGTTCGCCGACGACGGCAGGCAGGCGGTCATGATCTCGCCCTTTTCGCCGGACGAGGCCATGACGAACATCCGGAAAATGTACCTCTTCCGGTTCCTCTCCTGCATGCACCTTTTCGCGGGGGTCCTCATCCCCTTCTTCACCGAATGGGGTGGGGCGAGCTTCTGGCAGGTCATGCTCCTGCAGTCCTGGTTCGTGCTGTGGATCTCCCTGCTCGAAGCCCCGACCGGAGCCGTGGCGGACTCCTACGGCCGAAAGACCTCGCTGCTCTGCGGCGCCGCGGCCCTC
>CAYJXJ010000080.1:0-19498 GCA_964374095.1 uncultured Elusimicrobia bacterium
TGGTGCCGGCTATTGGCGTGTTGGCGAGTTCCATCTACCTCGCCAACTCGCCAATAGCCGGCACCTATTCAAAGCGGAGAGCGGACCAGGTGTAGCGGTTCTGCGGATTCCAGAGGATCCAGCTGGTGACTCCCTGCTTGTGCGCGGCGAGGATCTGCGCCCGAACCTTCTCGGCGTCGTAGCGCACGCCCAGGGAGAAATCCTGGAAATAGGGGCGCAGCCGTCCCGCGTCGGGCCCGAGGCGGGCGATCGCGTCCTTGAGTCCGCGGGAAATGATGCGGTAGGGTTCGCGGTTCGGGTGGGCCACCCCCAGTTCTCCCTTGGCATAGTGGGACGGATACATCATGGGCGAGATCGCATCGACCTGGGCCGCCATTTTGACCAGCCTTTGCCCGATGCCCATGTCGGAATGAGCGCTCGTGGTCATGCCGAAAACCGCGATGGACAGGCGCGTTTCCGGCGGGAGGGCCGCCCGGGCTCGCGCGAGAAATCCCCGCAGGGCCTCGCCGGCCGAGCGGGGTCCGTGGTCGGCGACGGAGTAGCGGCATTGGCGGGTGTCTCCATCCGAAGGGAAGCGGATGTAGTCGAATTGGACCTCGTCGAACCCGGCGGCCGCCGCGGCCGAGGCGACCGCGATATTGTACTCCCAGACCTCGCGCCGGTAGGGATCGACCCAAGCGATATCCTTGTCGTTGGTCCAGAGCGACCCATCGGGCCGGGTCACGGCGAGGTCGGGACGGCGGCGCGCGAGAATGTCGTCCTTGAAGACGACCACGCGCGCGATGGGGTAAATCCCGGCGGCTTTGAACTCCCGGATCACGCCCGCAAGGTCGGGGATGGCCGGGGTGAAGGCCCCGGCCGCCCGGGAGGCGGGGGCGCGGATGAAGACCCGGCCGTCGTATTCCTTGACGGCGATGACGACCGCGTTAAGGTTCGAGGCACGCAGATTCTGGATGAGCCGGCGCCGGGTCTTGGGCTCGCCGGCGGCCCAGGCGGTGAAGTGCACCCCCCGAACCGGAGTCGCTTTGTATGACTCTCCCGGATAGAGCGGGACCTCGGTGTCCGGCGCGGCGAGAAGGACGGCGGCCAACGCGATGAGCCGCATCGAGAGCATGGGGGAAGGACGAAGATATCAAATTCACTTGAACTTTCGCGAAGCTTCTGTTAGACTGGAATCATGCTCCAGAAACTTTGGCTGATTTTCGCGGCGTTGATCGTGCTTCCATCTCTGGCCCTGAGTCAGGAGACCCCCGATGGCGAGGCCGCCGAGGCCGTCGAGGAAGAGGTCGCCGCCGCCCCCAAGAAGAAAGGTAGATCCAAGGGCGATCCCTTGAAAGCGCGGCTGGCGGAGGTCTCCAAGGTCCACAAGAATCAGATGACGTTCGGGACCAAGGAGGGCGAAGCCTGGAAAACCTTCTGGACCAAGCTGCGGGATGAGCGCGGGCTCTTCGAGGTGCGGCTGAGCAAGCAGCGGGAAGGTTTCGTCGACTCCCTGCGCTCGCTCGACTCCAAGGACCACGGCCAGGCCCTGCTGGATTTTGAGACCATGCAAACGAACGTCATGAAGTCCTTCGAGGATAATCAGAGCAACAAGATCAAGGAATTCGTCTCGGAGCGGGAGAGCCGCCTGCGCGAGTTCGGGGGCGCTCAGGAGGCGGAGCGCGAACGCCTCGCCGCGGCCTCGACCGACGCCTGGCTCATGGAGCGGGCCTCCCTCAAAATCGAGATGCCGGTCAGTCCCGGCAAGAAGGACTCGAAGTCCAAGAAGAAGTCATGACCTCCCCGGCCGCCGTCAACCTGACCCCGCAGAGCACCATGGACCAAATCATGGAAGCCTTCCCATCCGCCAAGCGCGCCCTGTTCACCCGCTTTCACATCGGCGGCTGCTCGAGCTGCGGGTTCGAGCCGGGGGAGACCCTCGATGCCGTGCTCAAGAAGCACGGCGTCTCCGACGTCTCCGCGGCCATCGAACACATCAAGGCCAGCCAGGAGGTCGATGACCGGCTTCAAATCGCTCCGCAGCAGCTCGCCGAACTGCTTAAGGAAGGGAAAGTCAAGCTCCTGGACCTGCGGCGTCCCGAGGAGCACCGAATGCTCTATATCGAGGGCGACACCCTGCTCACCGATGAGATGGCCCAGCAAGTCAAGAACGAATGGGCCAAGGACACCCCCATGGTCCTCTACTGCCACTTCGGCAACGCCAGCCTCGATGCCGCGGCCTATCTGGCGGGACACGGGTTCACCAACGTGCGCAGCCTCAAGGGCGGCATCGACGCGTGGTCTCTTGAGGTCGATTCCTTAATGCCGCGGTACTGACATGGATCAAGCCCCCCAAGTCACCGTCACCGCGACGATTTTGCCTTCGCGTCCCGATACCTGCAGTTTTACCGTCAATCGGACCCTGCACGTTGGATCCGTCCTTTTCCCGGATAAAGCTTCGGCCGCGGGCTCGCCCTTGGCTGAAGCGCTCTTCGCCATTCCCGGAGTGGTTTCGCTGCGCCTATCGGGATCGAGCGTGAAGGTGACGCGGGAGACCTCCGAGGATTGGCGCGCGGCGGCCTCCAAGATCGGGGCCGCGATCCGCGAGCATCTGAGCTCCGGAAAGCCGGCGGTCGATCCGAAACGTCCCGGCAAGGCATTGCCGGATTCGGAAATCCGGGCGAAGGTCCAGTCGATCTTCGACAAGGAGATCAATCCGGCCTTGGGCGGGCACGGCGGGTTCGTCGAGCTTCTCGACGTCAAGGAAGCCAAAGTGTTCCTGCGTCTCGGCGGCGGCTGCCAGGGATGCGGCATGGCCGACGTCACCTTGCGCCAGGGGATCGAGACGTCTCTCCGGGATCAGATTCCGGATATCGACGAGATCATGGACACCACCGACCATGGCTCCGGCAACAACCCGTACTACGCCCCCTCCAAGAAGTAGGCCGCGCGTCCTCCTTCTCCTCCCCAACGAAACCTACCGCGCTCCCGCGTTGCTGGAGGCGGCCCGGCGGCTCGGCGCCGATGTGACCGTCGGCTGCGAGACCCGCAACGTCCTTGAGTCCGGCAATCCCGCCGGATACGTGACCGTCGACTTCGAGCGCCCGGAACGCTCGCTCAAGGCCGTGGCGGCCGCGGGACGCGATGGTCTCTTCGCGGCCGTGCTTGGGGCGGATGACCGGACCGCGGCCGCCGCGGCCGTTTTCGCCGAGGGGCTGGGGCTGCCGGGCAATCCGCCCGCCGCGGTCCGTCTGAGCCGCGACAAGTTCCTCATGCGGGAGTCGTTCGCCAGGGCCGGCATTCCCGGCCCGGCCTACCGGCTTTTTGACGCCTCCGACGACCCTAAGACGGTCGCCGCGCTGGTCTCGTTTCCATGCGTGCTCAAGCCGACGTCGCTCTCGGCCAGCCAAGGTGTGATCCGGGCCGATGACGAGGCCTCCTTCACCGCGGCCTGGCGCCGCGTGACCGCGATCCTCGGCGCGAAAGCGTCCGCGCCGCGGCTCTTGGTCGAGGATTTCATTCCCGGCCGCGAGGTCGCGCTTGAGGGAATACTGGAGACTGGAAAGCTGCGGACCCTGGCCCTCTTCGACAAACCCGACCCGCTGGACGGCCCTCATTTTGAGGAAACCATTTACGTGACGCCATCGAACCTGCCGCCGGCTCTCCAGCGGGGCGTTGGCGGCCTGGCCCAACGCTGCGCGCGGGCCTTGGGGCTGGTGACGGGACCCGTTCACGCGGAGTTTCGGATTAACAAAAACGGAGTTTGGCCGCTGGAGCTCGCGGCCCGGCCTATCGGAGGGCGCTGTTCGAAGGCGCTGCGATTCGCGGCTGGAGCCTCGCTTGAGGAGCTGGTTTTGCGCCAGGCCCTGGGGAGAGGCCTGGGCCGCGCGGCCGCCGGGCCTGGCGCGGCGGGGGTCATGATGATTCCCATTCCGGCGGCCGGCAGCCTGCGCGGCGTGGGGGGACTCGAAGCGGCACGGGCCGTGGCGGGGATTACGGAGATTCAGATCACCGCGCCCAAAGGCAGGCGCGTCGCGCCTCCGCCGGAGGGAGGGACGTACTTGGGGTTCATATTCGCCAGGGGACGGACACCGCAGAACGTTGAGAAATCACTACGGAAGGCACATGCGGCGCTCAGTATAGACATAGTTCCCGTCCTCGCCGCCTTGCGGCCAAAGCCAGAGGGTGGCGAGGACGGGAACTGCTTGGAGGATTGAATGCCGGAATTCCGGAAGGCCGCGAAGAAGTCGGAGCTTCAGCCGGGCATGGGCCGCGAGGTGAAGATCGAGGGCCGGCCCGTCGCCTTGTTCAGCGTCGGCGGCGAGGTGCACGCCCTCGGCGCCGTCTGCCCGCACCGGGGCGGCCCGATCGGCGAAGGCACGGCCGAGGGGTGCAATGCCGTCTGCCCGTGGCACGGGTGGCGGTTCGACCTCAAGACCGGGGTCTGTCCGGAGAACCCCACGGCCAAGCTGGCGGTCTACCCGGTCAAGGTCGATGGCGAGGACGTGTTGGTGCAGGTCTAGTCCGCCGACCTTGTGAAGAGAACGTGCTTGATTTTCCAACACTTTCGGAACGGTTACCTCCCCCGGTGGAGGTAACCCCCCTTACCAGCTCCGCACCCCGGCGCTGGGAATAATTGTCGAACGAAGGCTGTCTCAATTCTAGCGCAACTTGAGCCAGACCCGTGCGGAGCGCGCGCCCAGGGCCTTGGGGTCGGGATTGAGCGTGGGGGTCTGCTCGACGTGCTTCTTTCTCGCCTCCCGCTCCACCGCCGGCCGCAGGTAAGAGAACAACTCTCCCGTCGTCACCTGCTTGTCGCCGTCGGCGTCCGCCGCTCCCCGCAGGCCCAACAGCAGGAAATAGGTCAGCATCCCGTGCTGGCCCTCCGGGTAGGACGTGCTGATCTGCTCGCGCGAGGCCGCCGTGATCACCGCCATGTTCTTGGCCGCCGTCGGCGCCTGCATCACGTTGACCAGCGGACGCGCCCCCTTGGCCAACACCGAGCGCCCCCCGGCCCCCGAGAAGCACGCGTCCAACACCACCGTCACGTCCTTGGCCGGCAGCTTGGCCAGGGTCGCGTAGAGCCGCTTGATCGGATAGCCCTTGGTCTCCACGTAGTTGGGGTTGCCGTCGTAGGGGATCAAGTAGCCCTCCCCGGTCTTGGGGTTGGGCGCCCCGTGCCCCGCGTAGAAGATCAGCACCCGGCTTGACGCCGTGACCCGGTCCTCCAGCCACGGCCCCAGGTAGGTGTCCAAGTCCGTCAGGGTCGCCCGGTCGTCCTTCAAGATCACCACGTTGCGCGCGTCAAACCCCATCGCCCGCGTCAGGTAGGTGTGCACCGACTCGGCGTCGCGGCCGGCGTAGTCCACCCCAGGCAGGTCCCGGTAGCGCTCGATGCCGATCACCACCGCGTAGGCCTCCGGGTCGGCCGGCGTGCGCGCCTTGGGAGGCGAGTCCACGTCCTCCGCCGCCGGCGCCTCCGCCCCGGCCGGCTCCTCCCGGCCCTTCACCGCGTACACCCGCACCGCCGGCGGGGCCTTGCCCAGCGCCAGCCCCAACGGCGCCCGCGCCACCCCGAAGCGCCCCCGCGCCTCCGTCAGGCTCACCGCGATCGGCAGCGCCGTCCCCTTGAACCGCTTGTTCACGAAAAACTCGAACTCCGCCGTCTTGGCCTCGCCGGGCTTGAGGCTCCCCAGCGCCGCCGCGGGCTCCCCGGCCATGAAGATGTCTGCGCTCTCGATCACCAGTATCGCAGACACCTCCCGCGCCGCTCCCTTGCCCGCGTTTCTCACCACCACCGACGCCCGTGTGGGCTCTCCCGCCTTCACCGCCGCGCTCCCCGCCAGCCTCACCCACGCCACCTCAAGCTTCGGCGCCAGAAACGCCCGCACCTCGAAGCGCACCTCCACCGGCTCCGCGTCGAATCCGTTGCCCTCCCGCGCCTCCAGCTTCAAGCGCACCTGCTGGCTCGGCGCCCCTTCCTCCGCCCGCACCGCGATCTCCGCCCGCGCGCTTTGTCCCGCCTTGATCTCCGGGATCGCCGCCGCCTCCAGCGCCAGGCCCCGCCCCTCCGACTCCAGCACCGGCGTCAGCCGCAGCGCGTAGGCCGCGCCCTTCCCCGCGTTGGCGACACTCACCACCAGCGACCCCGCCTCCCCGCCGTCCAAGATGTCGTTGCCCGAGGGCTCGCGCAGCGCCACCTGCAAGGACAGCTGCGGCGGGGCCTTGGGCTTGGGGATTCTTGCGGCCGACAATGGAGTCGGCGCGTCCCCGGAGGGCGGTCGTTCTCCGCTCCCGGAGGGGGCCTTGGCGGCAACGCTTCCCGCCGGAAGCGTCGGCTGGTAGGACGAGTCGTAGACGAAGCGCGCCACGCCGTCCACCGCGTGGATCAAGAGCTTCGACACCGACCACTCCCCCAGATCCTTCCGCGCCAGATACACGTCCAAATCCAGCGTCCCGCCCGTCGCCGTCTCCATGTCCACGCAGGCGAACGCCTCATCCGGCCCGAGCCTCACGATCCGCTCGTTCGACAAACGCTTCAGCTTGAGCTTGTGGAGACGCCCCGTCGCCTCGTCCTTGAGCAAGAACACGCCGCCGTTTTTCTTGGCCATGGAATTGATATAGGAGCGGATCGGCCCCGAGTAGAGTTCCGAGTCAACCATCACCGGGGGCCGCTCCGGGCCGCCGGTGTTGGGCGGGGGTCGCCAGGGTCCCGAGGGAGCGCTGTATCCCTGTTGGTAGCCCTGATATGGGTTTTGAGACGGGAGGATGATGCGTTCGGAATTCGGGGGAGGCATGGGGGTGGGGGGGAAATAGGATTGGTGGCTCTGTTCGGAAAAAATGGGCTGGGGCGGGGGAGGCGTGTAGGTCGGGGGAGGGCTCTGGTAATAGGGTTTGGGACGGTACTTATTGTCGTCGCCCGCGGCCGGAGCGGAATAGGAAAGCACAAGCAGGCTGAGGGTCAGGACACGCATAGAGCCGATCTCTATCCCTAAGTATAACCCTGCGATGGGAATACCGCAAGGATGCGATCGGAACCGAAGACTTCATGCGGCGGGAAACCGTCCCGACCGTAGGAATCCCCGCACCATCTTGAAGGTGTCCCGGCTGTTCATAATGAGAGTGTGGGAGTGCCGTAGGCGAACGAAGTCCGTCATGCCGGCCAGGGGCGTGATCGCGACCGGGATGACGCCGTCGTTGGGTCCGACGTGGAGCCACGGGATGCCGCGGTCCGCCGCGATGACTCCGAACTCGACGTTGGGCGCCGGCAGTTTCGAGTAGAAATTCTCGTCGGCCAGACGCTGGCCGCTGTCGCCCGTGAAGAACCGGTAAACCGGGTTGCGGGCCAAGCGTTTGGCCAGGGGCGCCGGTGCGTTTGGCGGAGCGAGCATCACCACGCGGCCGAGTCCCGGCGGGTAGCCGGTCCGGAAGCCCTCTCGGATCACGACGTTGCCTAAGGAGTGGCCGATGAGATGGTAAGAGGTTGTTTCCTCCCGCGCGGCAATCCGCCATTTCAGGCCGGCCGCGATTTCCTCAAGGGTTTGCCGCCGCTGATTGTAAGGGTAGAGGCTGGTGCGATAGCCCGCGCGCCGCAGCCGCCATGCCAGCACCGCCAACGACAGCCGATTTCGCCCTTGACCGTGGATGAGGAACACCGTTTCGGCGTCGGGGGTCGGGAGAGCGCGCGCGGCGCCTGCCGCAGCCGTGCTCAGGGTCATGATGCCCCATAAGGCGACGATTCGGAGGTTGACACCCATGCTAATGCCATATCCATTTTCATGCCAAGAACGGTAGTTTGTCACTTGTTAGGATGTGACACCATCGACCATCGATACTTGACTATTTTGGTCAACTATGTTACACTATTGCTTAAGTCATTGTAAAAAAAAAATAAAATGCCAGATTCCTCCGAAACGCTTGCGGCGCTGACGTCGAAAGATTACGAATATGGCTTCATTTCCAACATCGATGCCGACCAGGCGCCGCCGGGCCTCAACGAAGATATCGTCCGGCTAATATCCAACAAGAAGGGCGAACCGGACTTTATGCTCCAATGGCGGTTAAAGGCTTACCGCCATTGGCTGTCCATGAAGGAGCCGTCCTGGCAGAACGTGACGTATCCACCGATCGATTACCAGAAGATGATCTACTACTCGGCGCCCAAGCCCAAGAAGCAGCTCGGGAGCATGGACGAGGTGGATCCCGAGGTGCGCGCCACTTTCGAGAAGCTCGGCATCCCCCTGGACGAGCAGAAAATCCTTTCGGGGGTTGCCGTGGACGCGGTCTTTGACAGCGTCTCGGTGGCCACGACCTTCAAAAAGACCTTGGCCGAGGCGGGGGTGATCTTCGGCCCCTTCTCCGAGGCGGTCCGGGAGCACCCGGCTCTCGTGGAGAAGTACCTGGGCAGCGTCGTCCCCTACACCGACAACTACTTCGCGACCTTGAACTCCGCGGTCTTCTCCGACGGCTCCTTCTGCTACATTCCCAAAGGCGTGCGCTGCCCCATGGAGCTCTCGACCTATTTCCGCATCAACGCCCAGAACACCGGCCAATTCGAGCGCACCCTCATCATCGCCGATGAAGGCGCGTATGTCAGCTACTTGGAGGGGTGTCTCCCCTCTTGGGAGGAAGTAAGCTGCGGGGATCGCCTCAAGCCCATCCGCGAGGTGGCTCTGCACGACGTGGTTCTCGATGGAAATGGCCGGGAGGCTGATGTCGCCGGAATCATGCGGCGCGGCTACCGTGGCGAGCTCGTCGAAATCATACCGCGCAGCCCCGGCAATCGCTTCCATCTGACGCCGGAGCACCCCGTGCTGGCCATCTCGCGCGAGCGGGTGCGCGGCTCCCCGCGTCCGGCGGGCCGTTGGGCGGACCTTGATGCGAAGCGTCTGGCCGCCGCCGAGCCCGAGTATGTTCCGGCCGGGGAGCTTAAGCCCGGCGACCTCCTGGTTTTTCCCATCAACAAGACCCAACGCGACGACCCCGGCCTCACCGACGACTTCCTGCGACTGCTCGGCTACTATGTGGCCGAGGGTTGCGCGACCCGTTTCAACGGCTACAATGCGGTGGAGTTATCGCTGGGTTCCCACGAAGGCGAGCTGATCCGGGATGTCGCCGAACTCATCGAGAGAGTCACGGGCAAGCGTCCGTCGATCACCTACGACCGGAAGCGTCACGGCGCCTACGTGGTCGTCTACTCGGACGATCTGTGGGCGCGGCTGGTCCAGCACGGCGGCAAGTACGCCCTCGGCAAGCAATTCAGCAAGGCCGTGATGGACCTGCCTCCGGCCCGGCAGAGGCTCTGCCTGGATTCCTACTACCGGGGCGACGGGAGCCGCAGTCGGGAGGGGCGCCTGGTGCGGGTCCGGGCCGCCACCGTGTCCCGGGAGCTGGCGTTCCAGGTACAGGAGCTATGGTCGCGACAGGGCATCTTCGCTTTCATCAACGTGCGGGAGGCTTTCGATGAGCGCATGAAGGACGGCCGCATCATCCGACACAAGCGCCGCTACGTCCTCTTCCACGCCGAGAACGCGCGAGGGCGCCGGGCCATCAGGCGGGACGGCTATTTCCTCATTCCCGTGCGGCGGGTCCTGCGCAAGCCTCATGAAGGCTACGTCTACAACTTCGAGACCGGGACCGATCCTCACTCCTATCTGGTGAAGGGTTTCGCGGTGCACAATTGCACCGCCCCGATGCGCGACGAGAACCAGCTCCACGCCGCGGTGGTCGAGCTCGTGGCCCTCGACAACGCCCAGATCAAGTACTCGACGATCCAGAACTGGTACCCGGGGGACAAGGAAGGCCGCGGGGGGATCTTCAATTTCGTGACCAAGCGCGGCAAGTGCAAAGGCGTCAACTCCAAGATCTCCTGGACCCAGGTCGAGACCGGCTCGGCCATCACCTGGAAATACCCCTCCTGCATCCTTCTCGGCGACAACTCGGTGGGGGAGTTCTATTCGGTCGCGCTCACCAATAACCGCCAGCAGGCCGACACCGGGACCAAGATGATCCACCTGGGGCGAAACACCCGCAGCACCATCATCTCCAAGGGCATATCCGCCGGACGCGGGCAGAACACCTACCGGGGGCTGGTGCGCATCGCCGAGTCGGCCGCCGGCAGCCGCAACTACTCCCAGTGCGACTCGCTCTTGATGGGGGACCTCTGCGGGGCCCACACCTTCCCCACCCTCGAGGTCAACAACACCTCCTCCCAGGTCGAGCATGAAGCGACGACCTCCAAGATCGGCGAGGACCAGCTCTACTACTGCCGCCAGCGGGGACTCTCCGCCGAGGATGCCGTGGGCCTCATCGTCAACGGCTTCTGCAAGGAGGTCTTCAAGGAGCTGCCGATCGAATTCGCGGTGGAAGCCCACAAGCTCTTGAGCCTCAGCCTCGAAGGGGCCGTTGGATAACAGCGGAGAACGGAATGCTACAGATTAAAAGCCTCAAAGCCACGGTAGGAGACAGGGAAATCTTGAAAGGCATTGACCTGACGGTCAATGCGGGAGAGGCGCACGCGCTCATGGGCCCCAACGGCTCGGGCAAGAGCACCCTCGCCCACCTGATCGCCGGCCGGGAGGGCTACCACGCCACGCAGGGAAGCGTGCTTTTCGAGGGGCGCGAGCTCCTGGGCATGCCGCCCGAGGTCCGCGCCCGCGAAGGGGTCTTCCTCGCCTTCCAGTATCCCGTTGAGATCCCCGGCGTCAGCAACAAGTATTTCCTGAAGGCGGCCTACAACGCCTTGCGCAAGCACCGCGGCGAGCCCGAGATGAGCGCCGGCGAATTCCTGAAGTTCATCAAGGAGAAGGCCAGGCAGGTCTCGATGGATCCCGCCTTCCTGAGCCGCTCGGTCAACGAGGGCTTCTCGGGCTGCGAGAAGTAGCGCAACGAGATCCTTCTGCTCGCGGTCCTCGAGCCCAAACTGGCGATACTCGACGAGACCGACTCCGGGCTCGACATCGACGCTTTAAAGACCGTGGCCGCGGGCATCAACGCCATGCGCGCGCCGGGCCGCGCCTTCGTGGTGGTCACGCATTACCAGCGCCTCCTGGACTACGTGGTCCCGGACTTCGTCCACGTCCTGAGCGGCGGCCGCATCGTGAAGTCGGGGGGACGGGAACTGGCCCATGAGCTGGAGCGGGAAGGCTACGCCGGGATGGGTTCGCCCTCCCCCGCCGGGGCGAGATAACCGAAGGAAAACCATGATCCCGGTCCATCCCACTCCGGCCCAGGCCTGCGCGGAGGACTTCGAGCGCCTGGAGCGCGGCCTCCCGGGGGCCGGTCTGCCGTGGCTGGCGCGCCTGCGCCGCGAGGCGGTCTCGGGTTTCGCCGAGCTCGGCTTTCCGGCGGGCTCGGAGGAGGTCTGGCGGCTGACCCCGATTTCACGGTTGACCGAGACGCGCTTTGAGCGCGCCGCGGCGGGGGGGAGCGAAGCCATGCGGCGTCTCCCGGCCCTGTCCCTGCGCCCCGGCTCGCCGCTGCGGCTGACCTTCCTCAACGGCCGGTGGCTCCAGGAGTGGTCGGGTTGCCCCGGCCTGCCCGCGGGCGTGACGGCGGGACCTTTATCCCGATTGTTGGAGGAAGAGCCGCGGGCCGTCGAGGCCTACCTCGGTCCGGCGCCGGGCCTCGACTCCTTCGGGCTGTTGAACGCGGCGCTTTTCGAGGACGGCGCTCTCATCGCGGTCCCCCGCGGGGTTTCGGTCGAGGAGCCCATCCATCTCCTTTTCGCGTCCGCTCCCGGGGCCCGCCCGGCGGCGACCCATCCGGTGGTCGTGATCGCGGCCGCCGAGGGCGCGCGGGTGAGCGTGATCGAGGAGCACCTGGGTGAACCCGGGACCTATTGGACCAATTCCAACACCCGCTTGGCCGCGGGTCCCGGGGCTTCCATCGACTACACCCGCATCGTACGCGAGGGCGACGGCGGGCTGCATCTCGCCGGTGTCCGGGCGCGGCTGGGGCGCGACGCGCGGCTGGCCTCCCACACCGTCGTCCTGGGCGGGGCTTTGACCCGGCACGCCATGGACGTGCTCCTGGAGGACGAGGGGGCCGAGGCGACCTTGAACGGCCTGACCCTGCTCTCGGGCCGGGAACACGGCGAGCACCGGACTTTGGTGGATCACATCCGCCCGCATGGTTCGAGCCGCGTACTCTATAAAAGCGTCCTCGACGGCCCCTCGCGCGCGGTCTTCAATGGGACCGTCGTCGTGCGTCCCAACGCCCAGAAGACGGCGGCCCACGTCTACAACAGAAATCTCCTGCTTTCCGAGGAGGGCCTGGCGCACACCAAGCCCGAATTCAAGATCTACGCCAACGACCTCGTCGCCAAGCATGGCGCCACGGTCGGGCAGATTTCCCCGGAGGCCCTGTTTTACCTGCGTACGCGCGGGCTGTCCCCGGAGGCGGCCCGGCGGCTGCTGGTCGAAGCCTTCGCGCAGGAGATGATCGAGCGGGTCCCCGTGGCGGATTTGCGCGAGGCCTTGGCGGGGGAGATCCGGGCCCGGTTTCTGGCGGGGGCGCGGCATGCTTGACGCCGCGCGGCTGCGCCGGGACTTCCCCATTCTCAAACGGCTGGTGCGCGGCAAGCCCCTGGCTTATCTCGACAACGCCGCGACCACGCAGAAGCCCCGGCAGGTACTCTCGGCATTGGTTTCGTTCTACGAAAACCATAACGCCAACGTGCACCGCGGGGTGCATACTCTCTCCGATGAAGCGACCAGCCGCGTTGAGGAGTCCCGCGCCAAGGTCGCGAGCTTCCTCAACGCCCCCCAGCCCGAGTCCGTGGTGTTTACCAGAAATGCCACCGAGTCCATCAATCTGGTCGCCCACTCCTGGGGCCGGAAGTTCCTCAAGCCCGGTGAAGAAATCCTTTTGACCGAGCTGGAGCATCATTCCAATCTGGTCCCTTGGCAAATGCTCGCCCAAGAGAAGGGGTTGCGGCTGCGGTTTATCCCGATCCTTACGGACGGCACCCTGGATCTGGACGCGATACCCAAGGTTCTTACCCCTAAGACTCGCCTTGTCGCCTTCACGGCGGCTTCCAACGCGCTCGGGACGCTCACTCCGGTGCGGCGGCTGGTCGACTTGGCTCATTCGGTCGGCGCCAAGACCTTGGTGGACGCCTCGCAATGGACCCCGCATTTCCCGACCGACCTCACGGCATGGGACTGCGATTTCCTGGCCTTCTCGGCGCATAAGATGCTCGGGCCGACCGGCGTCGGCATTCTGTGGGGCCGGCCCGAGCTGCTGGAATCGATGGACCCGTTCCTGGGCGGGGGCGACATGATCCGCCAGGTTTTCCTGGAGCGGTCCACCTACGCCGACCTCCCGAACCGGTTCGAGGCCGGGACTCCCAATATCGCCGACGCCGCGGCTTTCGGCGCGGCCCTGGACTATTTAAAGGCGGTGGGTTTCGAAGCCCTGCGCGAGCACGAGCAGGCCTTGACTCGCAAGGCCCTCGAGCTCCTCGGCCAGGACGAGAGATTCGAGGTCTACGGCCCGCGCGACCCCGCCCAACGCGGGGGCATCGTGTCCTTCAACCTCAAGGGCATCCATGCCCACGACATCGGCACCGCCCTCGACCTGGAGGGCGTGGCGGTCCGCGCCGGCCACCATTGCTGCCAGCCCCTCATGCTCAAGCTCGGGGTGCCGGGAACCGCGCGGGCGAGCTTCTACCTCTACAACACCCTCGCGGAGGTCGAGACCATGGGCCAGGTCCTGCGGAAGGCCGCGGATTTCTTCCTCAAACCCAAACCCGCCGGGGCGGGGGGGAGGCGCTAGCCATGGCCGAGGGCGACTCCGAGCTCCAAGAGCTTTACCGCGACGTCCTGCTCGATTATTTCCGCAGCGGGGCGCACAAGGGCCGCATCGACGACGCCGATCTGCGCTCCCATGGGATCAACCCGGTCTGCGGGGATGAGATCGAGCTCTCCCTCGCCTTGAAGGGCGAGCTGATCGGGAGCATCCGCTTCTCCGGACACGGGTGCGTGATCAGCCAGGCCTCGGCCGCGCTGATGGCGGAAGCGGTGGAGGGGCGTTCGCTCCCGGAGGCCCAGCGCCTCGCGGCGCGCTTCAAGGACATGATGGTCGCGGGCAAGCCCGCCTCCAGCCTGCCGCCGGAGCTTGAGACCGCGGGCGTGCTCGCAAGCGTGCGGCGCTTCCCGGTGCGCGTCAAATGCGCGACCCTGAGCTGGAACACGCTCCTCCAGGGGCTGGCCTCCCGCGCGCCCATGGAGAAGAGCTCATGACCGAAGTTTCCTTCAAGCAGATCGGCGCGGCCCTGCAGCCGGTCTTTGACCCGGAGATCCGCATCAGCATCGTGGACCTGGGCTTGGTCTACGGCGCCCGCGTCGAAGACGAGGCCTCGGGCGGCAAGGCCGTCAAGCTCATCATGAGCTTGACCTCCCCCGCCTGCCCGTACGGCCCCATGCTCCTGGCCTCCGTGCACACGGCCCTTGCCAAGATCCCCGGCGTAAAAGACGTGGACATCGACCTGACCTTCGTCCCGAGCTGGGACCCCCGCGCCATGGCGTCCGAGGACGCCAAGGAACAGCTCGGCCTCTTCTAAACCATGAGGATCTCAAGCTCGACCGAGTACTCGACGCGCCTGATGGTGGCGCTGGCCCGGCGCCACGGCCAGGCGGCCGTCTCGGCCGATAGCCTTTCGGAGTCCGAGAACGTCCCCGAGGACTACGTCAAGACCCTGCTGTGGCGGCTCAAAGCGGCGGGCCTCGTGCGGAGCTTTCGCGGCACCTCCGGCGGCTACGCCCTCGCCAAACCCCCCGCGGAGATCACGCTCGGCCTCATCGTGCGCGCGGCCCAGGGCGAGATCTTCGAGAGCGTCTGCGGCCGTTACGAGGGGGGAGACAAGGACTGCCGCCATCAGAGCCGCTGCGGCATTTCCCCGGTCTGGAAGCGCCTGGGGGAGATGGTCGAGTCCTACTTCGACTCGGTCCGGCTGGCCGACCTGCTTGAGCCCGATGCCTGCCCCGTGGCCGTCCTCCGGGCTCCGGACGCGCGGCCCTGACGCCCTTCCGACGCGTCGATCTTCACACCCACACCCGCCGCTCCGACGGCACCCTGACGCCCAAGGAGCTCGTGGAGCGGGCGCTTGAGAAGCGCCTGGAGCTCATGGTCCTCACCGACCACGATTCGGTCTCGGGCTTTCCCGAAGCTCTCGAAGCCGCCCGGGGAAGCGCCACGCGCGTGCTCTGCGGCGTCGAGATCAACACCCGCGAGTCCGACCAGGTCCACATCCTCGGCTACGGCATCTCGTGGCGGGACCCCGCTTTCCTCGCCCGGCTCTCGGAGTTCAGAGGCCGGAGGCAGGAACGATTGGGCCGCATGGTCGAGCGGCTGCGGGGCTTGGGCATGGCCCTGGCCATGGAAGACGTCGTCGCGGTTTCCGGCGAGACCCTGGGCCGGCCCCACGTGGCCGACGCCCTGAAGCGCAAGGGCTACGTCTCGAACCGCCACGATGCCTTCGCCCGTTTCCTCTCGCGCGGCAAGCCCGCCTACGTTTCGCCTATGGGTCCCACGCCGGAGGAGGCCATCGCCCTGATCCGGGACGCCGGGGGCTTTTCGGTCCTGGCCCATCCCGAGACGGTGAGCGCGCGCGGCGCCGTGGCCGGCTGGGTCGCGGCGGGGTTGGAGGGCATCGAGGCCCACTACGCCCAGCACGGCCCCTCGGCCATCGTCGAGTTCCGCGCCCTCGCCGAAGCTCACCAGCTGCTCGTGACCGGAGGCTCGGACTGCCACGGCCCCGGCACCGGGCGCGACCATGCCCTCGGCGTGGACCTGCCGGAGGCCGACTACGCGCGGCTGATGGAGCGGTTGGCGCGCTGCAAGCCTCAAGCCTGAACCGGACTCACGCGGAAGTTTTTCGGCCCGAACTCGTTCTCGAAAAACCCTGGAATTCCCACGACCTGCGCTTCCAATCAGTGGAAGCGCGGGAACTCGCGCCGGCGCGAGTTCGTTTCGAGGATTTTTCAGCACAATTTGCCGCTGCCGGCTGATCGGGAACTGGAATGTCGGACGGATTGATCGTCGTTTCCCATAGCCCAGTCGACGCGATTGTTGATAGGATTAGTCTCGATAATGGGGTACCGGCGCGCTGCCATGACAAATCGAACGAACTTGACGTATGGGATCTCAGGGAATGCCGGAAAATTTTGTCCTTCAAGCCATGTGCCGAACTCAAAACGAGTTGCCATGGGGACATCGTAGGCGCTGGGCGCGAGGTTCTGGTGACCGAGAGTTGGCAAGAGAAGGGTTGTACTCAGAACTGCCGCGCCGAGCGCGTCATCTCGACTGGCGATAGCGGCCTATTGATTCTCTGGAACGCGGAGACGGCGGTCGCCGCGGCCCACGCCCAGCCATGAAGCTGATCGCCCACCGCGGCGCGAGCGCCCACGCCCCCGAGAACACCATGGCGGCCTTCCGTCTGGCTCTCGAGATGGGCGCGCGCGCCATCGAGCTCGATGTCCACCAGACCCGGGACGGGCGCCTGGCCGTCATCCACGACGATGACTTGAAAAGGGTGGCGGGCCTGCGCCGCCGCGTGCGGGACATGGACTGGAAAGACCTGGCGTCGCGCGACGTGGGCTCCTGGTTCGCCCCCAAGTTCGCCGCCGAGCGAGTCCCGTCTTTGGAGGAGGTCCTCGACTTGGTCGCAGGCCGGGCCGAACTGCACGTCGAGATCAAGGCGGGGTCGCGCCGCCATCCGGGCATCGAGGAGCGAGTCGTCTCGCTCCTCAAACGCCGCCAGGCCCGGGACTGGGCCGTGGTCTCGAGTTTCGATCACGCGTGCTTGTTCCGGGTCCGGGAGCTCGACGCGGATGCTAGGATCGGCTACCTGCTCGGCACGACCTCCATGAAGCGGGCCCTGGCGGAGATCGGGCGCTTGCGGGGGGAGAGCCTGCACATGAGCCGCTCGCAGGCGGGGCCCTGGAAAATCGCCCGCGCCCATGAGGCGGGCCTGGCGCTGCTGGCCTACACCGTCAACAAGAAAAAAGATATGATGCGCCTGGAAAAAATGGGAGTCGACGGAGTCTTCAGCAACGCTCCGGAACTGGGCGATGAGCGCTCCTGAGGCTGGAGTCGGGGTGGAGTGGCTCGACTGGGGGCCCCGGGCTTTCGACCGCGCCCGGGCCGAGGGCCGGCCCGTCTTGCTCAATCTCCGCTGGACGGCCTCTCGCCTCTCCCAGAACCAGGACGAGGTCCTCTCCACGGGCGAGCCCGCGGCGGTGATCCGCTCGCGCTACGTCCCCGTGCGGGTCGTGGCCGAGGACCGGCCCGACGTGGCCGCCCGCCTGGCCGCGCCCGACCTGGGTCCTTCGGTGCTTTCCGTCTATGGAGAGCTCCTGTCGCGGCCGCCCTGCGGCTCGGCCGCCGAGCTGGCCCGCGGGCTTGAGTCCGCGGCCTCGTCCTACGATCCCAACGCCCACCGGCGCGGCCCCGGGGCGCACGGTCCCGTGTGGACGGGCGCGACCACGCTCGCCGCCTTCGCTCCTCCAGCCACCGCGGAATGGGCGACGCGCGCCCTGGCCGCCGTCGACGCCCGGCACGCGGCCGATCTCCCCTGTCCGGACTGCTTGGATGTCCTTCTCTACGGCGCGGCGGAGCTTGGGCACGAAAAGCTCGCGGAGAGCGCCCGCTTCAACTTCGCGCGGCTGCTGCGCCACGACGGGTGGGACCCCAAGACCGGGGCCTTCGCGCGCCGCGACGAGTTGCCCCGCCTGGATCTCAACGCCCGTCTCTGCCGACTGCTTTGGGACGTACATGCCTGGAGCGGCGAGCCCGAGTCCCGGGAGCGCGCCTCCAAGGTGGCGGCATTTCTTTTGCAGCGCCTTTACAACCATATTGCCGGCGCCTTCCGCTTCGTCCCCGAAGGGGCGCATCCGGTCTATTACGCGGATGCCAACGCGATGGCGGCGCTGGCCCTCCTGCGCGCCGCGGCGTTCGAATCCCATGAATACCCGGAGGCCGCCTCCCACACGCTGGTCTTTTTGGGCAAGCTCAACGACGCTCGCCGGGGGGTGGCCCATATTTCCGACCATGCGCCGGCGGGCTGGGGCCTGCTGGCCGACAGCGCCTGGGCCATGCTGGCCTTCACCGAGGGGTTCTTCGTCACGGGCCTCCGGGGTCACCGCGAGTCGGCAGACGCGATTTTGAAATTCCTGTTCCAGGACCTGTGGGAGCGGGAAACCGGGGGATTTCTCGACCGCGAACCCGACGACCCCGAGGCCGGCCCGGTGGGAGCTTCCCTGATGCCGGCCGCCCTCAACGCGGTGGCCATGGAGGCCGTGTGGCGGCTGGCCAATCTGAAGGGCAACGTCCACTACCTGGATTGGGCCAAGCTCGGGCTCGCCCGCCTGGCGGCGTCGCCCCAGGGCTGCGGCGCCGGGCTCCTGGCCCGCGCGGCCGACATCTTCACCCGGGGCCGGGTCGACCTGGAGCTGGTGGGCCGCATCGGAGAGCCCAAGACCGGCTCCCTGCTCTGGGCCCTGCAGCGGCATTATGTTCCCCGCCGCATCATCTCCTTCGTCGACCCCGACGACCAGGACTACATCCTCGCGCATAAGATCGCGGTCAAGTCCTGGCCGCGGATTTTCGGCTGCGTGGACCTCAATCCCAAGGCCGAGGCCGGCGCCCCCGAGGAAGTCGCGGCGCTTCTTCAAGCCCTGCGCGGATAAGTGGCTCCGATAGGTCCAACGCCGGCCGATCCGGTGCCCGATGACCCAGGCCGCCCGCGCGCGGCCCTGATACAATGACCGTCTCATGGGTTCCGCGGCCGCCCTCCTGTGCCTGCTCGCCGCGCCTCTGCGCGCCGAGAGCGCCGGAGCTCCCTTAGGCTCCCTGCGCAAGCTCGAAATCCTCGGCGAGCGCCTCAAGGCCGCCTCCTCCCAGGAGCAGGCCTCCGAAGTCCTCGCCCAGGAGACCGATGGCTCCCGTCTCCATCCGGCGAAGGGTGCCGTGACCGTCATCGCCGCGCCCGTCCTGGACGCGGCTTACCGTCTCAATCATCTCCTTTCCCCGCATCGACCCTTCACGCGTCCGGTCGAGCGCGTCGACCCGCGTCCCCTGCATGTCCAGGCCGAGGCCATGCGCCAGGACATCCGGCGCCATTTCCTGGTCGACCGCGGGCGGCTTTTCCTCTATCAGAAGCCGATGTCCATCGGCGACATGGCCATTTGGCAGGGCGCCTACGCCGCGACCACCGTTCTTCAGCACCGCATGGAGGAGAGCGAGCGGTCCTTGGCCGAGGCCGAGGCCGCCTTCGACGGCCTGGCCATGATGTACCGGCCGGGCCTGCCCTTGGTGCGGGGGGTCTTGCCGGACTCGGTTCACATCCCGGACGCGGGCCAGCGGCACGACGCCCGGGAGGGTGGGTATCTCCGCCGCGAGGACGCCTCGATCGACCAGGCGTCGGGCTGGCTCTTCGGCGTTCTCATGGCCGAACGGTATGTCCCGACCCGGCGGGGCCAAGCGCAGGTCTTGCTCCGCCGGTTTGCCGACGACCTGA
>CAYJXJ010000081.1:0-19496 GCA_964374095.1 uncultured Elusimicrobia bacterium
GCACATCGTCCCCGGCAGGATGGGCCACGGCTACCTACAAATTTTCAGCGCACCCGCGCTAGACATCGAGCCGCCTAGCGATTGAGTCTCGGCAGAAGCTCGGAAACCACGCGCTCCGCCGACTCGACGGCCCCTTCCATGTAGCCGTTATGCTCGATGGCGGTCTCGGTGCCGGCGAAGTGAAGGCGCCCGGCCGGCTGCCGCAGCCACGGGCCCAATTGCGTGAGTTGGCCGGTCTTCCACAGGCCGGCATAGCCGCCGCGCGAGAATTCTTCCTGGGTCCAGTCTCTTTCCACGTAGCCGCTGGGCACAGAGGCCTCGGGCCCGAAGAGGCGCGCGAGCTCGGCCAGGAAGGCGACCTTGCGCTCAGCCGGGGATCTCGCGCCCCATTCCCGCGCGAATTTACCGATAATGAAGCCGAGCAGGGCAGGCTCTTGGCCGTCATAGCTGGTGTTGTCGAACACGGCCGCCGCGGGCCCCGAGTTGGAAACGGCCTCACCCGACAGTCCCTGGTCGCGCCAGAAGGCTCTTGGGTATCTGACGATCGTCTTGATGACGGACCCCATCGGCATATTATCGGCGATCTGGTATCTCCGCGGCGGCAGCCCCTCGATGCTTCCGGCCACCATGGGCGGGACCGCGAGCACGACGAACTCGGCATGGAAATCGCCCTGATCGGTGCGGACCGCGACCCCTTCAGGACTCAAGTCGATAGCGCGCACGGGCGCCCCCAGTATGACGCGCCGGCCCAGGCGTCGGGCCAGCTGTTTGGATATCTCCTGCGAGCCGGTGGCCATGCGCGTCTCTTGGGCGCCGTTCTTGACTTCCGCGAGGGCAGTGAGTCCGCCGCCGGAGTTGAGGTAGAAGAGAAAATAGAGCAGGGACATGTCTCCGGGCTCGGCGCCGTAAATGGTGCGCACCGCGGCGTCGAGCAAGTCGCGCGCCGGTTTTAGAAATCCGAAGGGCAGCCATTTGTTTTTCCAGGCCTCCACCGTCATCGCGTCCCATTCCCGCGCGCGCCGAGCGGCCCAGGGCTTGTCGATGGGCACCTCTTTGCGCATCCTGTCGAGCGTGGATAGTGCGATATGCAGCGCCAACAGGTTGGGAATCGACACCTTGGGAATAAGGCCCTTGTAGGTAGCGCGCCTGTCGTCGAGTTCCAGCACGCGCTCGCCCTCGGCGTAGGTGGGGAAGGTCGTAATCCCGAATTCTTCGGCCAACTTGAACATGCGCCGATGGAGGGGGCTGAGAAACTCGCCGCCCTCGTCGGAATTGGATTTGTCGTTGCCGATGGGCTGGCTCAGGGTGCGCCCGCCCACGCGATCGCGCGCCTCGATGACGATGGCGTCCACGCCTTTCTGCGCCAGGAGGTCCGCGGTCCTCAAGCCCGCCAGCCCCGCTCCGATGACGATGACCTGCCTTTTGGCTGTTTTTAGCCCACTCGCGGGGGCGGGGGCCGGCGCATCCGGGATGGGAACCATGGCTGCCTCGCCGACTTCCGGCGCTGTCTTGGAAACATCGAACAACTCTTCGGAAGCGGCATGAGATCGTAGCAAGGATGCGGGGCCTTTGGCAGCCTCCTCCAGGGTGTCTGCGGCCATGCTCAGGGATGCATGGGCCGACATGCCGGCGACCACAGTTCCCGCGGCCGATGCCGCCGGGACAATGGACCGAGACGGGGTTGCCGCCTGGCTTGGCGCAACGGGGATCATGGGGGACGCCGTCGGCAACGGGAGAAGAGACGTCAGGGCTCCCCATAGTGGGGAAGCGGAAAGCCCGGGATTTAAGGGAGGCGAGCCAATACCGGTGAGGCGCGCGGGCCGGGGGCGCTGGACGACGCTCGCCCCCCACGCGGGGGCGGACTCAACGACGGAGGATAACAAGACGACAAGGCAAAGGATAAAAGCGGAAGGTCTCTTTATGACATCCATACGATGGGAATCTTACCCGACCTCGCAATCCTTACTACATGATCCGGGACGCAAGCGGATGCTCCGCCAGCAGCCGCTGTGCCCGCGCCGCGGCCGCCAGCAGGGCGACGTCGCTCTCCAGGGCCGAGATGCCCTCCGCGGGCGTCATGAGCCCCAGGGCCAGGAGCCCGAGCATCACTCCTACCATCACCTTGGTCATTGCAGTCCTCCTTAACCTCCTCGTTCGGCCGCGGGCCAGCGGCCCTTCGGCTCTGCCGGCACTTCGGCTTTGGTCATAGCATGACGTCCGAAGCCCGGCAACGGGTAGGACTTGTCGCGGGCTTGTCACAATTGACAGCGCCACCGTCACCTTTCCGGGTGGTTCCTCGTCGAAGAAATGCCGGGACCCCCGGTGTCACCCCTAGTCACCATGGCCCTCCCCGCGACCAGGCTGCGGTGGCGGCTACGATTGACCCACAGCGGTGTGTATGCTGTGGATACCGATCCTCTCCTCCCCTAGGTTTCCGGCCTGGCCAGCGAGCCCCCCGGCTGCGCTGGGGGGCTCGCCTTATGCCGCGGACGGTGATCGCCCTTGGAGGCCGACGGCGTCTGGAGGGCTATGGTGACCAAAGGTGACGAGGCGTGCGGCCTGCCTTTCTCCGACGAGGAATCACCCGTTTAAGTGACGGCGTCTCGTCCATTCGTGACGGGGCCTTGACAGGTCCCGCCCGCTTGCGGGCTCCGGAGGCCATCCTAGTCCCAGTGCCGAAGGGTCCAAGCCCTCGGCCAAACGAGAAGAAAAGGAGGATTGCAATGACCAAGACGATGACGGGAGTGATGGTCGCGCTCGTGGCCCTGGGGCTCATGGCGCCCTCGGAGGGTATTGCGGCCGTGGAGGGCGACGCCGCCCTGCTGGCGGCTGCGGCGCAGGCTCAGAATGTGTTGTCGGCCAACTCGTCCCTGCGCGAGGGGCGCCAGAGGAAGAGCGACGCCGAACTCAAGTTCGAGGCGGACGCCCAGGACTACTGGAATGAGCGTCCCAGCCCGCCTCCGACCGAGAAGGAGTGGTGCGAGGGTGGGGGCCACCATGTGTTCGTGATCAGCCCCAAGACCGGCCGCAAGTACTGCATCCCGGCCTTCACGGACCGAGGTGGAGCCGGCGAAGGAAACGGGGAGAGGCTCAAGACCAAGTGGGAGATCGACCGGGAGGTCGAGGCCAACGACTCCTTCCCTGATGCCAAGCCCCCGACCGAGAAGGAGTGGTGCGAGGCCGGCGGACACCATGTCTTCCGTGTGAGCCCCAAGACCGGCAACAAGTACTGCATCGCGGCCTTCACAGAGCGAGGTGGAGCCGGCGAAGGAAACGGGGAGAGGCTCAAGACCGAGCAAGAGCTCGTCCAAGAGGTAGCGACCAACGACTACTTCGAGTCCCTGCCCAAGCCTCCACCGCTTACGCCCAAGCAGGAGTGCGAGCGGCAGGCCCCTGAGAAGGTGTGGGTGATCAGTTCCAAGGGCAACGGCTACTGCCTCAACGCCCTCAACGACTGACGCAGACGGTTCGACAAGACAGGCCCCGGGCTTTCCGCCCGGGGCCTGTTCTTTCGGGGATCGGGATGCCGGGTGAACCCCGGTAACGGACCCCGGCCAGGCCCCATGGACATTCCCCGGCCGCCTGCCATCATGGGTGGCGAGCGGGACTGCGTCAGCAGGAGCTTGGGAGTAACTGAGGAGACGAGGCCTACGGATCTGTCGGATTCGGAGGCTACGATTGACCCACAGGGGTGTGTGTGCTGTGGATACCGATCCTCTCCTCCCCTAGGTTTCCGGCCTGGCCAGCGAGCCCCCCGGCTGCGCTGGGGGGCTCGCCTTATGCCGCGGACGGTGATCGCCGAGGGACGGCTCGGGGGGGCCGCTACGATCACTTTCCGGCAGATCCGGGGGGGCTGCCTCCTTACTAGACGCTCCCGGGCTCCCACGGAGGCAGTCCCCCTTCCGGCACATTATGGCAGGCGGCCGGGGAATGTCCATGGGACCCAGCTCCGGCCCGTCACGGGGATTCACCCGGCATCACCCCCGGGCGGGCGGCCGCGTCGGGCCTTGAGGCCCCGGGTTCCCTCACCAACCGTCACGGAAAAGGCCCGCGGCGGAACCGGCGGCTCGATCTTGACCCCCGATCCATGAGGTGATCCGCCGTGACTCGGCGCGCGGCCCCCTTCTCCGACGGAGGAAGCGATGAAAAGTGATGGCGGGTGACGCGGCGTGAGACCCGGGGCCGGGGGTCCCAGCCCGGAACGGGCCGCGCCGCGCATACTGGGATTGCCTGGCGGGAGAGATTCCCAGAAGGGCAAGAGACGCACGAGACAAAGGAGGCAGTAAAATGACAAAGCAAGCGCAGCACGTAGTGACGGCCGCCCTTGCCCTGGGCATCTTGATGCCCGTGGGAGCTGAGGCGGTCACCCTGGAGGGCGCCGTGAGCGCCGCATCGGGCATCGTGGCCCACTCCCAGAGGGAGCGCGTCCGCCGGCCCAGGACGGACCGGGAGCTCCTGCAGGAGGCCGACGACAAGGACTACATCGCGACCCTGCCGCCTCCCACCGAGAAGGAGTGGTGCGAGCTGGGGGGCCTGCATGTGTTCGTGATCAGCCCCAAGACCGGGCGCAAGTACTGTATCCCGGCCTTCACGGAGCGCGGCGGAGGCGGCGGTGAAGGGCGCGGCGAGCGGGAGAAGACCAAGCAGGAGATCGAGCAGGAGGTCGCGGCCAACGACTCCTTCCCGGATTCCCCGCCTCCGACCGAGAAGGAGTGGTGCGAGTTGGGCGGCAACCACCTCTTCGTGGTGAGCCCCAAGACCGGCAACAAGTACTGCATCACGTCCACCACGGAGCGCGGCGGCGGTGAGCGCGGCGGCGGCGAGCGGCCCAAGACCCAGTGGGAGATCGACCGCGAGGTCGAGACCCTGGACTACTTCGCCCAGAATCCCCCGCGTGACGACCGGACGCCCAAGGAGCAATGCGAGGCCTTCGGCGACAAGAAGTACGTGATCAGCTCCAAGGGCAAGGCGTACTGCCTGGATGCCTTCATAGACGACTAAGCTGAGACACGCACGGCAAGACGTTCCAAAAACGGGCCCCGGGGCCATCCGCCCCGGGGCCCGTTGCTTGTGACGGAACGTGACCCCCGCCGGCCCCCCAGCCCCCGTCGAGGAGCGCCGCGCCGTGGTGAGAGGAAGTGACCCGGAGTGACCCCCCTCCCGCGGTTCTCGCCCTCCCGCATCCGCGCGGCGCTAAGATGATCCCTGGGCCTCCAGTTAATTGGAAGCCCAGGGAGCACCGGGAAACCGGAGGGAGGTCGAGATGAGCAGAAGCGCAGTACATGTTCTTTCCGTGGCCGTCGCGAGCGCGTGCCTGGCCGCGTCGGCCCACGCCGCGCCGACGGCGGGAGTCGAGTTCGATCAGGGCCCGGATTCGGCGCGGGTCCTGAAGCAGGCGGCCGAGGCCGCCAAGTCAATGCCCGCGGTGACGGGCGCGCCGGCGCGGGTAACGCCTCTGTCGGGCGCGTATACAAGCCGGTGGCAAGGGACGGTGGATGCCTGCCAGCCCCAGCCCCCGGTCGGCAACTCGGGGGATTTCGCGCGGGTGTACCGAGGCTGCTTCAAGTGCCAGGTGTTCAGCTACATCCTGGACTTCAGCAAGACCCAGGTCGGCATCCAGTGCGAACCCATGCCCCGGGAGGACGACCCGGAATGGAGGTGGGAGAACCGCACGCAGGAGGCCGGCCTGATCACGGCGCCGGGGCACAACGGCTCGACCATCACCCTGCGCGTCTACGAGCACTATTGGGAGCGGGTGCGCCGGGAGCGGCCGGACCGCGACCATGACCGCCCGGACCGCGGCCCCATCGGAGGCAACCCCGGCGGGGGCAACCCGGGCGGCCGGGACCCCATCGACCGGCCGGAGCGGCCGGAGCTGCCGGGCGACCGTTAGGGCCGGACTCGAATCTTCACCGGCAGCTGTACGCGCGTACAGCTGCCGGTGGATTTCTCCTGCCGCCGCCTCGCTCTATCCACGCGGGAATGGTGATGAGTTTTCGCTCACGGTCCGCGGCGAACGCCAAACAGGCCTTGATGTCATTGCCGGTGAGGTCGGGAAAATCCTTGAGGATCTCCCCTTCGGACATGCCGGAGGCAAGGTAGTCAAGCACGTCGTAGACGGTGATGCGCAATCCGCGTATGCAGGGCTTGCCGCCGCGCTTGCCGGGCTCGATCGAGATGTAACGCTTGTAATCCATGACCGGCTTTTTCATCATCAATCGTAGTTTAACAGAGGATCCGTCGAAAGTCAACAGAACCGCCGCGGCCAAAATGACTCCCAAAACAGACGTCCCCATGGGCGCGTCCAGCGCAAGACAGGCCGCGTCAATTTTGTGATAGACTAATTCCCGCGCCATGAAGGATTCAAACGATCCGACGGACCCCGAAGGGACCTCCCCTACGCCCGGCCGCACCGAAATCCAGCCCCAGGCCGAGATCGCGGCCTCCAAGGAACTCTCGGTCCCCAAGGAAGTCGAGCAGCACGCCGCCGCGCCCAAGATCCCCGGCTACGTCCTGACCAAGGCCCTGGGCCGCGGCGCCTTCGCCGAGGTCTGGAAGGCTTGGCAAGTTCGCACCCACAAGTGGGTGGCCGTCAAGGTCTTCACCCAGCGCAAAGGGGTCAACTGGATATTCCTTCAGCGGGAAGTCGAGCGCCTCATCAAGCTCGACAAGCACCCGAACATCGTCTCGCTTTTGGACGCGGACTTGACAGGCGAGCCCGCGTACTACGTGCTGGATTTCCTGGAGGGCGGGCATGTCTGGGTGGCGGACTTCGGGCAATCGCGCATCGTGACGGACAGCGCGGGGGCGCTGGGGACGCTGTTCTACCTGGCGCCGGAGGATAACCTCGGAAAAAGGGGGGTCTTGAATATCTGGTAAAATGGGTTATACTAAGAATAGCTCAAGTGGACTTCCCATGGGGACCTTGGATATAGCCGAACTGCTTCGACCCTATGCCCAGAAATGGGTGGCCCTTTCCTGGGAAAAAGACCGGGTGCTTGCCAGCGGCGCCTCATTGCCCGAAGTGGCGGCCGAAGCTAAGCGGAAGGGTTATGCCAAGCCTGTATTCACCTTCGTTTCAGATCCGCGCTACGGACTCCTGCCGGGCATGGGATGAGGTTTAAGTTTGAAAAGTTCCCGCGGCTTCCTTCCGCGGCATTCCCCGATCTCAAGGCTTCCCCGGTTCCGGTCATCACGGTGGGCCTCTCCGCGGACGAAACGGCCGAGCCTTTTTATGTCCTGGCGCTGATCGATTCAGGCGCCGCCGATACGATTTTCCATGGGGACATCGGCAGGCAGATCGGCTTGCGCATCGAGGATGGTCCGACCGCGCAGCACAGGGGCGTCGGCGGGCAGATTATTCTCTCCCATTTCCACCAAGTCCGCCTGTTCGTGGGCGGACATGCGGTTTCCATCTATGCTGGGTTCTGCGACCAAGTTGAACCCAAACCTGGACTGCTGGGGATGCGGGGATTCTTCGAGCATTTCAAAGTCGCCTTCGACTACCGCAAGCAGATCATTGCGGTAGCCCCTTATCAGGCCCGGAAAATCCTGCATTGATTCACCATCGTCAATAGGGGACATCATGCCGGATTTGAGAACGACCCTGAACTGAGCCTGACACCATCGCCGATCCCAATAGTCTGACCGATCCGGAAGGTGGATTCCCGCCGCGGCCTGGCCGCACCGAAATCCAGCCCCAGGCCGAGATCGCGGCCTCCAAGGAACTCTCGGTCCCCAAGGAAGTCGAGCAGCACGCCGCCGCGCCCAAGATCCCCGGCTACGTCCTGACCAAGGCCCTGGGCCGCGGCGCCTTCGCCGAGGTCTGGAAGGCTTGGCAAGTTCGCACCCACAAGTGGGTGGCCGTCAAGGTCTTCACCCAGCGCAAAGGGGTCAACTGGATATTCCTTCAGCGGGAAGTCGAGCGCCTCATCAAGCTCGACAAGCACCCGAACATCGTCTCGCTTTTGGACGCGGACTTGACGGGCGAGCCCGCGTACTACGTGCTGGATTTCCTGGAGGGCGGCTCGCTCGATGGGTTCGTCAACCCGAAGAGTCCCGCCCCGGTGGTGAAAGCGGCCAAGTGGATGGAAGAAATCGCCGAAGCCCTGGCCTACGTTCACTCCAAAGGCTTGATCCACTGCGACTTGAAGCCCGCCAATATCCTGCTCGATGAGGGCGGGCATGTCCGGGTGGCGGACTTCGGGCAATCGCGCATCGTGACCGACAGCGCGGGGGCGCTGGGAACGCTGTTCTACATGGCGCCGGAGCAGGCGGTGGCGGCCAAGGAGGGGGAGTTGGTCCAGCCGGATGTGCGGTGGGACATCTTCGGACTTGGCACGACGATGTGCGCGATACTGACCGGGAAGGTTCCGCATGAGGCGGAGAACGGGGAAAAAATCCCGAAGCGGGATCTTTTGATTTCACCGACAATCTCTTGATCGCTAAACCTGCGCTGGGCGGACGCCCGGATATCCTTGAACTCTGCCAGGAGCTTCCGTTTGTCAAAACGCTTCATGACGAGCGTATCCTTATCGATCAGGTGCTGGGGCGCTGACCCGTCCAATAATTGGCGGGGGACGAGCATATCCACGGAATATTGACATGGTTCCGTTTTGAAGCTATAATGAATCTATAAAGGCGCTATTATGGATTCTAATCTATCAATAAAAAGAGTTCCGCAGGAAATCGTGGCGCGCATCAAGGACCGGGCCAAGCGCAATCACCGGTCCCTGCAAGGGGAACTGCTCGCCATTCTAGAGGAAACCGTGTCGCCGCGCCGCGTATCGGCCGAAGCGGTCTACTTGATGGTCAGAGAGCTTGGCCTGCGCACCGGTTCGGAATCCGTCAGCCTGGTCAGGGAAAACCGCGATGCCCGGTAGGGCGGTCGCGGACGCTTCGGTGTTGGGATCCCTCCTTTTCGGAGAGCCTCGGGCGGAGCGGGCCTGGGAGCTGCTGAAAGGAGTGGAGCTGTTTGAGCCCGCGATTCTTCCCTATGAGTTGGCGAGCGTAGCTCGAAAAAAGGTCCTCAAATACCCCTCGCAGCGTTCCGCCATTTTACAGGCCCTGCGCCTGGGGCTTTCCATGGACATGCGCCTGGTGGATGTCGACCAGGCCACGGTCGTGGAACTGGCCCTGGAGAAGAGGCTGACCAGCTACGATGCGGCCTACCTCTGGGTATCGCGGCTATGCGACGCGCCGCTGCTCACCTTCGACGAACGCCTGCGCGCGGCCTAAGGCCCGGCGGCAACCGTCGCCGAAGAGGGCGGAGGATAGCGCCCGCCGGACCGCCTTCCCGCTCAGCGGCGTTCTTGAAGGAATGCGGCCACGTGTGCCACCAGGAGCGGCCCGATCTCGTAAACCCGCGGCTGCCGCGGTTTCTGTCAGGGCGCTGACAGCCCCAGCAGCTTCTCCCGCGCCGCCCGCCGGATCACGGGGCCGTGCCCCGCGGCCAGCGTGTCCACCCGGGGCATGTCCTTCAGGAACCCCCGCACCGCCGCATGGCAGACCTCGGGGTCGAGGCTGAACCCCGGCACCGCCAAGGAAAGCCCCTTGAGCAGCCGCAGGGGCGGAATCCCCACGATCACGGAGTCTCCGGAGAAGAGCGTCGCCGTGGGTTCGTGGTAGAGCATGGAGGAGCCCTCGGTATGTCCGGGCGTGGGCACCACGTGGAAGCCCCACCGCCAGGCCCCGCTCTCGTAGCGCTCATCCACGGGGCAAACGGCCGGGAAGCGGTCCTCGACATGATTGAGGAGCTCGATGTAGAAAGGCGCCAGCCCCCGGGCCAGGCGCGCCGGCCGGCTCTGTCCCGAAAGGAACGGCGCGTCCGCCGGGCCGCAGGCCACCGGGCAATCGAAGCGGCGGCGCAGCCAGGCCGCATTGCCCGCGTGATCGCTGTGGCGATGAGTGAGCAGGACCGCGGTGAGATCGCCCGGTCCCCGCAGGCCCGCGCGAACCAGGCTCCACAAAAGGGTCGGCCGCTCCAGGGGATGGCCGGTGTCGATCAGAAACCGCTTCCCGTCGTGCTCGAGCAGCCATACGTTGGAAATGCGCACCACCGCGGCCAGGCTCAGATGCGGCGCGACGCGCCGCACGCCTAGCCCCGAGCGGCCTGGAGGCGCCGTTGCGCCTTCAGGCCCTTGCGCCGCAGAAGCGGCGCCAGGGCTGTCCCCACCCCTGGAAACACGTCGGCGACCCGCGCCAGCCAGCCGCGGGAACGGGGGATGAACAGCTCCAGGGGCCGGCGTGACAAAGCTCCGATGATCGCGCCGCAGACCTCCGAGACCTTCAGCGGCCGGGGGCCGCTGAAGGTCAGGGCCGCCTCTTCGCGCCCGAGCTGAACATCCAGCATCGGAGTGTCCACCGCGTCAGGGCAGACGACCGTGACCGAAATGCCTTGCGGCCTTAGCTCCTGGGCCGCGGCTAACGAGAATGCGCGCAACGCATACTTTGAGGCGCTGTAAAGAGAGATTCCAGGCACCGGCGCCAGAGCCGCTAGGGATGCGATATTGACGATGTGGCCGCGGCTCCGGCGCAGCGGGGCGATCGCGGCCTGAGTGCCGAGTATCGGCCCTTCGACGTTGACGCTGAAATGGCGGCGAACGTCCGAGGCGTCGGTGTCTTGGATCCAGCCGGGCTTGAGATGGCCCGCCACGTTCATGAGGACGTCCAGGCGGCCGAATTGCCGAATGATCTCGGCCACGGCATGCTTCCAGGATTCGGGAGAGGTGACGTCGAGCCGGGCCAGCCGGACTTGGGCCGCGGGCCAACCCGCGCTCCGGGCCTGCTCGCCGAGGCGCTCCCGATCGATGTCCGTGGCGAGGATGAGATGTCCCCGCCGCGCCAGGGCTCCAACGAGACTCCCGCCGATCCCTCCCGCGCAGCCTGTCATGAGGAAGGATTTGGGAGTCGGCACGTGGCGCCTAGGTCCGCCCGAACTCCAACGCTCCGAACGAGAAGGTGGGGTGGATGCCGGGGAAAAGCCAATAGGATGCCAGCTCCGAGGAGGCCACGACGTTCGGGAAATCCGGGTTGCGCTGGGAGGGACCCGCCATTTCCCGTTCTTGGATCATGGAGAGGTACTGATCCAGGCCGCGTTCCAATGTGTTGCCGTTGAGCACGACCTCCATGCCCGTCTCTCTGGCGTAGCGCCGCAATCCCGGGATGGCCGAGCGGGCCGGGGCGTAGGCGTCGGGACCCACGCCGTTCTCGCTGGTCACCATGAGGCCCTCGGGGGTGCGGGCCACGATCGAGTGGTTCCCCTCGGTATGGCCCGAGGTCCGCATGAGGGCCACCCCCGGGCCCAGCGCGACATCATGATCGAGGCGGACGACCTTCTCCGCGGGGATGCCGTCCGTGCCGCCGGGACAATACCACGACGCCTGGGGCGGCAGGAGTCCGTGGACCGACTCCCATTCCTGGCGCATGATCAGAAGCTTGGCGTTCGGGAAGTACGCGGGCCGCTCCGCGGTCCCCAGCCAGCGGCGCAGGTCCTGGGTGTGCAGGTGGTCGTAGGTGATGTAATCGACCGCGTCGGGCTTGACTCCCGCGCGGGCGAGGCACCCTTCGACCGTCCCCAACCTCGGCGCCAGTATGCGATCCAGCCCCGGCCCCAAGAATGAGAAGCGCGAGGACAGGCGCTTAAAGTAGGGGGTTTCCTTGTTCGCCTCGACATCTGAGGGGGATACCAACAAGGTTCTGATTCCCCCTTCGGATCTGAACCGGATGAGAAACATCCGGTTGATGATGTGGATGAAAGGCACCGGCAGCGGGCAGGCGTCGCGCAGCGCGTACCGGGTCGGGTAGGGGACGCGGATGAGGTCGAAGGATCGATAGCTTGCCACGGGAGGCTCGGAGAGCATCTCCTCCCGGAAGGCCGCGGCCTGACGGCGGATGCGGCGCAGGCGCTCCTGGGGGTCGGCCGAGTCCCTGGCGCCGTCGAAATGCTCGAGCCTGCGGAAAGCCGTGGGGGGTTCGGCCGTCACGGGTGGCACGGACATATTGCAACATATCCCGGTATCGGCTGAACAGGGCGCCGGCACCCCCGTCACCCGCGGTCACGCCTCCCCTCCGGAAAGGGCGGAACGCCGAGGGATCAAGCGTCCCGCGCGCCCCGTCACCTCCCGTCACCCGGGCCGAACGGGCGGCTTGCCTCCAAACGCCGGCCGAGCCGGGCTGACGACGGCGCGCCGCGGCCGAAGTCCTGGCGGCGCTTTCCTGACTGCCGTTATCGGAGGCGCAGGTCGCGCTTGACCACGCGCAAGGGCAGGGCCGACTCCCCGAAGAGGGAGCTCGTGATGTTGACCGGCGCCCCCTCTCCCGAAGCGAGTTGGACCGCGCTGGTCCCGCTCAGATCGATGTCGATCGACACCGAACCCTGGCCGGGGACCTCGTGGCTGCCGAAGAGATGCCCGTCGATGAGCTGCCAGCGTCCGATCAGCTTGGGACCGTGTCCCTCCCGGTCGCCGACCTGGATCTCGTAGGTCCCGTCCGCCTTGAGATCGAGATCCACGGCGACGACGGGGCCTTCGACCGCGAGCGTGGCGTGGTAGCGTCCGGGCAGTTCGGCGGCGGTGACCGGAGCGGCGGCGGACTCGGCGGGCCCTGTGCTTCCATTATCCTGGAGGCGCAGGTCAGCGACCGCCGTCAGCCTTGAGGCGGCCGCCATCGCCAGGCCGCGGGCCAACAATACGGCCTTGGGCGAGCGCGGGATCTCGACGCCGTGGATACGGGCGGCCTCGCGTATCTGGGCCTCGTGGGGCATGCGGCCTTGGGAGTCCATGTCGTTGACCAGGACCTGCGCGATCGCCGCCGGGATGTCGGCGGCCTTGGCCAGCAGGGTCGGCAGCACTAGGGCCTCGGAGAGAGCGGCGCCGGCCGCCGCGCCCGCCGCGGCGATCAGGGCCTTGCGCAGCTTCCACGCGAACCCCATCCAAACTTGGCCCTGGTCGTGGGGCGCGTCGTCGGCGGCGTAGGGGTGGGTGTTCTCGCCGTTTCGGATATGGTCGGGGCGGCCCGCGGGCGGGTCCTTGAAGAAGCCCTGGCCGATGACGGGGCTGTTTAATATGTACATCGCCATGATGTCGCCCCAGCCCTCGCTCATGCCGCCGTTGACGATGCCGCCGAGCATGTCGTCGACGTAATGGCCGAGGTATTCATGGTAGATGATGCCGGCCCGGGCCGTGAAGCGGAATTTGAATTTTCCCTCGGCGGGCTGGGAGAGCTTATCGGTCGAGCGGAAGAGGTTGATGCTCGGGCGCCAGGGCGTGTAGTAGGCGTTGCCGTGGTCGTCGATGTTGACCCGCGCCGGGATCTGCTTCTGGACGCGCTTGTCGTCGCCGATGCGGGCCAGGAGCCAGTCCAGGCCCCAGGTCGGATGGTAGTAGGCGTTGATCTGAGCGACGGCGAATTCATCGGCCCCTTCGGCGTTGAAGACCGCCACGGCCTCATGGCCCGGTCCGGGCTTCAAGGTGATGCTCGCCGAGAGCGGGTTGCCGGCCTGGTCCTCGACCGAGATGTAGTCGCCGACCAGCTTGGCCTCGATCGTCACGGGGGCTTCCAGGGGCTTGTCGAGGGTGAAGCGGCCTTGCGAGTCGGTCACGTACTTGCGGCCGCCGTAGTTCAGGTGCAGGCGCGACACGGGGAGTTCCGTAATGATGGGAGCCCCGTCCTGGAGGTCGTCGGTCTTCTCGCCGCGGCCGGTGAAGCGTCCGGCGGCGCCGTCTTTCCTCGCGCTCGCCCGGGCGTCCCAGGCGAAAGCCTCGCCCGTGGCGACGTCCACGGCGATGGCGAAGGGCATGCCGGGAAGCACGAAGATGGTCGCGGCGCGCCAGGCGCCTCCCGAGAAGATGATGCGCTGTCCCACGGACTCCAGGTACTGGGCCAATTGCGGGGGGAGGCCCACGCGGTCCTGCGCCCGCTGGCGCAGCTCATCCTCGGTGAAGCGCGCGGTCGTGTCGGCGTTCATGCCGGGAAAGAGCTTGACCATGGTCGCGACCACGACGGCCCGCCCCTGCAGTTCCTTGACCGTGAAGCTGAGATAGGAGCCGTGGACTTCGATGCCGTCCTTCATCTGGCGGAAATAGGCGTAGACCGTCGGGGCGACCCCCGCGGCCGCGCCCGTAGCCACGCGCTTGACGTGGATGGTCGCAAGCTCGGCGGAGCGCACGCCGAAGCGCTGGACGTCGGAATCAACCAGGGCGCGCAGGGCCGCCTTCACCGACGCCGCATCGGAAGGGTCGGCCTGGAGCACGACCTGGCCGGCTTCGAATATGCCTTCCGTGGCGGCGGGCGCTTCGGTTTCGGGAATCTCGAAGCTGTTGACCGTGACCGCGGGCGACTGCTCCGGCGCCGGCGTGGTCGGCGGGGCGTCGGGCCGGCTGCCGTTGGGCAGGAGTATCGGGCCGGTCGGGACGATGCCGAACCCGCCCCGGGCCAGGGTGCCATCGAACACCGCGCGGCCGCCAAGGGCGGAGACGGCGCGCTTGAGCGCGCCGAAAAAGCCCCCCGAACCCGCGGAGGGCTCGCTCTCGGTCCCGCTTTCAGCGGCGAGTTCCCCATTCCCGTCGGTCCCTTGGGAGGGACCCTGAGCTCCGATTTGGGCGGCGGTCGCGGACGGGCCGCCCTCCCGGACTGCCGCGGCCGCGGGACCGGGACGAGCTGCGGCGGGAAGCAAAGCGGAAAGTTCCGCGGGAAGAACCTCGGCCGACGGCCCGGCCAGCGGGGCCGGGGCCTGCGGGAGCGAAACGTTGACCGTCAACGCCGCGGGGGCGAGCCGGAGAGAAGGCCCCGCCAACGTGGCGGCGGCCCGTCCCGGAACGAAGCCGGCCTGCGCGCGCGGCGCCGCGACGGCCCGGATGGCGCGGACCTGAGCCGCGGCGCCGGCGGGAGACAGAAGGATCAACAAGGAAAGGAGGGACGCGAGGGGCTTTGTCATAGCTGGAATTCTAGCTCCTTGGGTCCCCGGGCACCGTGAGTCCTAGGCCCTGCCCGCGGGCGGGAAGAGGACCCAGCCCCCCGTGGGACCTTAGCCCGCCGCTGGTCCCAGCCGGGTCCCGTCGAGGCGCGGGACCGATAATCCAATTACTCCCAGCGCTGGGAGTAAAATCCCCCGACATCAACTGCCGCGCGGCAGTTGGAGGGGCGGCGCGCTTCATGTCGACGTTTGGTATCATAGCCGCCGAATCCATGGAAATCGGCATCGTCGGCCTTCCGAATGTCGGAAAATCCACCATCTTCAACGCCCTCACCTCGGGCAAGGCCGCCGCCTCCAACTATCCTTTCACGACCATCGACCCCAACGTCGGGGTGGCCGCCGTCCCCGACGCGCGGCTCAAGCGCCTGACCGACCTCTTCAAGCCCAAGAAGACCGTCCCGGCCGCGGTGCGCTTCGTCGACATCGCCGGACTCGTCAAGGGCGCCAGCGAAGGCGCGGGACTTGGCAACCAGTTCCTGGCCCATATCCGGGAAGTCGACGCCGTGCTCCATATGGTGCGGCTTTTCCGCGACCCCGACGTGGTCCACACCCTGGGCTCGGTCGACCCGCGCCGCGACGCCGAGATCATCGAGACCGAACTCCTGCTCGCCGACCTTTCCAGCGTGGAGAAGCAGTTCGACAAGGTCTCCGGAAAAGCCCGCAGCGGCGACAAGGCCTCCCAAGCGCTCTTGACCGTGCTCGAAGCCCTGCGCAAGGGCCTGGGGGAAGGCAAGACCGCGCGCTCCCTCGGCCTGGATGAGAAACTGCTGGCGGGCCTGGGGCTGCTGACCTTGAAGCCCATGCTCTTCGCCGGCAACATCGACGAGAAGCCCGACGAAGCCCCCGTCGCGACGCTCAAGGCTCTCGCCGCCGAGCGCGGCGCCGGACATGTGACGCTCTGCGGCAAGATCGAGGCCGAAATCGCGGAACTCGACGCGGCCGAGCGCGCCGAGTTCCTGGCCAGCCTCGGAATGGAGTGCTCGGGCCTGGAGCGCGTGGCGGCCGCCGCTTATTCCTTATTGGGGCTGGAGAGCTTCTTCACCGTCGGTCCCGACGAGGTCCGCGCCTGGACCATCCGGCGCGGGACTAAAGCGCCCCAGGGCGCCGGGGTCATCCATACCGACTTCGAGAAGGGCTTCATCCGCGCCGAGATCTACTCCTACGCCGACATCGACAAGCACGAAAAGGAGTCCGTCCTGCGCGAGAAGGGCCTCATCCGCTCCGAGGGCCGCGACTACGTGATGAAGGACGGCGATGTCTGCTTCTTCAAGTTCTCCCCCTGAGACGCGCGCCGCGGCGCGCGGCCGCCATTTCGGCTCCTGCGGGGGCTGCGCCCTCCAGGACCTTCCCTATGAAGCGCAGCTCGAGCGCAAGGCCCTCCGCGTCCAAACCGCCCTCTCTAAGGCAGGCTGCGAAACGGCGGTTCGCACGCTCCCCTCCCCCGACCCATGGTACTACCGCAACAAGATGGAGTTTTCTTTCGGATCACCCAAGCCCCAGCCCGACGTGCCTTCCGTCCCCGCGCAGCTCGGCCTCAAGCCCAAGGGCCGTTGGTACGACGTGATCGATTTGGAGGAGTGCCACCTGCTCTCCCCCGAGGCCCCCGGGCTCTTGGCGAACATCCGACACTGGGCCGCGCGCGAGGGCCTGGCGGCCTACCACACCCGGCGGGGAACGGGACTTCTCCGCCACCTCGTGGTCCGCGAGGCCAAGAACGGGAAGGATCGCATGGTGGCCCTGGTCACCGCGCCGGGCCGGATCCCGGAGGGATCGTTCCTCGCGTCCGTGGCTCCTTATCCCGCGACCACGGTGCTGTGGGGGATCAACCCCGCGCCGTCGGACACCGCGGCCTGCGCCACGCTCAAGATTTTGAAGGGGGATGGAACGATCACCGAAACCTTGACGCTTAACGACAGGCACATGCGGTTCAAACTTGGGCTAAGCACGTTCTTTCAGACCAACACGCGGGGCGCCCAGGTGCTGTACGGCGTTCTGAGAGAATGGCTCGCCGGCCTGCGGCCGGCTCGCCTGTTTGACCTCTACTGCGGGGCGGGCGCCATCGGCCTTGCCGTCGCCGACCTTTGCGGATCGGTCCTGGGAATCGAATCGAACCCCGCGGCCGTCTCCGACGGCCGCGGTAACGCCGCCGACAACGGCGTGGGCAACGCGGAGTTTCGCGCCGGCGCCGTCGAGTCCCTTCTGCCCGCCCTGGGCGCCTGCGACGCCGCGGTGGCCGATCCGCCGCGCGCGGGCCTGCACCCCAAGGCGGCGCGGGCGCTCGAGGAAAGCGGCCCGGCCCATCTGCTCTACGTCTCCTGCAACCCCGAGGCCTTGACCAAGGATCTGCTCGCGCTCAAGATCGCCTACGAAGTCCAAGACATCCGCGCCGTGGACCTCTTCCCGCACACCGAGCACGTGGAGACGGCCGCCCTACTCCGTCGGACCCATTGACAACAACCCCGGGGCGATGTATACTTATACATCATGATTAGGACCCAAATCTACCTGACCTCTCAGGAAAACAGCGTCCTCGGCCTTCTGGCTCGGCTTGAAGGCCGGACGAAATCGGAAATTATCCGGGGAATCATAGACGAAAGGCTGGGGCCCGGAGCCCCTCGGGTCGCGTCCGCGGCGGCCAGGAAGGCCTTGGGGGCATGGAAGGCCGGGGGCGCGAAAACTCACCTGCGCCGGCTAAGGTCTCACTGGTGATCCTCGTCGATACGAATGTCTTCATTGAGATACTTCAGGGCACCCCCGCGGGACGGGCGGCGGTCAAGACGATCGAGGCGGCCGATCCCGACGAAAAGTTCGCCTACTCGGCGATCACGTGGTTTGAGCTCTGCGCCGGGCCCGCCCAAACGGAATCGGCCCGGCAACTGCTGCGGGGATTTGAGGCGGTTCCCGTGACGCTTTCCGTCGCCGAAAACGCCGCCGAGATATTCTCAAAGCACCTTGCTGGCAACAGGCGCCACATTCCAGACGCCTTCATCGCAGCCACCGCCTTGGCGATGGGAGCTTCGCTCTGGACTTTGAACCGGGCCGATTTTCGACGAATCCACCGCCAGTGTAGGTGCCAGCTATTGGCGAGTTGTCGAGTTCGATACAACTCGACAACTCGCCAATAGCTGGCACCTAAAAAGGCAGGACGCGGCGGACTACGGTCTCGACCATGACGAAGGAGGTGTCGTGGCCGCGTTCGTGGGTGGTGTAGATGTCGGCGCCCTGCACGCCCTGCGCGAGGTAGGGAAAGTAGGCGCGGAGGGCATTCTCGGAGGCCCGGGTGAAGATGTGCTGGCGCAGCAGGGTCTCGCCTTTCTTCTCGGACATCTTCTCCCAGATGGACTTGAGGGCCGGGATCACCTTGGGGACGAAGAGGTCGTCGCGCGGGTGCATGAAGACCCGGCCGGCCTTAGGGCAGTAGTAGCGCCCCTCCTTGTCCTTGGCCACGAGCCCCTCGGACTGATGGCGCTCGAGGGCCTTGCGCACCTTGGCGGGCTCGAGGCTGAAGGCCCCGGCCAGGTCATCGGCGCGCCAATGCGCGCGGTCGTTGGCGAGTATGGTGAAGCTCCAGTAGTTCTCGGGAGAGGCGCAGAGAAAATCCGACTGGGCGCGGGTCAGCGGCGTGGTGCGCTCATCCCAGGAGCGCTTGATGGCGCGACGCAGGGGGCTTTGCTCCTCGTGCTTCCCTGAGAGGGCGCCGATCAAAAGTTCGACGAGACCCTTGCGGCCCAGCAGCGCCGCGAGATAGGCCCGCGCGAACTCCTTGGCCCGGCCTTCGTCCACCGCGATGCGAAAGGCCGACGCGAGCCGCTCGACCAATCGAGGCTGGGGCACCGAGTGCCCGCTCTCGACATTATGGAACTGGCGGTAGGTGCACTCGAAGTAGAGCCGCCCGCCCAAGGCCTCATAGAAGGAACGGGCGGTGGCGTAGCCCGCCTCTTCGCGAAAGCGCCGGATCAAACCCGAGAAATCTGTCATGTGCCGCGGCCAATCGAGGATTGGCCGCCCTCATTTAATGATTTTCGCTCTTCGATGTCCACCGAAACGACCCCGGACTCGGCAGTTATCCACCGCGCTGGGGGAGCCCCAAGCGCGGTGGAAACCGAGTGGTTTAGGGTCCTTGACAATGTCGCGGACGGCTGTTAACCTATTTTCCATGGGGACAGCGGCAGCGTTGACGAAAAGGGAGCAACGGGAACTGGAGACCCTCCGGGGCCGGTTGCGCACGATGCTGAAGGCCCTGGACGAAATCCGGGAGCCCGCGACGTTGCGCCTGGTCACGTCCGGAAAACAAGCGATTGCCCGCGGCGCCGCGGGCATTCCCCTCTCAAACCTCTGGGACAGACTCGGCCTTAGGTGACCGCGCGCTACGCGGTTCTCTTTCCGCTCGCCGAGCACCAGCACCGGTTTCTGGAAGTCCTGAGGGACAATCCCGAGACGCCGCGGATCAAGCGGGCGCTGGATTCCCTAGCCTGGATTGCTACCGCAGGTCCACGCCCTAACATTTCTGCCGTTTGCGGCT
>CAYJXJ010000082.1:0-4716 GCA_964374095.1 uncultured Elusimicrobia bacterium
CGATTTGGGCGTTTACGGCGTTAGGCGGGGCCCTGCGGTAGCAATCCAGGCTAGGGGCCGGCAGGCCCCTGGTCCCGGCGCCTTAGAGGAGGGCGCCGGGCGAGTCGCCGAAACCGGCGCGGCCCTGGCCCTGACCGCGGCCAGCCTTTGGCTGCACGCGGCCTTCGCCGAGGGCGCGGGCGCCCCCTGGCGCGACGAGATCGGCACTCTCTTCGTGGCCAACCAGCCGACCCTCGCGGAACTCTGGCGCAGCATCGGCATGGACTCTTCGGGCCCCCTCACCCATCTGGCGGTCCGCGCCTGGGGCGCCCTGGCGGGGGGCTCGGACGGCGCGCTTAGACTCGGGGGGTTTCTGACCGGAGCCGCGGGCCTGGCGGCCCTCTGGGCCGCGGCCCGAGCCCTGGAGGCGCGAACCCCGCTCCTGGCTCTTCTCTTCGTCGGACTCTCACCGCTGGCGATACGGACCGGGGACTCGATACGGGGCTATGGCCTGGGAAGCCTCCTGATCATGCTCTACGCCGCCGGGCTTTGGAGGTTCATCGCCGGGCCGGATTGGAAGCGATGGATCGCGGCCGCGGCGCTGGCCGTCGCGGCGACGCAGAGCCTCTACCTCAACCTAGCCTTGGTCCTCGCCCTGGCTTCCGCGGCCGGCCTGGCGGCCGTACTCAACGGGCGGATCCGGACCGCCTGGTCGGCGGCAGGGACGGCGGCTCTGGCCGCGGCCTCGCTCCTGCCGCACCTCCCGCAGCTTCGGCGGGCGGCGGATTGGAGCGTGGTGTCCCAGGTGCCCGCATCCCTGTCCGAAACCCTGTTCGCTTTCGTCGACGGTTTCGGCCATCCCCTCTTCCTCGCGGCCTGGGGACTCCTCGCCGCCGTCGGGATGGGCGCGGCGGCCGTTCGAAGGCTCCGCGGGTTGGACGCGGGCCTTCGGCCCGCGTCGCCGCCGCGCCGGCTCCTGGCCGACTATTGCGCCGTGGGACTGCCCGCCTCGCTCGCCGGGCTCATCGCCGCCCTCCTCCTGTCCCGGTACCCGCCTCACGCCCGCTACTTCGTTCCCTTCCTCGGGGCGGCGTGCCTGCTCATGCAATCGCTCTGGGATAGCTGGGCCGGCGAGCGGCGCGCGCTCCGAACGGCGACGGCTTGCCTCGCCGGAATCCTGGCGGTCCTGCTCTTCGCGCCGGCGCGGGAGAAGGTCGGATGGAAAATGACCAACATCGACAGCGTGGCCCGGCGCCTCGAGCCGCTCGTGGTCGCGGACGATTTGATCGTGGTGGCGCCGTGGTACTTCGGGCCGACCTTTCGGCGGCATTACCGCGGCCGAGCCCCTTGGACCACGCTGCCTCCCCTGGAAGACCTGCGCACCTGCCGGCATGACCTCCTCAAGGAAATCATGCGCACCCAAGACCCCATCCGTCCGGTCCTGGACCGCGCCCGCGCGAGCCTGCGCCGGGGCGGGAGGGTCTGGCTGGTCGGCCGGATGCTCGCGGCGCCCGGACCGCGCCCGCCGCCGCCCCTGGAGCCGGCTCCCCACGGGGGAAGCGGTTGGCTGAGCGCGCCTTACGAGGAGCGCTGGGGCCGGCAGCTGGCGCATTTTCTGGCCTCACGCTCGCGCCGGTCCGGCCTGGTCAACGTGCCCGGAATGAGACCCGTGAGCCGCATGGAAGAGGCGGCGCTCGGCGTGTTCGCGGGCTGGCGGGATTAGCGGCCGCGAGAGGCGGCGGGGCTTGCCGGCGCGACGAATGGCAGGCGGGCGCCGCATCTCACTCCCGCAACTGTACGCGCGTACAGTTGAAACGACCGGCAGCCGGGGTCCCGGTCTCGGTGGTGGCGCCGAGCCTGCTTCTCTCCGCAGGCCTTGACGCCCGCCGATTCTTGGGTTATCATCCCGGGCGTGGGTGGTGACTCCGGTCAACGTGGGCTTGAATTACTTACCGAGTAGTATGCGGCACAGTAGAATTGATCGGGCCGCCATTCGCCGGTCCGGAGTCAAACGCCTCTCGGCCCGCGACCGGCTCCGCCCCTCAGATTGACACCCTCCACGGAGTGGATGCGCGCGCGGGTCCATTCGCAGGAGGCGGGAGCCCTCCATTTCCTGCGGCCCCTGGTGGTCCTGAGGGATGTCGTCAACGCGGTCTTTCTGGAGCTCGTGAAGATGATCTGGGGAGAGCTCGCGGGGCGGCCGGAATCACCATGGGAGCCCTGGAAGGCGTTCCTGGTTCTCCTGACGCTCGGGATCCTCTTGGACCGCCTGCGCGGGGCTACCGACGCGATTCTCCTGGCGACGTGCGGATTCTGGGTGTTGGATGTTTGGCTGGCCCGGCGCGCGCGGCCTCCCCCGAGAGCGGGGAGTCCGTGGTTCTCCGCCGAGCCGCGGATGGGGGGCTGGAATGGCGGTCCTCAAATGGGGAGAAGTCGGACTTCCGGCCTGAACAGGTCCGCGTGGTTTCTCTCGAAAGGATCCCCCTGCGCGCCGGGGCGTTCGCCGCGGTGTTGGGCTCGGCCTGGCGGGTAGCGCTGGTCCTGGAGGACCAGACCCTTCCCATCGCCGACGAGGCCTCCGCCGGCGCCGCTCTGCAAAGGGGGCGCGAGCTCGCGCCGGGGCTCGGAGCGCCGATGAAGTTCGCGCATAGCTCGGGGTTGGGCGACTGGGCGCTGGAGCGGGCCCATCCGGAGTCGGCGCCGGGGGCCATCCTCGAACGGACGGAGGACGGGGAGACGTCGCTGAGCCTGCGCTGGACGTCCGCGGGCCTCTGCTCCTACGGCCGACAGGTCATCGAGGGCGCCGGCCTGCTTCTCTTCTCTCTGGGGATTTGCCGGATCATGGCCGCCTTCGGAGCGCTGGCCGACTTATGGCTGAGCCCCTTTTTCGGCGGGACGCCCCGGACCCTCGAAATCGAAATCAGTTTGGGGGCCGTCTGGAATTTTTTTAATCCCGCCACGGGGGTCATGGATGCCGCGGAATTCATCCTTTCATTGCTCGCGCTCGCGTTGACCGGCTGGCGGCTGGGGTTGGGCAAGCGCATCGTCATCCGGCAAGAAAGCACCTCGGTGGAACTGGGGGGAGTGTCCCAAGGGAGCCCTTCCACCCCGGGCCTCATGGCGCCCATTTACATCAGCGCTCCCAAGCCCCTGATCCTACTGACCGACGGCACGGAGGCCTTCGAACTGGAGGATCTTCATACCGATGATGCCTACGCCGAACTGATGCGCAAGCTTGAGGCCCGGATTTCCGGGTCGAGCCCGTCGAGTTAGCCCCCCTACGACGGCCGGACGAAGGCCTCCAGCTCCGCCTTCATGTCCGCGCTGTCGTAGCTCCCGCCGTGGCGGGCCTCGACCCGTTCCTCCATTTCCCGCGCGTTGGCCGCTTTCACGAGCCGGCCCTTGTCGAACAGCAGGAGCATGGGGTCCTTATCGACGCCGTATTCCGCCCCCAACGCGGGACTGGCGATCGCGTTTAGAGTCACGACCGCGATGCGTCCCTTCCACTCCCCGCGCAGTTCGCGGAGCTCATCCTCCGCGCAACCGCAGAACGGCGCGACGTTGAACATCACGAGCACCGGCGTGGGCGCCTGCAAAACCCTGGGGCCGAAGTCGGCCGCGCCGATCTCCAGGGAGCGTCCCCATCCCCAAATGAGGAAAACTCCCAGCCCCGCGGCCGCGGCCATGCGCAGCCACCCGTAGATCCGGGTTCTCAGCGCGGGTTTGAAAGCCGCTACGAAAACCTCACTTTCGGGGATGCCGCGCGCGCGCCACTTCGCGAAGATGAGGCCGCACGAGTGGCACTCCGTCTCCGGCTGGGCCCGAAGCGTCCGGCAATGCGGGCAGGGCAAGTAGAACGTCAAAACCTGGGAATCCCGCACCACCCCTTCCGCCATCCCCGGCTCCTCAACGTACGGGGAGGAGACTATCCTCCATTGTTTCTGGAACGATGTCGCGTTCATCATGCCGGTAGTATGGCGTGGAAACAGGCCTCCGTAAATTCACGGCAGTGTAACTTGAAGCAACGCCGCCGTTACTCGCTGGAGACCGACCGATCGCGGTTCGAGGGGCATCTTACGAGCTCGTCACCGGCTCGCGGACGGAATCGTCATCAGAGTCCAGCCGAACCGACCGGCCTTCTTTCTAAGAGGAAGTTCCAGAAGGCCGGCGTGGCCCGGCCCATGTGGACGGTCTTCAGTCGGCAGAAATGGATCGTCCTCTTGAAATCGGCGCACGGCAAGCGATGGACTCCCAGCCGCGGGCCGACGCAGATGATCCGTTCTTCGAAGCCCGGGACCGACTCGATCTGAGGGCCTTTGTACAGCTCGTTGGTGAACGCCAGATCGATGTCATGCCTGGCGAGAAACGCAATCATCTCGTAGGCGTGGCGGTATTCGATGTGGAACTTCACCAGCTCGTGCCGTGGATGACGTGCGCGCCGCCCCGTTTGCAATACCTGGACAATTAGAACTGTATCTGTTATACTGTAATAGTGATTCGCACCTTCGGAGACAAGGCCACAGAGGATATCTTTGATGGAGTCAACAGTCGCGAGGCCAGAAGTATTCCGAACACCGCCTGGAGAAGTTATTTGGGAAATGGGCGAAGTTCTACAGCATTAGGATAAATGACCAGTACCGCATTGTCTTTAAGTGGGACATGGGTCAGGCCGATGAAGTGAGGATAGTGGACTATCACTAAGGAGAGAACGATGAGACTTCCCAAGAACCGTCCCCC
>CAYJXJ010000082.1:4816-19162 GCA_964374095.1 uncultured Elusimicrobia bacterium
GATAGTGGACTATCACTAAGGAGAGAACGATGAGACTTCCCAAGAACCGTCCCCCGGAGCATCCAGGCGAGATTCTGAGTTCGGAGTTCATAAAGCCGCTGGGCTTGACCCAGGAGAAGTTGGCCTCGGCACTCGGCATCTCCTTTCGGCGGGTCAACGAGATCATCAACGGCAAGCGTGGCGTGAGCGCAGAGACCGCCCTGCTGTTGGCCAGCTACTTCAAGACCACGGCAACCCTCTGGATGAACCTTCAGGCCGGCTATGACCTCTATGCCGCCCGCAAACGGCTTGAGCGCAACGGGCATAAGCTCGCCGTGACTGCCTAAAAGGCGACGAATCAGCGCGTCCATTTTAGAGGGGGCGAGGGAAACGGGGCTATGGGAATCGGATTGAGGCCCACCGCGAAAGCTGTGGATCAGCCGCCGAACCCTACTGTGCGCGCGCCCTCGCTCTACTCGACCAAAGTCGGGTCCAGGTTCTTCGAGCTCCTGCGCGAGCTCTCTCCCTGATCCTAAAAGGGGATCCGGACAGCGAGGCCCAGCCCCCCCATCGGCGAGAGGGGCAGGACCCGGACGCGCCGGAGTCCCACCTGTCCCACCTTGCTCCTTCCCTTATCCACCGCCAGCCACCCGAAGCCGTAACCGAGGGCGAAGCCCAGGGGGTAGTCGCTCGCCCAATGCACCCCGTTGTTCATCATCTGGAAGCTCAGCAGGCCGATCAGGGTGTACCCGAGCGGCCGGATCCAACGGTATTCGGGATAGTTGTGGGAGATCACGGTCAGCGTCGCCATAGAGGCGGAGATATGCCCCGCGGGGAAGGCGTCGTACCGGGGCACATTCCTGCTGTAGTCCACCTGGTTTGGGAAGAAACGCCACCTCCCTCCCGGGACCGTGGCCACAAAGGGACTTTCCCGCCCGGTGATGTGCTTCAGAAGCTGGACCACCGCGCCGCTGGCGAATACGCTCTCCACGATCTGGCTGGATGTCTGCAGGGCGCGGTTGTCTGACTTCGCGGCGCCGTAGGAGAGAAATCCCGCCGCCAGGGTGAAGTGGGTATAGCCATCCCCGATGAAGTACAAGGCGCTCCCGAAGTCGTGCGGGAACTGGAACTTGAGGTCCCCGAGGGGCGTCTTGAGGGAACCATACGTCCTTTGGCCGCTGGAGTGGGAGAGTCCCAGCTGGTCCCCCAGATCGTAAGCCTTGTCCACCAGCCGCTGGTCGGCTGCCAGCAGGATCCCCGTGGTCAGCCCCACCCAGGCCCAGGCAGGGAGCGCCTCCTTCCGGAATATCCCCTTGGTGTAATCTTTCAGGTCGCCCGGCAACCGCTTGATGAAGGTGACAGGACCGGGCTTGGGGTACAGGTAACCTTGGATGACCTGCCCCTGGACAGGGGACGTTGACGGTCTGGGTTCCTCCGCTCCCGCGCCCGCAAGGGCGGCCAGCCATAGGGATGCGACGGTCCGTATCCTTCCGGGGCGTCGCACGCCGCGCACTTCGGCCCGAGCCACACTAAGTAATTCAAGCCCACTTTGACCGGAGACAGCGCCCACGCCCGGAATGATAACCCAAGATTCGGCGCACGTCAAGGGGTCGCGGAGAAAGACAGGAAAATCGAAAGTAGATTTTGGTCCCCCTCCTCTGAGAGGCTCAATTTCAGTCGACGCCCGGCGCAATAGGGCGGCTGGTCTTTGGGTGAGGGATAGAAAGGTAGTGGGCGACAGGGCCGCCGCGATGGGAATCCAGAACACCGGGCCCGGATTTCCGCGGTTACCGCCGATCAGAATCTACTTTCGATTTTCCTGGCGCAAAGGGGCTTAATGGCTGTCGGTGATGATCTCCGTCTTGAGGCTTAAGCGAGCCGCGGCTCCTCCTTGCCGGCGGTCCGCGGTCACGAAAAGGTCGCACCGCGATTCCAGGGCCGATGCCAGTTGAACGGCGTCCAAGGCCCGCAGAGGTGTTCGTTCGAGACAGGATATCGCACGGTCTATAATAGCGGGCGTAAGGTCCACCATGGCCGCGTCTTCCACGTCTTCGGCGAGGGCGCGCTTGAGACCGCGGTAGCGCGAAGTCGAAAGCACGCCTTCGCGTTTGAGACGATTGAGTCCCGATATGAGTTCCGGGATGCAGAGGGTGCTGAGGATGATTTCATCGGCCTGCCGGCATAGCCGCGTCACCAGCTCCGTTCCCGGCTCGGCGATGTACCTTTTGGCCAAGGCGGAGGAATCGAGGAAAATCCTCATCAGCGGTTTTCGGAGCGATCTGCCAGTATCGCGGCGCTCAAAGACGCGCCCGAGAGCCGCAGGGGGAGGGAGGTTTTCCAGCGTTCCAGCGAATTCTTGCGGATGGGCATGAGGAGGGCGACGGGCTTGCCGTGCCGATAGATCTCGATCGTTTCGCCCCGTTCGACGGCGTCGAAGTATTTTTTCGCCTGGTTTCTAAGCTCGCTGAAAGTTGCGGTTCTCATGATCCCCCCGCCATCTGATGATGTCATTATAATGTACAAAAGGATATCCTGTCCAGGTACTTTGTCAGGAATTGAAGGCCACTCTGATCGGAGATCACCACCCACCCCGGAATGATAACGCAGGAACCAGAGCCGTGGCCGTTTTTAGGAGTCGGCCGAAGTGTCTAGCGAATGGGGCGTTTGAACGGCATGTTCCGCGGGCACTTCCCCGACTAATCGGCCCAGGACTTAACCAGCTGGCGCCACTGAATTTGGTGGATGACGCTGGCGCCGTTGGGACCGTCCATGGAGGAGGGCATCGGCGGCCACATGAAGGCCCCGGTGGCCGGGGCCAACTCGCCGTGGTGACGGATCACCGAGATCAGCCGGCCCTGGGAGTCGGCGTGGAACACCGCGCGCTCGGCCATGACGAGGATGCGGCCGCCGAGATCATAGGTGTAGGCTCGAAAGGTATAGATCCAGCCGCCGACCACCTCATAGCGGCCGTTGGCGAGCTTCAGATCAAGTCCGGCGGCATCTCCCCAGTGGCCCTCCAGCCGGGTTTGCCCGTCGCGGCCCATGCCTCCGGTGTTGCCCAGCCCGACGGCCTGTTGGTAATAGACCGGGCCGATCGGGGGGGTGTGGGCGACGGGCTCGCCGCCGTCGCGCCTCACCTTATCGATCACGGCCCGCCAGGCCGCTTGGAACCCGGCCGAATCCGGAAGGGGATCGCTGAGGCATTGCCTCCGCGCCGCCATGGGATCGAAGGCCGGGATCTCCCGGGTATGCCGGCCGTACTCCAGGCAGGTCATGCCCTCCCCCCCGGGGATTTCCCGCTCGACCCGCTCGGTCATGATCCAATGTCCAAAAGTCATGTTGGGACGCAGGGACGCCCGCGCTGCGATGAGGCGATGATGCCAGGCATCGATGGGAGCGGCGGCGGCGGGGACGACGGCGCAGACGACGGCGAAAAACGGCAGGATGCGGCCGGTGGGTGCTCGCATGGATTCCATTGTACCGCGCTATCGACGGATGCGCATGAGGCCTTGGTCCTACCGGGCCTGGGCCCCGCGGACCAACAGGTCCAACTCGGGGGATAGGCGGTCCAACGCCCCGGCCAGGTGGAATTGCGCCCGGCAGCGCCGCAGGTTGTGGCCGGGCTCCCGGATCTTGAAGTAGATGTCGCCGTCCAAATGGTCGGTGAGAAAGCGCAGTCCCAGCTCGTAGGTGATGACCTTGGGGCTTACCGCGAGGTTGGCCCGCTCGAAAGGAGTCAGCATCGCCCCGGCCTCCTCCAGATAGCCCGCGGCGAGCGCCCCGAAAACCTCCGGACGCACCCGAACCTGGGAGAGATCGGCTTCGTCCTCGGGCGCGGGGCTGACACAGCTCCGGACCAAGTCTCCGAAATCGTAGAGGGAAAGCCCCGGCATCACGGTGTCGAGGTCCACCACCGCCAGGGCCTCGCCGGTCGACGCGTCAAAGAGGACGTTGTTGATCTTGGTGTCGTTGTGGACCGCGCGGACGGGAGCCGCGCCGGAACGCCTCAGATCCTCCAGGAGGGGCGCCCAGGCCGCATGGTCCCGAGCGAAGGCGATCTCGGCGGCGGCCCCCCGGGCTCGGCCGGCGCCGTCCTCCCGCGCCGCCCTCTCCAGAGCCTCCAGGCGCCGCGGGGTGTCGTGGAAGTCCGGGAGAGTCTCCCTGAGGGAAGCGGCCGGCAGGTCGGAGAGTTGGGCCTGGAAGCGGCCGAAGGCCCGGCCCGCCTCGCGCGCCTGCCGCGGGTCTTCCAGGACGTCCACCGAAATCGATCCCTCGATGTAAAGGTACATCCTCCAGCAGCCCCCGGAAGGATCGCGATGGAGCAGGCCGCCTCCGCGGGGGGGAACCAACTCGAGCCTGCGGCGGGGATCCGGGACTTTGAGGCGCAGGTGCTGGCAGACCCGCGCCACGTTGAGCATCTGGGACCCGGGATTCTTGAAAACGGCGCGGTTGATCCGCTGGAGGACGTAGCGCCGTTGCGGGCAGGCGATGACGAAGGTGTCGTTGATGTGCCCCCGCGCCAGCGGCTGCGCGGACTCGGCTCGCCCCGCGAGCGCGAAGCGGCCGGCAACGGACAAGGGATCCAACACCTCGGCGGGGGGGCCCGGGCGGGCGGCCATAAAGGGAGGGTATCAATTTTCCCGCATTTACACACCCCGTCCAATGCGCTAGAATCGGGCCATGACAAATATAGTCCGAACCCTCCTCCTCGCCGCCCTGCTGCCCGCCGCGATCGCCGCCGCGCCGAAGAACCCCGACACCTTCATCCATCTGACCACCGGCGACCCGGAGAGCTTCGACCCGGCCTGGTCCTACGACACCGCCAGCCATAACATCATCGCCAACATGTACGAGTACCTGCTCGCCTACCAGGGCTCCGGGGTGCAGGACAAAGACCTCATCGGCCGCCTGGCGGACAAGGTCCCCTCGATCGCCAACAAGCTCATCTCCAAGGACAGCCTCACCTACCGCTTCCCGATCCGCCAGGGCGTCAAGTTCCATGACGGCTCGCCGCTCACCCCCGAGGACGTCCGTTACTCCCTCCTGCGCTTCATGCTTCTGGACCGCGACGGCGGGCCCTCGTCGCTGCTGCTCGAGCCCGTCCTCGGGCTCAGCTCGACCCGGCGGGACGGCAAGCTCCGGGGCGACATCTGGGAGCGCGCGGGCAAGGCGGTGGCGGTCGAAGGGGAGTCCGTCGTCATCCGCCTCAAGAAGCCCTTCGCCCCCTTCCTCAGCGTCGTGGCCGGCTTCGGGGCGATCGTGTCCAAGCCCTGGTGCGCCGCCCACGGCCAGTGGGACGGCAACGCCGCGACCCTGGCCGAGCACAACAACCCCAAGCGGGAAGCCTCCTACCTGCTCGATCACGCCAACGGCACCGGCCCCTACACCTTGGAGCGCTTCGACAAGAAGACCAAGGAGATCGTCCTGTCCCGGCACGAGGGGTACTGGCGGGGTCCCGCCAGGCTCAAGCGGGTGGTGACCAAGGTCATCGACGAGTTCAACACCCGCAAGCTCATGCTCCAGGCCGGCGACGCCGACACCATCTACGGCCCCCAGATGTACTTCAACCAGCTCGAGAATCTCCCCGGAATCCAGCTCATCGACGGCCTGCAGAACCTCGAGCGCAGCGGCATCCTCTTCTTCACCTTCAAGATCAACATGACCGGCAACCCCTACGTGGGGTCCGGGAAGCTCGACGGCCAGGGCATACCCGCCGACTTCTTCGGCGACGTCGACGTGCGCAAGGCCTTCGCCTACTCGATCGACTACGACGCCTACGTCCGCGACATCATCCGCGGCAAGGGCCGCCAAGCCTCGAGCTTCATCCCGCCGGGCCTGGTAGGCTACCGGGCCGACCTCCCGAAGCACTCCTTCGACCCCCAGAAGGCCGCGGAGCACCTGCGCAAGGCCCATGGGGGGAAGGTCGGGGAGAAAGGCTTCAAGTTCATCTTGGTCTACAACGCCGGCTCGGCCCCGGCGATGACCCTGTGCAACATGATCAAGAAGAACGTCGAGTCCCTGAATCCGAAATTCAGGATCGACGTGCGCAACGTCCAGTGGTCGACGTTCCTCGAGCAGAACCAGGCCGGCAAGTTCGCCGCGTTCATGGGGGCTTGGCAGGCGGATTTCCCGGACGCCCACAACTTCGCCTTCCCGCTCCTGCACTCGGCCGGCTACTTCCCGGGCAAGCAGAAATACTCCAACCCCGCGGCGGACAAGCACATCGAGGCCGCGGCCTCGGTCCTCGATCCGGCCCGGCGGGAGTTCCACTACCTCAAGCTCCAGAAGATCGCCTTCGACGAGGTGCCCCACGTCCACATCGCCGAGGGGGTGCGCTACCGCTCGCAGCGGACCTGGGTGAAGGGCTTCGTCTTCAACCCGATCTTCCCGGACTCGCCCTACGGCAGCTACTACTACGACCTCTCCAAGGAGGGGATGTAGCCCCACTCGACGACCCGGAACACGCGGGCACGGCCGCCATCGCCGCGGCGGAGTTCTTCATGCCTGGCGCCGGCCAAGATATAGTACCATCATGCCGGAGAATTCAAGGAGCGGTCCCATGATGCGAATGTCATTCCTGGCCGGGCTGATAGCCTTCTCCGCGGCACACGTTCAATCCGCCGCGGTCAAGGACCCCGACACCTACACCTACCTCACGACCTCCGACCAAGACAGCCTCGACCCGGCCTACTCCTACGACACGGCCAGCCACCTCGTCATCCTCAACGTCCTCGAAGCGCTCCTCTCCTATGACGGGCCCTCCACCGAGAAGCTCGTGCCGATTCTGTCGGCCAAAGTGCCGTCCCGCAAGAACGGCCTCATCTCCAAGGACGGCCGCACCTACACCTTCCCCATACGCCAAGGGGTCAAGTTCCACGACGGGAGGCCCCTCACGCCCGATGACGTCAAGTACTCGATCATGCGCTTCCTGCTCCAGGACCGGGACGCGGGCCCCTCCTCTCTGCTTCTAGAGCCGATCCTGGGCGACCCGGCGACCCGCGACGCCGGCGGCAAGCTCAAGCCCAATGTCTTCAAGGACGCCGACAAAGCCGTGCGCGTCTCGGGCGACAACGTGGTCATCACCCTGCCGCGCGCCGACGCCTCGATCCTGACCCTGCTCGCCTCCTGGGGCGCGGTCGTCTCGAAGAATTGGTCCATGGCCCACGGGGACTGGGACGGAACCGAGGCGACCCTGCCCAAGCACAACAACCCCACCAAGGAAGCCTCCTACATGTACGACCACATGAACGGCACCGGGCCCTTCTACCTCGAGCGGTGGGATAAGGCGACCAAGACCGTCATCCTCACCCGGCACGAGGGCTACTGGCGCAAGCCCGCGGCCCTCCACCGCGTGGTCATCAAGGGCATTAAGGAATTCGCGACGCGCAAGCTCAAGCTCGAGGCGGGCGACGCCGACGCCATCTCGGCCGAGTGGCCCGAGTTTTCCCAGCTCCAGAACCTCCCGGGAATCGAGCTGGTCGAGAACCTGCCGACGGCCGAGATGAATCCCGTTATCTTCTTCACCTTCAAGATCATGGCCGCGGGCAACAAGGACATCGGCTCCGGCAAGCTCGACGGCCAAGGCATCCCTTCGGACTTTTTCACCGATAAGGACGTCCGCCGGGCCTTCGCCTATTCCATCGATTACGCGGGCTACATCAAGGACGTGTTCCGGGGACGCGGGACCCAGGCCACCGGCGCCATCCCCAAGAGCCTCCCGGGGCACAACCCCAAGCAGAAGACCTACTCCTACGACCCGGCCAAGGCCGTCGAGCATTTCAAGAAGGCCTGGGGAGGCCGGGTCTGGGACAAGGGATTCAAGCTGACCATGACCTTCAACGAGGGAAACACCCCCCGGCAAGCCCTCTGCCAGATGCTCAAGCGCAGCGTCGAATCCCTCAATCCCAAGTTCCAGATCGACGTGCGTCCCGTGCAGTGGTCCACCTTCCTGGACGGGCAGAAATTCCACAAGCTCCCGCTTTTCACCCTCGGCTGGAACGCGGACTACCCCGACCCCCACAACTTCACGTTTCCCTTCTTCCACTCCAAGGGGAATTATCCCGTCCAGCAGGTGTACTCCAATCCCGCCATGGACGCGCTCGTCGAGTCGGGGCTTAAGGAGACGGATTGGGCCAAGCGCAAGGCCATCTACGCCCAGCTCCAGGCCCTGGCCTACGAAGAACTGCCGCATATCGTCCTGCTCGACAAGGTCCGCTACCGCGTCCAGCGCGACTGGGTCAAGGGGTGGTACCACAACGCCATCTTCCCCGACTCGCCCTACGGGAGCTACTTCTACCCGATCAGCAAGCGCTAGCCCGAATGCTGAAATTCATCCTCAAGCGCCTGGCTTTCCTGCCGCTGGTCATGTTCGGGGTGACGGTCCTGCTCTTCACCGCCCTGCAATTCTTGACGCCCGAGATGCGGGCCTCGCTCTACGTCAAGGACCCGCGCCAATTATCGGCCCTCGACGCCGTGATCGAGAAGTACGGCCTCCGCAAGCCCATGCCGGTCCAGTACTGGATTTGGCTCAAGCAAGTGGCCCACGGCAGCCTCGGCTACTCCGAGACGGCCAAGATGCCCGTGGAGGACGCGATCCGGGCGTTTTTGCCGGCCACCTTCGAACTCACGCTCTGCGCCTTCATCCCCATCCTGCTCATCGGAGTCTATTTCGGCACGCTCTCCGCCGTGCACAAGGACAAGGCCGTGGACCACGTCACGCGCTTCGTGGCCATCACCGGCTATTCCCTCCCGAGCTTCGTGCTGGGGCTGATGCTGCTGATGATATTCTACGGCAAGCTCCAGTGGTTCCCGCCCGGCCGCTATTCGCTCGACGTCGATCTGCTGGTGCATACCCAATCCTTCCGCCACTACACCGGCATCTTGAGCCTCGACGCCCTGCTCAACGGAGAAGGCAAGGCCTTCCTCGACTTGGCCAAGCATCTGGTCCTGCCGGCCTCGACTTTGATCTACATCAGCGTGGCGCTCCTGCTGCGCATCACGCGTTCCTCCATGCTCGAGGAAATGGGCAAGGACTATGTCCGCACCGCGCGGGCCAAGGGCCTGCCCGAAAGCGTCGTCATCCGGCGTCATGCCCTCAAGAACGCCCTTATCCCCGTGGTCACGCTCTCAAGCCTCCTCTTCGTGGGCCTGCTGGGGGGAGTGGTCATCACGGAAACCGTCTTCGACTTCCCCGGGATCGGACGCTGGGGCGTGATCGCGGCCCAACAGCTCGATGTCCCCGGGGTGCTCGGCTCGACCTTGCTCGCGGCCCTGCTCTTCGTAATCGCCAATCTGATCTCCGACCTGCTCTACGCCTTCGTCGACCCCAGGATCCGAATCGGATGACCGCGCCCGCGGGGAGCGCCGTCGAAAAGACCTGGGGACAGCGCGTTTGGAAAAATCTGCGCCGCAAGCCCATGTCCCTGGCCGGGGCGACCTTGATCGGCCTCTTCGCCATGGTCGCGGTCCTGGCCCCCGTGCTCGCGCCCCCGCCCCCCAACGCTCGAGATGCCTATCTCATCCCCCAAGACGGCTACAGCCCGGACCCCGTCCGGCCCAGCGCCAAGCACCGCTTCGGGACCACCGAGCAGCAGTACGACCTCTACTACGGCATGGTCTGGGGATCGCGGACCGCCTTTCAGGTAGCGCTCACCGTGGTCGTCACGTCCCTCCTATTGGGGATTTTGGTCGGTGGGACGGCCGGTTTCTACGGGGGCTGGGTCGACGAGATCATCATGCGGGCCACCGACATCATACTGGCCTTCCCGGACATACTCCTGGCCGTGGTGATCGTCGCGGTCAAAGGCCCCAGCCTGCAGAACGTCATGCTGGCCGTCACGGCCGTGAGTTGGCCGTCCTACGCGCGTCTGCTGCGCGGCGACGTCCTCTCGCTCAAGGAGCGCGAGTTCGTGCTCGCCGCCCGGGCGGTCGGAGCCTCGGACGCCCGAATCCTGTTCCGGCACATCATCCCCAACGCCATCTACCCGCTCTTGGTCGTCGCCTCGCTTTCGATGGGACGCATCGTCATCACCGCGGCCGCCTTGAGCTTTCTCGGCCTGGGCGCGCCGGTCGGCTACGCCGACTGGGGGCAGTTGATCTCGCTGTCGCGCAACTGGATCCTCGGCAACTCGGGAAATCCATTCGCTTATTGGCACACGGTCTTCATTCCCGGCTTCACGATTTTCCTCTTCGTCTTAGGCTGGAACCTCCTGGGCGACGCCGTCCGGGACATCCTCGATCCGAGGCAAAAATAGTGGCCCCCAGGCCGGACACTCAGGACATAGTCGACGGCATCGGACATTCATTCCCCAGGGTTATCCACAGAGGCACCGACAAATGAAAACACTGAACAAAATGCTTGACGCCGCCGCCGCCGAGGCGGGACGCCGCACGGCCTACGTCACCGCCGATCGGAAGATCACTTTCGGCGAGCTGCATGCCGCGGTCCTCAACACCGCGACCGGCCTTCGCGCCGCCGGGGTCGGTCCACAGGCCTGCGTGGCCATCATCCACCGCAACGCCCCCGAGTTCGTGATCGCCTATTTCGGGCTCAACCGCCTGCGCGCCATCGCCGTCCCCATCAACTTCATGGTGCAAAAGGCCGACGAGCTCGCCTACATGCTCAACGACTGCAAGGCCGTCGGCGTCGTCACGCAAAGGGAGTTCCTGCCGGGGCTGCGCCAGGCCGCCGCGAAAGTCCCCACCCTCAAGCGCCTGTGGGTGACGGACGCCGAGTCGCCCGACGGCGGCGGGATCGAGGAGGCGTTCTCAAGACTAAGCCTGACACCCGCCGAGGGACCCTTCGCGGGCGATCATTCTCCCGAAGACGAAACGGTCGCCATCCTCTACACCTCCGGAACGACCGGCAACCCCAAGGGCGTGATGCTGACCCACAAGAACCTCGTCACCAACACCCTCGGCACCATCGAGCACATGGGCCTCAACAACTCCGATGTCGGACTCTGCATCCTGCCCATGTTCCACAGCTTCGCCTGGACGGGCAACGTCCTCCTCAGCATCGCCCTCAAGACAAAGCTCATCGTCTGGCCCGCGATCGCGCCCGCCAAACCCTGGCTGCAAATGATGGGGAGCCATGGGGTGAGCCTGTTCGCGGCGGTGCCCCAGGTCTACGCCGTGCTCGCCAAGGAGGCCCAGGGACTCAAGGGCCTCATCCTGAAATGGTGGTTCTTCCGGAGGGTCCGCATGTGCCTTTCCGGAGCCGCGCCGCTCTCGCCCACGGTGGCCGACGCCTTCGAAAATGCCTTCGGGGTGCCGATTCTCGAGGGCTACGGCCTGACCGAGACCAGCCCCGTGGCCACGGTCAATGCCCTCGAAGCCCGCCGCCGGGCCTCGGTGGGCAAACCCATCAGGGACGTGCGGGTCAAGATCGTAGACGATGCCGAAAAGCCGTTGGGGCCCGACCAAGAGGGCGAGATCTGCATTTCGGGCCCCAACATCATGAAGGGCTACTTCAACCTGCCGGAGGCCACGCGCGACTCCTTCACGCGCGACGGCTGGTTCAAATCAGGGGACATCGGAGTCATCGACAGGGATGGGTTCGTCTTCATCCGGGACCGCAAGAAGGACATGATCATCATCAAGGGGCTCAAGGTCTTCTCGGCGCAGGTCGAGGCCAAGATCCTCGAGCATCCGGCCATCGCCGAGGCCGCCGTCATCGGCATACCCGACGAGACTGGGGACGAATCCATCAAGGCCTTCCTCGTGCTGCACAAGGGGGCGGCCGTGGATAAGCCGGAGATCACCAAGTTCTTCCGGGAGAAACTCGACAATTACAAAAGACCGCGCGATTTCGAGATCCTCGAGGCCCTCCCGAAGAACGCCCTCCAAAAGGTGCTGAAGCGCGAGCTCCGCAAGATTGAGCTCGAGAAGCGGGCCGTTGCGCCTAAGTCCTGAGGCCGTTCGCGTCCTCCGCGCGGCCGCCCGGGTCTGCCCGGGAGGCTACCTCGTGGGGGGGGCGCTGCGGGACGCCTGGCTGGGGCGTCCGGTCCGAGAGTTGGATTTGGCGGTCGGGCATCCCCGACGCTCGGCGGGCCGTCTGGCGGATCTGCTCCGCGGAACGCTGGTCCCTCTCGATGCCCAACGCGGGATCTATCGCGTGGCGCTCAAACCCGGCCGCGGGCTCCTTCATCTCGACGTCGCCGCCCTCGCGGCCGGGGGCATCGTCCCGGACCTCGCCCGGCGTGATTTCAGCGTCAACGCCCTCGCCGTACCGCTCTCGACCCGCCTGGCCCCGGAGATCGCCCCGGGCGGCCTGCTGGACCCCCGGGGAGGCCTGGCGGACCTGGCCCGCCGCTTGATCCGAACGGAAAGCGGCGAGCGGCTGGCCGAAGATCCCCTGCGGATACTGCGGGCCTTCCGGCTTGCGGGCCAACTGGGGATGGAGATCGAGGAGAAGACCCTCCGGCTCCTCCGGCTTCAGCGCGCCGGGCTCCGGCGCTGCGCCCCCGAGCGCATCCAAAACGAACTCGTCCTCCTGCTCGCCGAGCCCGGCGCTTCCGGGTGGGTGCGGCGGATGGACGCCTGCCGCGTCCTCACGGCGGTCTTTCCGGCGCTGGAGCCCTCCCGCCGCTGCGCGCTCGAATATTACGGCGCGGGGGGCGTGCTCACGCACTCCCTGGACACGGTGGCCCGGGCGGATTGGCTGCTGTCCAACCTGGAACGGCCGTTTCCCCAGGAATCGGAATCGCTCCGAGAGAACATGATGGCCCGGGCGCGAGGATTCTCTCGTCATCGCGCCGTCCTCCTCCTGGCCGCCCTCCTCCACGACGTTTCCAAGCCCGCCACGGCCCGCCGGCTCGACGGCCGCCTGCGATTCTTCGGCCATGACGCGCTGGGCGCCAAGGCGTCGGCCGCCATTCTCAAGTCCCTTCGATTCCCGCGCGAAGACATCGCGACCGTCTCCACGGTCGTGGCGCAGCACCTGCGCCCGGGCAATCTCGTCGCCGGGGGGCCGATCACCCCGCGCGCCTCCTACCGGTTCTTCCGTGACCTCGGAGACAATGCCATCAGCCTCCTGCTGGTGGCGTGGTCCGACCACGCCAGCTATCTGCCCGAGCCCGTCCTCTTGCGCCTCGTGCCGGCCCTCCACGCCGGCTCCGGCGATCCGCGGCGCGTCGCGCCGGAATGCCGCAAGACCGTCGCGCACTTGCGCGCGGTGGCCCAACTGATCAAGGCCAGGTTCGCCCCGACCAACGCCCCGCCCGGCCGGCTGGCGGACGGACGCGACGTCATGCGCCTGCTTCATATCCCCCCGGGCCCCCGGGTCGGCGCACTATTGGAGATGTTACGCGAAGCTCAGGCCGTTGGACAGCTGAAATCACGCCGCGACGCCCTCGCCTTCCTCCGGAACGCCGCAGAGCAATAATTCCCTAATACGCGCGGTATACTTCTTAATAGGATCCGGCGCGAGTGGCTCGCGCCCGCTCCCATTGCCGCGTGGTTCCCCAACATCCAAGAATGAAGGCATTGCTCGGCGGCCTGGTCCTTCTCGCCTCGGCGGCCGCGCCGCTGCTCGCCGGCCCCACGCTCTCCCCGGCCACGGTCGAACAATGCGACGGGTCTTTCGTGGCCGGCGAGTCCACCAACAAACAATCGCCCCAGATCCGCGTTCCGGTCCAGGACAACGACGGACTCAAGACGGGTCAGGACCGACCCTCCATCGTGCCCAGCGCCACGGTGGCCCTCTGGCGCTTCAACAACTTCTCCGGCGCCTCCTCCACCATCGCCTACACGGCGACGGATACCGGCTGCCTCCCCGAGATATCCTGCAAGTCCACGTTCGACTGCCGGCGCTGGAACTGGACTTTCAGCGACCCTAACGGCTCTCCGACCATCAACCTCGGCCACTGCGGCTACTCCGCGAGTTCCACAACCCCTTCGTGCACCGGCAACGCCCCCATGACCCTCGACCAATTCCTGGTCGTCGCCACAACGCCGATCTCCCCCCTGCCGTTCGTCGGCGGCTGCCCGGCGAGCACCGCCACGGCCGGAGTCAACAACCTTCCCACGGGCGCCAGCGATTACAGCTTCGTCACGCCGGGGCGGTTCGGCAACAGCCGGCTGGACGTCAACGGCACGAAGTACGGTGTAGTCCCGGTGACCGCCACTTTCAATTTTTCCGGGAACTACACCCTGAGCGCCTGGATCAGGAGCTCCGCCACGGGCTTGCAGCGCATCATCTCGCACCAGGACGCGACCAAGTATTGGGGTTTTGGACTCAACGCGGGGGGACTGCGGCGCTTCGATTCCCGCGAGGCCGGGGGCAACCAGGACAACACCGTGGGCGCGGGGCTCAACGACGGGCAGTGGCACCAGGTGGCCGTCGTTCGCGTCAACGGCCAGACGTGG